>JACOEM010000014.1 GCA_024998565.1 Nitrospira sp.
CTCAGCGATGCGGTCGCTCCCTGATACGGCCCAAACCGTCCCTCCGAATTCTTCGATGTCATACCGCCTTGACCCGGACTATTCATAAATACCTGTTCCGTCGTCCGATCCTCTCGCCCGGCGGGGCTGTTCTCGTTCGGCCTCCTCGACGGACTGCAAGTACGCCTGCATCGGCCTTACTTGCGAAGAGCCCCGGCGGACTTCGGTCTCGAACGCCTCGCGACGGCATTCATGAATAGTCCGGGTTAAGTCTATGCGCCGGCCGCCGATAACGGTTGTGATGAATAGTCGTCGTCATCCTGCATGGTATCTTGCCATAGCTCTGACAGGTGTGGTGTGCGGGTGCGCGGGGCAAGCGCCTCCTCCGCGGAGTCATCATGACGCCACCGCCGGACGGATCGGCGTAGGGGCTGAGTCGCCGAAGTCGGAGAACGGGTTCTCGCCGGTACCCCCGCTTCTGACGGCCGATGAGTATGAGCATCTTGCAGATCGATCCGTGGCCGGGAGGAATTTGACCGTTGCGATGGCGCAGTACGAGAAAGCGTTGCGACTGGACCCGGGGCGCGCACGGGTTCGAGAGAAACGCGGCATCCTGTTTCTTGAAAGGGGATTGGCCGAGGACGCCCTTCTGGAATTCAGGGCCATGGCCGATCAAACCCCGATTTCTGCTGCGGCGTTCGACGGGGAGGGGCGAGCGTTGGCGAGTCTTGGCCGGTTGGAAGATGCCCAGAAGGCGTTTCGCCGAGCCCTAACTCTGAATCCGCAAGATTGGCGCGCCTATGCGTGGCTGGGCATTGTTGCCTATGTTCAGGAACGGTATCCCGATGCTCTTGCCGCATTTCAAACCGCCTACTCCATCAAGCCGGAGCATCCTGCCCTGGCCAACAACCTTGGGCAAACCTACGTTGCATTGAGGCGCTATGATGACGCGATTGCCAGTTTTCGCTTGGGTGACCCGTATGCGCAGGATCATCCACGCCTCACCAAGAATCTCATCGGTGCACTGACATTGGCCGGACAACACGATGCGGCGGAGCAGGTTCGTCGGCACCAGGACCACGATGTGCCGACGAAAGCTCAGCACAGCCAGAACACACGTTTCAGCGAGTAAGACTCCCATCGGAAGCATACTCACTCAATACTAGCAGGCTGTTGACAAACCAACGAAGTGACGAACGAGGATGATGTATCCTTATGCAAAATAACGAATCATGACCTCGAATAGGTAGTGCTCGTTAGGCTAGAGCAGGGTGCGATGTTAATAAAACGGTACAGGGAGTTTGTCAAGTTTGCCCGCAACGTGGCGAGGTTAGCAGTTACCGCCATTGAGAAACTTGGGACCAGGGTGCTTGCGGACACACAACGGACACACTGACTCAAAAGGAGGCGTATGAAAATTCGAGCTTGCCATCTGTGCCGTCAGGTCATGTTGATTCCCAGTGGTGCACCAACCGTGACTTGCGATGCTTGTGGTTTTCCGATGACAGGGTACGCGTTGAGCACGTCGCGTGAGAGCGACACGGAGGAGTTGGAACAAACTACGGATTTCCAGCGACGCTAAAGTGACTCGCAGAAATTCGATGTCTGGTCGAATAGGACTCTGAGAATGGATATTGCCCACAAATATAATTACGTGGAGAGGGGCGATAACGTGTGGAGGAGGGGCAGCTAGACCACAGTGAGATCGCCATGCGCGAGGGCGGCTCGTACGAGCTGCGCCGCATTGGACGCCTGATACTTCCTCAATAGGCGGTGACGCACCGCTTTGATAGAATTCAGGGACAGGCCGAGCTGTTCCGCGATTTGATTCGTGCTCTTCCCGGACCATAGCCCGTCCAGGATGAGCCGCTCGCGCAAGGTCAGTGTTGGTTGCGGTCCCAGCCGAAACACCCTCTCCGTGCCTGTGATTCGTGATCCCATGCGTCCTTCTACTGGATACCTGTACCCGTCATATTGTGACCGAACGAAATGGTCAATCAATTGTGGACATTCGTCAGGGCTACCGTCAGGACGAAAACCCAGTGCGGAAGCATGGTTCCACGCGTCGAGCAGGTAACGATCACGGGTGACACAGTTGCAGCCGTGAGACAAAAAGCGTATCGTTTTCGCCGACCAATAACCCCTCGATGACAGGGCCGTCGTGGGTTCTACGGTCCTCAATTGATCGCCGGTGAGGCAATGGGAGCGCTCGAACCATGATTATCGTGAATGACGTGATGCGAGACGCCACGGTCCGTGGGGTTCAATTGATCCCTGGCGGGCATCGAGTCATGCTGGAGGTGGCCGCACGAGAGTTGCCTTTCTGGCAGGACATGATCGCGAGCAAGCGGCCACTCCACGTCGAGGCCCTCTTAGAGATCTCCACACTGGCCACCAACGACACGAACCTGAAGAGTCTGCAGGGCGTCTATGTGGCAGACATGCTCCCGAAGAATGATCCTGACCACCTCCACGTCCGGTTGACGTCAGCGGATTCCCCGCGACCAGTGGAACGCGGGATCGAGAAAGGCGATTGACGCAGAGCGCCGTCCACGGCGCGCCGTTACTCAGGATCACGGCATGACACCGGGCGAATCACGGCTCTGAGAGGTGCCGAATGGTGAGGGTGGACGGGCGGGTGAGCGAAGCGGTTGTCACCAATCTTGACATGGAAGTTGGAGGGACGATTGGCATGCTGTTTCTCGATCTCGACGCCACGATCAGCGAACTTGCGCACTGGAAGAGCGGCCACCGACTCCGCGTGGAAGCGAGATGGAAGCCGAATTATTTTCTTTTCCGCTTCATCCGTCGTTGATCGAAATACTGGGACCCTGTTCTGTTAAAGGTTCATTCATTGCGCACACGTATACCCTTGAAAATCGTCTCTGGATTTTATTGCAGTCTGCCGGAGAATTGAAGCCGCTGCAAGGTAGATGACCAAGTTAGACGGCATGATTAGAGAAAAAATATCTTATATATCAAGTGAATAGAGGATGGCTGGTTGGTGCGATCTCTAGTGTTCCCAGCCTTCAATGGCCCTCAACTTTACACGATATTTATCCGATAACGATCTGTCGCACTTTTGTGCCTAGTCCGTTTCAATCAACGTTCGAGTGGAGTTTCCTGTGACCATTATGATCGTGGAAGACAATATTGTATGCGCGAAATTGGTCGAGGGGCTGCTCCAAAAAGCCGGTTATCAAACGGTTGTCGTCAATAACGGTAAAGAGGCGCTGGAGTTGCTCCCTACGCTATGCAACATCCATCTCGTCATCACGGATTATCTGATGCCGGAAATAAACGGTATCGAGCTGATTCAACAGTTGAAAATGCTTCCCGGCTTGAGGGACATTCCGGCCATCATTCTCTCGGCTCATTGCGATATCCCTACGGCCAAGATAGCGCGAGGTCTGCATTGCAATAGCATCCTCGTCAAGCCAGTGAAGAAGGAACAGTTGTTAGAACGGGTGGAACAGGTGCTGAGCGTCCAACCCCTGGTGTTGCGTAGCAAGTTTGATGTGTCCGACACCTTACAAATAGGTGACGAGGAATATCAGGAGCTGAGTGACATGTTTGCCATTCAGGTAAACGAAACCATCCCCTACGCAGTTCTGGAGGAATCCACATCTAACGAGCCGATCTCCGGAGCATTAAATCAATCACTGGGCGCTCTGGCGGAGAGCGCCTGTCTGCTCGGCGCAGACAAGTTCTCAAGCCTCTATGCGAAACTTCTGGCCGAGGATGCGTTGACACGATCACAGCTTTCTGCCCTTGTACGGGCATTGCAGGAATTATCATTGGAGTTCTCGGCGCGTCGTGGTTCGAAAAAAGTAAACGACCCAGCCAAAGCCCCGCCCTCCGAAGAAGCGTCCGCTGCCTAACTCCTGCTTCGTGCTTCGCAGCCCCCTGCGGAGATGCAGGTCTGACTGTTCCCAAATCTTGCCTCTCACCCGACGTGAATCAGTAAGCATTCCGCCGTCAGCAAGAGTTATTCCCCTTACTTTGTCGACGCCTCATCGCGGTAATGGGCCAAGCCAAAATCTGCGTTTGGAGACAGGCCCCGGCGCGATGCTGTCGTTGGGCGAGAATCGGCTACGATTGGGCGGACGCCGTAGATGTTGCTTCGCAAAGGCAAGGTTGCCTTTTTCGACATGCACCGTATGGTTGTGAGAGACCTATCTCATAACTTCAAGAGAAGCGGTATTGGTGGGCCGACGCCAGCAGCACGTACAAGCGAACATGAAGCGTCGGATTCTGTTTCTGTGCAAAGACAATTCGACGAGAAGCCGAATGGCATAGGCACTGTTGCAGCCAATCGAGGAAGATTACTTCCAGTGAGCAAGCGCGGGCACACATCCCGCTGGATTCAAACGCTGTAACTGTGGAAGTGATGAAGAAACTGGGATCTTTCGCACATTTGATTCAAGCATGTAGAGGAATTTATTTGTCAGCCGTTCGATCATGACATCACTGTAGGGTCGTGGGAGAGAAACTTTTTCCAATTATGCCTGAGGTTCATCAACTGCGGCACTGGAGTTCCGACGACCCCGCTGCCACCCCAAACAACGCCGTGATGTCTTTCAGAGAGTGCGGGACGAAATTATCGATCGACTGTGTCTATTTGGGGGCAATGTGGCACAGGTTCCGATTGCGGCCATACAATGTTATTGATGCAACCCTCATAACTCTCCCAAAGCGGCGAGACTGGCGTAATCACTGGGGACGTTAGGCAACTACCCAGGGAATTAGAGCCGTTTGGACCTGTCTGGAGTTTTTCGGCCCTAGAGCATTTTTTTGCAATATTATGCCGTATTTTCGATCGCGGCATCACAACCATTTGGCTCACTCTGGTTCCATTCGCCCTATCACGGGCCATCGTTACTTCGAGAGAAAAATCTGAATCACCGCTACTAGCGCATTGTTTGGTCATTCCATACTTGCCGCACGTTTTTCGTACAACCGTTTTGCATAGCTGTCACACGGTGCTCCTCGTGTTCTGAGGAACACTTCTGAGGGATGACGTAGTGTCCCTTAGTGTCCCCTGTTGTCCCCTAGTGTCCCCGAACGGGCCTCTTTCACCACCGCACGCCGATGCGTATGGTTTGACCATACATCGAGCGACGAAACGTAAAGGAGACGTGATGGAACAAACATGGTTAACCGTCGATGAGTTGGCCGCCGTCCTCAAAGTCAGTCCAAAGTCGATCCGCCGGGCCTACCGCAAAGGCGAGATTCCGGTAGATCGATTCTGCCGATTTGTACGTTTCGATCTGGAGCGCGTGAAGGAGGCCCTGAAGGCCAAGGGGCGTGGTCAGACCTTTGTGGTGTCCATGAGGAAGGAGGGACAGCGCAGCGCGACCGACGGCGCCAGCGGGCGGCGCGCGCAGCGGACCAGCCCCCGACTTGGTAAGACGGGGGCGTCTATCGCACAAACGCCAAGGAGGAAGAAATGACCGTCTCCGGAGGATTCACCCAAACCATCGATTGGCTGGCCTTCACCCTGCCGAAGGCTGAAGTCGCAGACGTGATCAGGCTCATTGGTGGCGACTGGTTTCAAAGTGAGAGCGGCTTTCGGGGCTACCCCGTCGCTCAGCTCATGACGCAGGGCAAGACGGGTGTCGGCAAACTGGGGACGGGTGCTCCTCGCAATCCGAAGGAAGTGCATGTGGATCTGTCGGCTGGGATTGTCTCCCAGTGGGATGAGACCAAGCTCAAGACGGTCCTTGCGTGGATCTTTGCGCAGAAGGGCCATGTGACCCGGATCGATGTCGCCATGGACGACCGGGAGGCGACTGTCGCAGTCGAGACCGTGCGGCAAGCCGTGGAGGCCGGACAAGCGGTGAGTCGATCGAAGCAGTTCAAGGTGATCCAGGCCTCTAATCATCGCGTAGGCATCCGGACTGGAGAGACCCTGTATTTCGGCAGTCGGGAAAGCCAAAGCATGCTGCGGGTCTATGACAAACGGTTGGAACTCCAGAGTCGTGGACGAGAAGACGCGGAGACTTACGGCGTCCGGTGGGAAATGGAATTCAAACAGGACCGGGCGCAAGCCTGCGCCAAAGCGCTGCTCACACTCGATTCCGAAGATTGGCGGGCCTTCTTAGTTGGGGTACTGCGCTCCTATGTGGATTTCCGAGAGACCACACGAGAAGCCGAAGCGTATGAAAAATATCGGGCTCCTCTGTTGGGTTGGTGGGAAGGCTTAACCGAAGGCTTTAGGCGCTGTCGGCTCGTGGTCGAACGCATTCAACAGCGGCTGGACGATGTCGTCGCGTGGTTCGCCAACGCTCTCAGCCCCATGCTCGCCGTGGTGGTGGCCTGTCGCGGTGATCAGTTTCTGACGGAGATGATTTATGCGGGTACGAAACGATGGAACCAGAAGCACTATGCCCTGTTGAAGCAACGCAAGAAGGTGGTGACGCCCTATGTGCTTCATCTCAAACCTCGGACATAACGTGGTGTACATCCGTGCCTGTCCAGATCCGGATTGCAAGGCCGCCGGAGCCTGGGGTGAGTTTCGGAAGGGAAAGTTGTTTGTGATCTGCACAACCTGTCGTTTCCAATTTCAGTTGCTGCCGAAAGTCCGGCTTGCGGGCCGGGGCGTGTGGGTCAGGCGCAGAGCTGATCCGAGGGTCTTTTCACAATCAGGAGGGTCGAACGATGCAAGTCAAAGCAGAGGGGGCGGTGCAGGGGTATGTGGAGCGGAGGAGCCGGGAGGGCAAGGTGTTTCGGTCGGTGGATCTGTATGTGAAGGGCAAAGATCCGGGGGTGCTGCGATTGGGGATACCGGAGGATCAGATGTCGCTCATTGAGGTCTGTAAGCAGGCGGAAGGTAAACAGGCCAAGGTGTCGATCGAAGTGCGCAAGTTCGAACAGACCGGACGCACGTTCTTCGATCTCACCGGATTGGACGTGCAGAAGTAACGGCAGAGGGAGGAAGGCCGGTGGATCTGACGATTATTCTCGTGGCGGTCCTGTTACTGGCCTTCCTCACCGGCCTCGGAGTCGGACGATTGTGAAACTACTGTCTTTAACCAGTTATCTGACGTTCATCTGGGGACTCTTGTTCTCCATCTGCCTGACGCCGGTGGAATCCTTAGGCCAGACAACGACGCAATATTCTCGGGTCGTCGCCCAGGCCGAACGCATTGCCTATCTAGCCGCACAACGCTCTGCCTTGGCCTCTCAAGTCGCCACGGCAGCCCTGGCGCCTTCTGCTGCCTCGTTGGCCGTTCGCATGGTGGCGGGCCCTATTGGTTGGGCGGCCCTCGGAGTCAGTGCAGGCTTGGTGCTCGCCCAGATGTACTATTCACAGCCGGATCTGGCCGCCATCAAACAGGCGGCGTCTCCCCCGACAGGCAACTGGACCTATTCGTACAATGGGCAGACCTACACCATTCCGAATCACAACATCGCGGGAAGTCCCGCTCCCGCACCAGTCTGTCCCGGTGGGCTCATGTTTGGCTATTTGGGCAGTCCGACGCCGGGCATGACCTCCGCCGGGCCTTCCAACTGGTGGTGTCCGCCTTCGCCTGCGCAACAAGCCACGGGCACGCCCAGCGCATCGGACATTCAGCAGTATCTGCTGGCGCAATCACCCAGTTCACCCGATGCCATCGAACAACATACGAGCCCCGTCGGCACCACCGGTACCACGCAACCGGCAGACAACACGACCTCACAACCGGTCAGTCCGACCGAGATGCCGACGACGGTAAAACCGAAGCCCGTACCAGCCGGGGATATCGTGGTGGCAGACAACGTGCCGCCTCCGGCCAGCACCCCACAGCAGAATACGCAACAGCAGACCACCACGACGACGACGACAACGACGCAGAATCCGGACGGCTCGACGACGCAACAAGAAGAAACCCAGGCGACCACCTCTTGTTCCGTGGGATCTCATGAAAGCCGGACCTTCGGAACAGTCCTCCAGGAACATCAGACCCGCTGGGGCACGAGTGGCCTGCTTGGCACCCTGAACCTGCTCAAATCCCTGACCTGGCCTTCCACCTTGCCGGTAATTGCCTTGCCCTCCGCCTTCTTTGGGAGCCAGCAAGTCGATTTCAACCAATGGGCCTGGTTCTTCACCGTGCTCCGAACACTGGTCATTGCGACGGCGTCGATTGCCGCGTACCGCATCATTTTTGTCGGTGGAGGCCAGACGACATGACCGCCATTCTGACGCTCATCTATTGCTGGCTGCAGGAGTTCTTCTTCTCCCTCACGGATTGGGGATTAAGCATCTGGGATTCGCTGCTCTCCGTGGCGGACAGCACGCTCGCCGCCATTGGGACGGCAGGGCTCACCCTGCCGCTGATTCCCGATCAATATGCGTGGGTGCTGGGCGCGACGGGCATGAGTCAGGGGCTGGCCATCGTGGCGAGCGCCATGGGGACTCGGTTCATCCTGCAAACCATTCCATTTGTGCGGTGGGGCTCATGAACCAGCTAGTGATGGGCTGGGCCTATGCCTGGACGGTCGTCTTAGCCCTCTGGATCTGGGTGTATCTCAGGAGTCTCCGATGATCGAACTGTATGAAGGGGTCCCAGGCTCCGGCAAGTCCTATCACGCGATCTGCGAGAAGTTTCTGCCCTGGGTCCGGCAAGGGCGACGACTCTATATCGCGGTTGATGGAATCTATCTGGATCGGTTGGCACTGTTTACTGGAATTGGTCTGGAACAACTCGAACAACAGATCACGCTCTGGAAGGACTCCGTCGAAGTCTTGCAAGCGTTTCAGCATGTCGAGCCGGGCTCTGCCGTGATTATCGACGAAGCTCAGACCGTCTTTCGGTCCATGCAGAAGGTGGAGCCGGGTCTGCTGCGCTGGCTCGAAACGCACCGGCATTACGGCGTGGACATTCTGCTCATGAGCCAGGATTTTCGCCAGATGTCCCAGGGCGTCACGCGACTCATTGAAGCGACCGTCAAGTTTCGGAAGCTGGCCTTCGTCGGTCTGTCGAAAAAGTATCAGGGCAAGGTGCGTGGGAACCCGGAAGATAACGAAGTCATCCGGGCCTTTGTCGGCACGTACTCGCCAGCGATCTACGCCTACTATTCGAGTTATGCGTCGGCGGCGATTCGGGAGGAGAAACGTAGTCATACCGTCTTCAAGTCCGCTCGGGTGGCGATCGGCATTGCCGCAGGCCTGTTTGCCATCGGCCTCATGTTCTGGCGGCCCTGGTCATCGCTGAGTTCCACCAAGCCGACACCTGCAGCTGGGGCGACCTCTATCCCGAACGTGGCGGCGGGGGCAGTCCCTTCCGGCTCTGCAAGCCTGCTCAACCCGTTGGGCATAGCTCCGTCGGTGAGCGTGACTCCGCCAGCACCCAGGCGAACCGTCCGAATCCTCGGCGGGGCCGGAATGAGCAAGAACCGTCAAGGCTGGCGCTATCTCTTGGACAGCGGCGAGATCCTCACGGCCGCGCAGATTACCGGACGGTACGGCCTTATGGTCTCGGAAGTTTATGAAGATGGCTCGATTCGGCTCATCGGTGAAGGAGTGTTCTATGGACCTGCCGGCGGTTGAGACGATGACCTATTTCACGGCGATTTTCTGGTTGGGTGGCTTCGCCGTGGGACTGATTATCAAACTAATCCTGCCTCAGAGTCACTGAGGCGCTCGACCGTCGGCGAGGAGTCCGACGGCGTGGGTGGACGTGCCCACCACACAGCATAAGGAGGTGCGTTATGAAGGGATGGGCTTGGGTGAAAGGGCTCGGTGGCGTGCTCATGGCGTTCGTGTTCGCCCTGGGCCTGCCGGCGCTGTCACAGGCGCAGTTGTTTCCGGTCTCGGCGGATGTGGCCACGGTGCGGGCCGATCTGCTCTTGTGGGCCACGGCCTTGATTGGCGTGGCGCTGGCGATCTACGCCTTTAAGCGCGTCCGCGCGATTGTGGGCTAGGTAGGCCCATCGAGGCAGGCTGGCAGCAGCCTGCCTCCTTTTCCAGCGACAAACCAAGAATGAGAATGATGACCAAGGAGAGGGCGCATGACGGCTTCACAAATCCAGACCATCGGCAATGCGTTGGCTGCCGACCTCGTCGCCTGGGGCACGGCCGCGATCGGGCTCGCCTTGGTGGCCGCTGGGGCCGCCTGGGTGTTGCGGCTCCTGCGCTAAGCGCCGGGCCAGCCCTGGTCGGCAAAGCTGTAGTAGCGCTCCTCGGCGAGAACAAGATGATCCAGCAGCGGAATGCCGAACAGATCAGCCGCCTCGCGCAGCCGTTTGGTCAGCACACGATCTTCCGGGCTGGGCGTGCTATCGCCGGAGGGGTGATTGTGCGCGCATATCCAGGCGCCGGCATTCATGAGGATCAGCGGCTTGAAGACTTCGCGTGGATGCACAATGGCCAAGGTCAGCGATCCAGTGGAGACCACATTGATCCCAATGAGCCCATGCTTCGCATCCAGGCCACAGATGAGGAACTGCTCCCGGTCGAGACCCGCAAACAAAGGCCGGAGGATCGCCGCAGCGCCTTCCGACGTATGCACCGATTCCGCAGCTGGAATGGCACGGCCCTCGCGCACGAGGGTCACACGGTACCGAGGGATTCCGTATTTGCGAACCGGTTTCAGTGGCTGTACACCGTTCGAGGAACCGAGAGAGCTATCAACGGACATGTCCGCCTCCTTCTGAAATTATGTTCTAGCCCCACCCTTCACCAACCAAGGGTGGGGCGTAACGAAGGAGGCGGCACGGGGCTCTCGCAGCGGGCAGGCCTGGAGGGGCGGAGACCGGTACGGAGGGGACCGGGAAGGCCTGTCCCGCTGCTCCTTAGCCACGGGTCGCACCCGTTGTGCTCTTGAAGACTGAGGGACAGGTTGGAGTCATAGATAGCATTATCCGGAAGAGGGTAATGCTTAATGCTAGGAATACATTCATGACTGATTATCAATCTGCGATAGACAAGCTCTCAAAAAGTCTAGAACGGATACCGAGGTCAGAATTGCCCGTCGTGCTGGGAGAGCTGGAGCGTATTAAGGCGGTTATTTGGGCAGAGTTTATGACCACGGAGAAGGGGCAACCAGACGAGGCTTTGCTCGACATGTCAGATGTCGCTGTACGATTAAACATTCCTTTGTCACGGGCCTATGAACTTGTACGCCAAGGCAAATTGAGGGGTGTGCGGGTCGGAAAATATGTGCGCGTTCTACCAACAGTGCTCAAAGAGTATCAGGCCTCGCTCGCTACAGCATAAGCGGCTGGATGCTCGTCCTGCGCTTGTGGTAACGTCTGGTCGGGGAGTAATTTTTGATGGCCTGTATTCGTAAACGTCGAGGCAAGTGGATTGCGGATTGGCGAGATGGTTTTGGAAATCGGAAGTGGAAGACTTTCGAGACACGTCGGCAGGCTGAAGACTTTCTTGATCAGGAAAGACCAAAGGCCAGACAATGGCAACGTTCGGCAGTTCCACTCGATACGACGGTAGCCACCTACAAAACTCGCTGGCTCGCTTCGATTCAGCCAACCATAAAACATAGAACCTACGTCGGCTATGATCGGCTACTGACAGTTCATGTCATCCCTGTTCTAGGCTCCATTCCGGTACAGCGTCTCCACAGATCCCAAATAAAAGATTTCCTCGCCTCGAAGCTTGTTGTTGTTGGACCGAATTCGCTCACGAAGAACACGGTTCGCAATATTCATGCGACCTTGCGGGCCATGCTTCGTGCTGCGGTTGATGATGGGTTATTGACAAATAATCCCGCCGAGAAGTTGGGGCGACAGTTACGGTTGGTCACTCCGAAGGTGACGCGACAAGAAAACATTAAGTCCATGACTCGTGAACAGCGACAGTGCTTTCTGGTGCAGGCACAACAGGACTGTCCTCGGCTCTATCCACTCTTCGCAACGTTGGCAGGCACCGGCATGCGGCTAGGGGAGGTGGTCGCACTTCAATGGAGCGATCTGGATTATTCGAGTCGAGAGCTAAGAATCGAACGGGCGTTCTCGGATCATGCAACACATGGAGGGATACAGACACCCAAGTCAGGCCATGGGCGAACTGTCGATCTGTCCCGTAGCCTCATAGAGATTTTGAAAGCTCACGAGTGTTTGACGAGGCTTCCGGCCGCCCCGACAAAGCGGATTGCGGTTCCCGATTGGGTTTTCCCCACGAGCGGGGGAAAGCCTTTTGATGGCACAAATCTTCGTCGCGTAATGAGGGACATTTTAAAGAAGGCATCGCTTCCCTCGCACTTCACCCCACATTGCTTGAGGCACACCTATGCTTCCCTCATGCTGCAACAGGGCGAGTCCATCGTCTATGTTCAGCGGCAGCTTGGGCATGCGAGCATTCAGCTCACGGTCGATACGTATGGAAAATGGTTACCGATGGGCAATAAAGGTGCGGTGGATCGCCTGGACGGCGAAAGTGGTAGCAGAACGGTAGCAACAGGTATTCGTGGAAATAGTCCTTCCTCTATTCCTTCTATCCAACCTTCTGATAGTTCAATGTATTTTATGGAGCTGGCGAGAGGAATCGAACCCCCAACCGGCGGTTTACAAAACCGCTGCTCTGCCAATTGAGCTACGCCAGCCCGAGAGATCAGCTATCTGATTTACTATCTAAAGAATCTGAAAGGAAGATTGCGAACCCTACAATTCTTCTTCTCACCTGTCAAGATCTAGGCCGGGTGCAATTTAAGAGAAAGGCTTTCTTTGTGCAGGGTCTGATGACTCAACGATGCAGGCCATCCTTACTTTCACTTGAATAAAGTTTCAATTCCCAATAAGCTAATTCTGTGTTCAACCCTTCGACGAGAGAGTTGTTTCTCGTAGTGCGTTCTGATCATCCTTGTAGAGCCAAACCTGATTTCTTTGGTCCCCTCAGAGAGGAGTGCCCTTGATGAGCCAGTCACATATTCTCGTGATTGATGATGATCCTGCCGTGCGTCAAATCTTGGCGGAGACGCTCACCGGTGAAGGCCATCAGGTGACGGTCATGTCCAGCGGGCTGGAGGGAGTGGAGGCTGTCAAGGATCAGCCGGTGCACGTGGTGCTGACGGATCTCCAGATGCCGGGAATCGATGGGTTGGAAACCATCGACCGAATCTCGAAAATCGACTCCAAGATTATCGCGATTGTCATGACGGGTTATGGGACGGTCGACTATGCGGTACGGGCGATGAAAGCCGGCGCGTTTGATTTTATTACCAAGCCCTTTGAACCCGATACCGTGGCGGTAGTGGTCCGAAAGGCCTTGGACGTCTATAAGTTGAAGCAGGAGAACCACCTCCTTCGAAAAGCCGTGCGAGATCAATATCGCCTGGAGCATCTGGTGGGGACGAGTGCCCCGATGCGCATGGTACTTGATTTTGTCGAAAAGGTGGCTGATAGCGACAGTACGGTGCTGATTGAGGGCGAGAGCGGGACTGGCAAGGAATTGATTGCTCGGATGTTGCACTTTAACAGCATGCGGAGGGAACGTCCGCTGGTCCCGGTGAACTGCGGGGCCATTCCGGAAACTCTCTTAGAATCCGAACTCTTCGGGCATGAGAAGGGGGCCTTTACCGGAGCGGCCCATACGCGCCTCGGGCGCTTTGAGTTGGCTCATGGCGGAACCATCTTTTTGGACGAGGTCGGAGAGATGAGTTTACCGTTGCAGGTCAAACTGCTGCGGGTGTTGCAAGAGCGATGTTTCGAGCGCGTGGGCGGGACAAGGACGATCAATGTCGATGTCCGCATCATTGCAGCGACGAATCAGGATTTGGCGCAAGCGGTTCAAGAGCGCCGGTTCCGACAAGACTTGTATTACCGGCTGCACGTCATTCCCATTCACATTCCGCCATTGCGTGAGCGCCGTAGCGATATTCCGCTTCTGGTCAACCATTTCATCGCCCAGTTTAATCAATTACGGCGAACGGAGATTCTCGGCATGGAGCCCGATGCGCTAGCGCGCATGATGGAAGAAGAATGGCCGGGGAATATCCGGGAACTTGAAAACATGATCGAACGCCTTTGTGTGTTGAAGAAACGAGGCATGATCACCATGGGCGATTTGCCTGAGCGGCCGGTCAAACTGAATGCCGCCAAGGGAGCCGAATCGCCTGAGCAGTTTATTCGCTTCTCGGAAGACGGGATCAATTTGACCAAAGAACTCGAACACTATGAAAATAGGCTTATCGGGGAAGCGCTGCGAAAGGCCAATGGGATTACCAGCCGAGCCGCACAGTTGCTTCAAGTGAATCGCACCACATTGGTGGAAAAACTCAAACGGAAAGGCTTTGATCCCAAGACTCACGGGTACTCGATTCAAAACTAGCATTCCTCTCACCGTCTCTCCTCCTACACGTCATTTTTTTGACCGGCCCCGCAAAGTGCCTGTCGGGATTTCTGACAACACCTTGTGTCTGGTTTTCTCTACCGACCGAAATCATCAAGTGATGCCGCTATTTGAATGATTCCCGAAGGGGCACAGGACTTGCTGATTTGCCCCCTGTGCAATACCGAGCTTCGTCACAAGAACTCGTCAGGGTCCGTCTAGTCCTGGCATTTGTCCTGGGAAGTCTGTTCTTCGCCGGGGGGGCATCTGCCATGGCTGCCGGTGGCCTTTCGACGATGCGACAAGAATTGCCTGCCATGATGCCTGAGCCGTCTGAATTGGTGCGCGGGGCACTTCCGGATCCAGGGCCTCGCGTGGAAGGGATTCCCGAGAGTCCGGAATGGGGTGAATTTGAACGGGGAGTCACTCTCTACAATCAGGGGCAGTATCTCGAAGCGCGGCTTCACCTGACCAACCTGCTGCGAGACCATCGCGATCTTCCGCTACGATCGTCTATTCAAGCCTTTCTCACAGAAAGCTCTTTAAAGAGTGGCGCACAAGAACTGAGGCCGCTGGAAGTCATCGATCTCTACAAGGCGGTGATGCGAGACGATCCCCGGTCGACAAATGCCAGGCGGGCCGCCTGGAGAATCGGTGATGTGTATCGTGTCGAGGGTTGGTACCAGGAGGCGCAGATCGCCTACCAGCATGCGCTCAGTCTCTCCGAGCGGGATTCCTACGATGCCAATCGAGCCATGCTCGGTCTGGGCTATGTCTTTCGCGGCATCAAGAGTTGGAAGGACAGCGTACAGACGTTTGATCACGTTTTGAAGCGAACCACGGACCCCACGTTGCTGGTGTCCGCTTCCCTGGGACAGGCCCACAGCCTCTATCGAATGGGGCGGATCAAGGACGCTGATGCGCTATATGAAAGCCTCAGCAACCGCTGGCCTTCCGCACTTCGGGCGGATCCGTATGCATTGCTGCGGTATGCAGATACGGCGGGAGAAGCTCAGCGCGGCCCGGTCATGCGGGAACAACTCCTTCATTTCTACAATCTGTATCCCTCCAGGCCGGAGAATCCTTTTGTGTTAATGCACTTGGCCGACAGTTACAAAGAGGCCGGACGATGGGAAGATGCGAGCATTTTCTATGCGGCGTTGTTGAGCCAATATCCGGATGCGCAGGTTGTGCCCACGGCCAGGCTCCGATATGCGGATGTGCAGGAGCATCTCACCCCGGAAGGCGAAGAGGTCAATCTTCGACACACGATCGCCGCCCACCTCGCAAACGTTCCTCTCAAACCCGGTGAAATGCTCAGCCCGCGCCAGTTGTTCCAACGCTCCGCCAAGGAATATGAGGACTCACCGGTTGGAAGCGAAGCGTTATTTCATCTCGGGGAGGCGTTGGAGCGAGTCGGCAAGCAGGAGGATGCGCTGAAAGCCTACGAGCAGGGGGTCCAGCGGGCCGGGAAATTTGAGAACGATCCCTGGCCGGAGAAAAGCGGGGCGCAACTCGTCAGATTTATGAGACCCAGGCTGGAAGCGGCGCTGAAAGCGGGCGACGATTTTGAGCTGATCAGCCTGTTCCACCGTAACGGCCCGTTTGCCGATCGGCTCTACGCCGGTACGGATCTTTTGCTCAAGGTAGCCGAGGCGCATCGTCGGCTTGGATTTCCAATCGAATCGGCGCGGCTCTTTCAGTCGTTGATTCGAGATTCCAAAGCCGAGACCTTTCACGAAGTCGCTTTAATGGGGCTCGGCGAGAGTTACTTGGAACAAAAAGACATGCGCGCGGCCCGTGCCGTCTTCGAGCGGTATCGCCTGCAATTTCCCGTCGGCCGGTTCGCTGGACAGGCTCTGCTTGGAATCCTGACGTCCTTCGAGGGGGAAGGAAACACGGCCGGCTTGGTGAAGCTTGGAAAGCAGTGGTTGATACACAACCCGCGCCATCCTGACCGTGCATCGGTTCAGCTGAAGGTCGCCGATGCCTTAAGGCAAGCAAGACGGGATGCCGAGGCCGCTCCCCTGTATGAGGACGTGCTTAGGGCGGGGACGGACCTGTCCGCATTGGACCGGCTCCGATATGCCGATGTGTTGGCCAGACTGAATCGTCAAGAGCCGGCACTGGCTCTGTATAAGCAGGCCTTGGTGGCGGGCTTGGAACCTGAAGAGGAAGCCTGGGCGCAATTACAGATCGTGCAGTTGGCGCGAGGAGTGAAGCGTGAAGGGTTCGCAAGAAGCGGACTTCGCGCACTGCATGAAAACAGCGACAGCCTCGTTCGGCGTATGGCTGCCGTATTGCAGACTGAGTTGCCTGAATCCACTCCCGCCGCAGGAGGCAAAAAGCGATGACCACGCGCGAGGTCGCCACATCGAACAATGACCTGCTGACACGTGCGTTCCACGACTTTGACCAGGCTGCTACCGTTCTTCAACAGTCGTATGACGCATTGACGACCAGGTTGCAGCAGATGGATCTGGAGCTCGCGCAAACCAATGCTAGTTTGCGCGAGCATCTGCGTGAAACAGAAGAGATGCGGGCCCATGTGACGGCGGTGCTGGAGTCGCTGGATACGGGTGTGATCGTAGCGGACTCGCAGGATTCGGTCGTGCGGTGCAATCACGCCACGGAACGTCTGTTGGGAGTGTCGCAAGCCAGCCTCAGGGGACGTCGGGCGACGGAGGTCCTGGAGGAAATCAGGAAAGATCGCGGCGAGTATCCGCTGGTCCTTCCGACGGACGTCACCATTGCCCTCTCGCAGAGCGACTTGACCGATGAAGCCGGGAGTTTGATCGGCAAACTGGTCCTGATCCATGACGTCACTCACATTCGACAGCTTGAAGACCGTTTGCAGCGGCGCAACCGCCTGGAAGCCATGGGGCAGATGGTCGGGAACATCGCGCACGAGATCCGGAATCCACTGGGAAGCGTCGAGTTGTTCGCGTCGATGCTGCGCAAGGATCTGCGCGATCAGCCGCATCTGCGGACCTATGCGGAGCATATCTCTGTGGCAGTGCAGGCCATGGACCGCTTGTTATCGAACCTTCTCGTCTATACCAGACCCGACTGTTCGAGGTTGACCTGGCTGGATACCGAATCGCTGATTCGAGAAGTACTCACGCTGGCGAGCCATGCCATGTCACCGGCGTCGATCGTGGTCCGTTGCGAGGTCGACCCCTGCGTGCCGAAGATATGGTGTGACGGCGGGAAAATGAAACAGGTACTCCTGAATCTTGTGCTGAACGCCGTCCAGGCCATGCCGGAAGGGGGCCGCCTGACATTGTCCGCTCGTATGGCTCCGGAAGACATTTCAGAAGCGCCTGCGATTCAACTCACGGTCAGTGACACCGGCACGGGGATTCCCCTCGAGCTGCAGTCGCGGGTATTCGACCCGTTTTTTACTACGAAAGACCAGGGGACCGGACTGGGGCTCGCCATCGTCCATGCGCTGGTCGAGGCTCATCACGGCCGCATCGATCTGGAGAGCAGACCGGGGCATGGGACTTCATTTGTCATGACATTGCCCCAGGGCCCCATGCAGCAAGCCACGACGGCGGCGCGAAATGCTGCACTGGTCGGACGGTCCGTACAAATCCACCCGATCGCGAATGTCACCGAAGAGGAGACTTACGAATGAGCGTGCAACAGGATCTACAAGGCCCCTCCGCCACCTCCGAAGAAGCTCGGATGGTCCTGATCGTCGATGATGAACCCTCGATGAGAACGGCCCTGTCTGAAACGGTGCGCAGATTGGGCTATCAAGTCCGGGGGGCGATCGACGGCGTGGACGCGATTGAGCAGATTGAACGAATCAAACCGTGGCTGGTAGTGACCGATTTGAAGATGCCTCGCCTGACGGGGCTGGAACTCGTCAAGGCCATCAAACAAAAATCCCCCCAGACCTTCATTGTTCTGATGACCGCCTATGGCACGGTGGAGACCGCGGTGGAAGCGATGAAATACGGCGCGAATGACTACCTGTTAAAGCCTTTCTCGACGGATCTGTTGGAACGAGTGATTCTCAACCTGCAGGCCACCACGGCGACGGACGAGCAGGAAGGGCCAGCCACACTGGAAGCGCGGGCGATTTTGACGCAGGACCCCGGTATGATCCGCCTGCTCACCACTCTGGAGGGTGTCGCGGCGAGTCAGGCAACCGTACTGATCAGCGGCGAGAGCGGAACCGGGAAGGAACTCATGGCCCGTTACATTCATGCGCGCAGTCCGCGCGCACATCGACCCTTCGTCGCGTTGAATTGCGCCGCGCTCCCGGACAGCCTTCTCGAGAGCGAACTGTTCGGCCACGAACGCGGCGCATTTACCGGAGCCATTCAAAAAAAACTGGGTAAGTTCGAAATGGCGCATACCGGGACGCTGTTTCTCGATGAAATCAGCGAAATGAATTTGGGCTTGCAGTCCAAACTTCTGCGCGTCCTGCAAGAGCGCGAGGTCGATCGTATCGGTGGGCGTGAGCCGGTCCCGGTAAATATTCGCGTCATCGCTACAACCAATCGCTCCCTGTATCACGAAGTTACACAGGGCCGATTCCGTGAGGATCTTTTTTATCGACTGAACGTGTTTCCCGTCACGGTGCCTCCGCTTCGTGATCGGTCCGGCGACATTCCGCTGCTGGCGAGACATTTCCTTCGTTCTTCGGCGCAGCGAAACGGGCTCACCATGCCGACGTTGTCCGAGCGCGCGATCGCCGATCTTCAGCAACGCCCCTGGAAAGGCAACGTGCGTGAACTCGAAAACGTCATGGAACGTGCCATTCTTGTGGCCACCGGAGGGGCGGTGGATGTGGATCATCTGATGCCGGGCGATGGCACGGTGCCGGTACGGGAGGTAGAGGCGGTCGATACCCTCGTGACTGCCTCAGCGCATGGATCGCTGTGGGAGATGGAGCGCGACCTTATTTTCAAGACCCTGGCGCGCGTGAAAGAAAACCGCACGCATGCGGCGAAGGAATTGGGGATCAGCATCAGAACGCTGCGGAACAAATTACGGGAGTATCGCGACATGGGCTACCAGGTCGAGGCGGAGAAGTCCTGATCACACAGGCAGGGAGATAGGCAGATTATTCTCCGGGGTGGACGTTTTTGCCGGGTACCGACCGGAGCGCCGCCCATAGGGAGGACGTGATCCCAATTCGATGAGTCGCAAGCGCGGTATATGTATTGCACACTCTGTGATGGTGGAGTTTTTCTAAGGAGCGTCGGATATGACTATTTTTGACAGAACCATGCAATTGTTGAGTCGGTCGTTGGATCTTCGCGGTGCCCGCCAGCAGGTGATCGCGGCGAATATCGCCAACGAAGAAACGCCCAAGTATCGCGCGAAGGATTTGAATTTCGGCCAGGCGCTGGCCAATGCGCAGCAGGGCAAGTTACCGATCTCCCTGGTCTCCACCAACGCGCAACATTTCGGACCACAGGGCACGGGGTACCAACGGGTCCTCGGCCAGCTTGAAGACGTGCCGGCAGGCGATCTCCCGCTGGACGCCAATTCCGTCAACATTGAATTGGAAATGGCCAAAATGTCGGATAACGCTCAGCAATACAACACCGCAGCGACCATCATCGGGATGAAGTTCAAAGGTCTGTTGGGTGCCATTCGAGAAGGACGGTAGGCGCGATCGCGTGAAACAGTGAACTCATGACTTCCGGAAGCAACCACAAAGAGGTGTGTGATGGAATTGACAGATAGCCTTGCGGTCTCCGTCTCCGCGCTGGATGCCCATCGGCATCGACTCAATGTCATTGCCAGCAACCTGGCCAACGCCCAGTCAACGAAAACCAGCACGGGCGGTCCCTACCGCCGTCGTGATGTCGTGTTTCAGGCCGCGCCCGTATCCTCGGCATTTCAAAAGGCCTTCAAGCAAGTGACGTCCGGCCCCGGCCGTCAAGCCTTGGACGGAGTCAAAGTCGCGCGCGTCATCGAAGACAAGAAGCCCGGACAGACGGTGTATGACCCGCGTCATCCCGATGCGGATAAGAAGGGATTCGTCACGATGCCCAATGTGAATGTCATGGAAGAAATGGTCAACATGATCGGCGCCTCGCGCGCCTATGAGGCGAACGTGCAGGCGATTAACGCGACCCGCACCATGTGGAATCGCGCGTTGGAGATCGGGAGGTAACCATGTCTGATCTGCGCATTGCGGGAGCGAACGGGCTCCGACCGATTGAGGTGCCTGAGATTCACGAGGCAGGGCCGGGCGGCGAGGCCGGCGCAGCCAATTTCATGGGGTCCCTCAAGGAGGCCATCGGGCATATCAACGACGCCCAGACCGGCGCCAGCCAGGCCGTCGATGCGTTGGTGACCGGACAGAGCACCAACATTCATCAAACGATGGTGGCATTGCAACAGGCCGATGTGTCCTTTCAGTTGATGATGCAGGTACGGAACAAACTGGTCACCGCCTACGAGGAAATTCAGCGGATGCAGATTTAGGCGGTTGTTGTCCGGTCTCCGGTCTCACGCATAAAGGATTCCACACCGTATGTTTTCAAAATTCAACCAGTTTACGATCAACCAACGGTTCATCATTCTGCTCGCGCTCGCCGGGTCCATTGCGGGACTGGTCGCGGTGACCCTCTGGACCCAGCAGCCGGATATGCAGGTCCTCTTTGCTAATCTGGCGGTGGATGATGCGTCGGGCATTATCGACAAACTGAAAGATGCGAAGGTGCCCTACGAAACGGCCAACGGAGGGACCACGGTGCTGGTGCCCAGTGCGCAGGTGCATGACTTGCGTTTGGAGATGGCTGGTCAAGGCCTCCCGCATGGCGGAGGTGTGGGGTATGAAATTTTCGACCGGACGACCATGGGCATGTCCGATTTCGTGCAGAAGTTGAATTATCGACGGGCGTTGCAAGGCGAGTTGGCGCGCACGATCGCTCAAATGCCGGAAGTGGAACGAGCACGGGTGCATTTGGCGATTCCTGAACGCCGGCTGTTCGCCACTGAGCAGGATCGTGCGCGAGCTTCCGTGGTGGTGTCGCTGCGCGCCAGTCAAACGTTGTCGAAGGCGCAAATTCAAGGCGTCGTGCACCTGGTCTCCAGCAGCGTCGAGGGACTTCAATCACGCGATGTGACCGTCGTCGATGGCCACGGAAATTTATTGTCCAATACCTCCAGCGATGAATCAGCCGGGCTTTCCGGAACCCAGATGGAATATCAACGGACGCTCGAAAAGGACATCGAGACCCGTATTCAAACGATGTTGGAACGGATTGTCGGCGTGAACAAAGCCGTCGTGCGCGTGTCGAGCGTGCTGGATTTCCGCAAAATCGAAACTACGGAAGAACGTTACGATCCGAACGGACAGGTGGTTCGCAGTGAGCAGCGCGGACAGGAAAAATCGAGCGGGGTGAACGGCACCTCGGGCGGCGTGCCCGGCGTCGAGTCGAACGTTCCGGGTGGTACCGAAGCCGAAGGCGGACAGACCAGCTCGAACAACAATCAGACAAAAAACGAGACGGTCAATTATGAAATCAGCCGGACGGTGTCGCGCATCGTGGAGCCGACGGGCACCATCAAGAAGCTTTCGGTGGCGGTCCTGGTAGACGGCACGTATGAGGGCGGGGGCAAGGCGGGCGAGGCGGGGGCGGATCAACCCAAGAAATATGTACCTCGTTCCGAGGAAGAAATGAAACGCATCGAAGAAATCGTGAAGAAGGCGATGGGGTATTCGACCGAGCGGCAGGATCAAGTGGAGGTGGTGAGCATCCAATTCGGGCTGGGAGCGGAGGAACCGACCGGCGGGGTCGAGGCCGCGCCGGATGCGAGCAAGGCCTGGATGCCCTACGTGCGTTACGCAGTCGGAGGTGTGCTGTTCTTCCTGATTTTCTTCATGGTGGTGCGCCCGTTGATGGTGATGCTGGTTCAGTCCGCGCCCGCGGCCGGCGGCGGCGAGACGCCGGCGCTGCCCGCGTCGGTGGGACAGGTTGAAGCGGCCATCAGCGGCAAACAGCCGGGGCAGATCCTCGATATGGCCAAGAATAACCCTGCCAATACTGCTGTCGTCGTGAAACAGTGGCTGAAAAATAACGCCTAACCAAGCGGAACATGAATAAAGAACTATCGGGCGCACAAAAAGCGGCGATCTTACTGCGAGCCATCGGTGAAGAAGCTGCCGCAGCGGTCATGAAGACTCTCGACCCGAAGGATATTCGCAAGCTCGGGAGCTTCATGAAAGAAACCGCAAACATTACGAAGCAGGAAGAGGACAGTGTGATCGCCGAATTCGAACAGGCGAGCTCATCCGGCGAGGTGCAATTCGAGGGACGCGAATTCATGGAAGCCATTCTGAAGAAGGCGCTGGGCCCTGAGAAGGCCGCCAGAATGATGGAGTCCTTGAATACGAAGACCTATCCGGGGATCGATGCCCTGAAGTGGGTCGATCCCAGAACCGTCGCGCAAATTCTTAAGATCGAACATCCCCAGACCATTGCCGTCTGTCTGGGGCAAATGGAAGCCGAACAGGCCAGCGCCGTGCTGGCCTTGCTACCGGTACACCTGCATGCCGACGTGTCGCTGCGACTGGCGACGATGCAAGAAGTGCAGCCGGAGGTGCTGTCCGAATTGAGCGACAGTCTGCAGGAAATTCTGTCGGCCTCGATGGGCATGTCGAGCATGTCGGTCGGCGGCGCCGAATTGATGGCCGATATTCTGACGCGTGTGGATAAGAACACCGAAGGGGCCATCATGGCCAAGATCACCGAACGCGACCAGGCTTTGGCCGAAAGTATCCGGGCGCTGATGTTTGTCTTCGATGACCTGGTGGAACTGGATTCCCGTGGCATGCAGGAACTCATGAAGGAAATCAGTAAAGAAGACCTTCCGGTCGCGCTTCGTGGCGCCACCCCGGAGATCAAGGAGAAGTTTCTCAAGAATATGTCCAGCCGCGCGGCCGAAATGCTCAAGGAGGACATGGAAACGCGCGGGCCGGTCAAGGTCTCCGATGTCGAGAAGGCGCAGCAGAACATTCTCAAAGTCTGTCGCAAGCTTGAGGAGGAAGGCCGCATCGTGATCGGGGGCGGGGGAGGCGAGGAGTTGCTGTAGATGGGTACCGTTGATTTGGGAAGTCGCCTGCCGCAGACGTCTCCCGCGGATAATGAAAAGGAACTCGCCCCACGTGCCATTCTCATCGTCGACGACGAGCCATCCATCGGCTTCCTCTTGACAGAAATGCTGCAGTCCACAGGACACCCGATTCTCACGGCCGGGTCTGTCGGCGAAGCGCTGATGCACCTGAAATCCCGCCCGATTGCCGTGTTGATCGTTGATGTTCAATTGGCCGGAACAGATGGAATTGCATTCTTGCAACAGGCGTTGGAGGTCGATAGCCGTCTGCTGAGTATCGTTATGACCGGACACGGCAACATCGAACTGGCTGTGCGTGCCATGAAATCAGGCGCCGCGGACTTCTTAACCAAACCGTTCGAAGTGGAATTGGTCAGACAATCCGTGTCGCGACTGCTGGAGCTCTATCGTCTCAGGCAGGAGAATACGGTGCTCACGCGCACCTTGATTCGTTCCGGCAACATTCAGTTGCGGACGGTGCCGCTGGCCGATTTCAGCCGAGGGAATCGGCCCTTCGGAACGGATGACGTGACCGAATTCGAGCGGGGCGTGGCGGAGGGGGAAAAGCGGGTCACGGAGCGGGTCTCCTCGCTGCGTCAACGGGAACAGGCGCTGGTCGCCTCACTGATGGCGCAGTTGGAGGGAAGCTGGCGCAATCTGCACGACACGGTGGAAGAAGAAGTCGCATCCCTTTCGTTCATGATCGCGCAAAAGGTCCTGCGCGAACTGGTGACGGAAAAACGCGAGGTGATCGTGACGCAGGTACGAACGGCACTGGCCCATTTGCATGAAAGCGGGCTTGTCCGGATCCGGGTGCATCCATCGGATCTGCCGCTGCTCGAAGCGTCGCGGGCGGCATTAAGTCAGACTCCGCATGGGTTATTGACCCTGAAATTTGAAACGGATCCCGGTATCAGCCCGGGGGGCTGTCTCGTGCAGGCGCAGAGCCTCTTGATCGACGCCACGCTGGATACCCAATTGCTGAGGCTCGGTGAAGCCTTAAGAAAGCGGGACGCCGGTGAAGCTTAGCGAACGCCTCGAACAAGTCGAACCCTTGTCCGTCACGGGCCGGGTGGCCCAAGCCGTCGGGATCGTCATTGAAGCCTCGGGGCCGTTCACCTCTGTCGGAGAGGTCTGCGAGATCACCCGTGAGGGTGGCCATGGCGCCGTCATGGCAGAAGTGGTCGGATTCCGCGAGGATCGTGTGCTGCTAATGCCGCTGGGTGAAATGCAAGGCATCGGGCCTGGCAGCCGTGTCGTGATGAAAGGGCACGTGGCGTCGGTGCCGGTCGGACCGCAAATGCTGGGACGAATTTTCGACGGACTCGGGCACCCGTTGGACGGCTTGCCGCCGCTGCGTACCGATGTCCAGGTTCCGTTGTATGCGCCTCCGCTGAATCCATTGCATCGCGCGAGAATTACCCAGCCGGTCGATCTTGGCATTCGAGCGATCAATGCGCTGTTGACCTGCGGCCAAGGCCAGAAAATCGGCGTGTTCGCCGGCTCCGGGGTGGGAAAAAGCGTCTTATTGGGCATGATCAGCCGGTATACGCAGGCGGACGTCAGGGTCATCGCCCTTGTCGGTGAACGGGGACGCGAAGTCAAAGAATTCCTGGAGCGTGACCTGACACCGGAAGCGAGGGCCCGCTCCATCGTCGTCGTCGCGACCTCGGATCAACCGCCGCTGGTGCGCATTCGCGGCGCCTTGGTGGCGACGGCCATCGCCGAATATTTTCGGGATTGCGGCAAACATGTATTGCTGATGATGGACTCCCTTTCTCGGCTGGCCTATAGCCAGAGAGAAGTCGGACTTGCCATCGGTGAACCTCCAACCACCAAAGGATATACACCGTCCGTGTTTGCCGTGTTGCCGAAATTGCTGGAGCGGGTCGGACCGGCACAAAGCGGGGGCAGTATTACCGGGCTCTATACTGTGCTGGTCGACGGCGACGACCTCAATGATCCGGTCGCGGATGCCGTGCGCTCCATTCTCGACGGACACATTGTGCTTTCACGTGAACTGGCCGCGCGCAATCACTTTCCGGCCATCGATATCCTGCAGAGTACCAGCCGGGTCATGCGGGACATTGTCACGCCGGCACACTATGCTGCGGCACGGTTAGTCCTGGAACGCACGGCGCTCTATCGGCGCTCTGAAGATCTCATCACGCTGGGGGCGTATAAGCCCGGCACAAGCAAGGATCTGGATAAGGCCGTGTCCGCTCATGAGGGCATCACGGCGTTCCTGCGGCAGGAGACGAAGCAGTCCGTCGGGTTATCGCAGTCCATCGATGCCTTGCTGGCGTTGGCAGGAACGATCCAATGAATGTGACCGTGCTCCGCACCTACGCAATCCAACTCGAAGAGGTCGCCAAGCTCGAGTTGGCGGAACTCGCGAGCGCGCTGCAGCAGACGGTCGACCGTATGACGATGTTAGATTCGCGGGCGAAGGCGGATGCCGACCAATATTTGCTTCAGGTCAGACAGGGGAGCACCGTGGATCAGGTGTACGGTCATCTTGACGCGATGGATCGGGCCATCGCCGCACGGAAGAGCATGGAGCAGGTGCAGAGGGATCAACAGGTCGAAATGGAACACAAACGCGGAGAACTCCTGGACGCCATGCAGTATCGGAAGAAGCTGGACCTCCTCGATGCGCGCGCTGCGCTGGAACGACGTCGACGACGAGAACGGCAGGACCAGCAGCTGCTGGATGAACGTGCCTGGCGACGGAGTCTATTACAAAAGGGAGAACGGGCATGACCGTGATGGCGAGGGGTGATGTTCGCACACTCTGTGCAGGGGGGATCCTCAGGGTTGCCTTCGGTGTGGCCTTGCTGGGAAGTATGGGCACGGCGGCCTTCGCTGAGGAGGTGGCGCCGGCTCCGGCTCCTGCAGCGGCGAAGGAAGAACCAAAGGCCGACGCGATCAAGAAAGAGGTTCAGGGACCTGCCATTAACGCGCCGCGTGAAATTTTTCAGATGCTGGAGCAGCGCAAACGTGCCCTGGATAAGCGTGAGGCGGCCTTACGTGGATCGGAAATGCATCTCCTGGAACTCAAAGCGGAACTCGAACAGATTGTCACTCGTCATGAACAGGCGGTGGAGGCCGAAAAAAAACGTCGTCAGGCCGCTCAGAGCAAGGCGACGAGTGAAGCGGAGAAGCCCAAGGCGACGCCCAAGCCAGGAGGGGCGGCCAACGTCAATCAGACGCAACTGGCGAAAATCTATGAAAGCATGCCGGCCGAGGAGGCCGCCGCCCGCCTGGAGCGCATGCCGGATCGAAAGGCGCTCGAAGTGCTACGCCTGATCAAGGGCAAATCTGCCGGCGCAATTCTCGCTGAGGTCAAACCGGAGCGCGCAGCCCGCCTGACCGAACAATTGCTGACAGCCCCGTAAACAGCCCCTTCGTGTCCCGGTGATTCGGCAGGTTTTGCCGTCACCTCCTGCAGAAACTTCCCTCTTCAAGTCCTCGACTCCAATTCTTCTTGCGAAAATACCGCGTCATGCGTGGTTTTCTCATTCGACGCGGATGGCACGGCCTTTGTAATGCTGTTCCATGACAACGCACGGAGTTCGAAACGGACAGGAACACCTATGGCCACTGACATGCAGCCCTTCATGAATGGAATTCCAGGTCACAACACCCATGCCGTCCCGGCCGGGCGAGATCGCCAGGCGACGGTTCAGGGTTCATCGCCATCTCGTACATTCGATTCGTTGCTTGGGCGTACAGAAGCTCACCGGGCGGCAATGACGCCGGAACCGGCATCAGCGCGAGCCGCATCGAAACCCGCTTCACAGGCTCATTCGCCGCACCATTCCAAGGTGGAATCAGACAAGCAAGGATCGGCTCGGTCGACGGAGGCCGCACGACAGGAACGAACTGCCGGCCCGAACGAAGAGCCTTGTGGGAAGGCTGACTGTGTATCCGACAGGGAAGTCGAGCGCCCCAAAGAGGAAGACACTACCGAACAGGCTGAGGATCAGAGCGCGCAACGGCAGGAGATCCTTGTGGCCGCGATGCTTCTTCCCGCACCTGCGGTCTTACAGACCGACGTACAAGCCGGTGATGCACCGGACTCGGAATCGGATCCCTCTGCGGAGGACGCCGCGAAAGTGGCGGCTACAGCCGTTACAGGCTCTCCTGAGATGTCTTCTGCTCAACTCGCAGCGATGAATGCCTCGGTGGAAACCTCTCAAGAGGCGCCCGTCGGCGGTGCTGCAACAGCCATGGCGCAGAAGTCAGACATCAAAGAATCCGCTGAAAAGGAACAGCCAGGGGAGGGAACGATTGACCTCTCAGCCTTTCCTCAGCCCGATAGCCATGGTGAAGTGCCGGAAGTAAACGCAGACCGGATGGATGCGGCGGTGACCGCCGGCGCGATCGACCCGGAGAAAGTGACGACTGTCGCTGCGACTGTCACGACACGCACGGCAGAGGAAGGCACCACGAAACAGGCTGAGGGCGATCGGGTGGACCGGTCCACATTTCTTCAAGACCTTGCGGAGAACACCCCGGTGAACGCCGAACAGGGAAGTGCGGGCGCCGGGAAATTTCTCGAGAATGAATCGGAACCGTTTTCCGGCTCTTCCGCCGACCCCGATCGCTCAATGCCGAATCAAGGCATGCCCAACGCGGCGCCCGATCGCCCCTTGTTCCTGGACCGGATGAGTGGACTGACTCAACCGACCTCGCTTCCCGCCGACAGCGCCGTCGGCCGCAACGAGGCCGGCCAGCCCGCTGCAGTCCTGCGAGCGGCTGAATCCGAGCGCATGAACGAACTTCGAGGAGCCTCGCCCGTCTCGCAAAGCGTGATGCTGGAATTGGATCCCCTGGACATGGGGCCCTTGCGGGTCCGTGTCATGATGAGCGATCAAACGGTCCATGCGCACATCCGGACGGAACATGGAGAACTGGGACAAGGGCTGTTGCAACAGGGGCAGTCACTGGAATCATCGCTCCGCACGACAGGCCTCGAAATGGGCATGTTGCGGGTCACCGTCGATCAACAACAGGGTCGGAGCGACAATGCCTGGATGTTTCAACAGCAGCATCAGGATCGCCAGACCGCCGCGTCCAGTCAGAGAGGGACGACGGCAGAAGAGGAACGCAGCGCGAGGGGAGAAACCGGCGAGTACAGGAGTGAACGCGTCAGCCTATTTGCATGATTGGAGGCCCCATGGATATCAGCAAGGTAATTACACAGGCCACCCCACCAGACTCATCCACGCCGACCACCGACGGCCCGAAGCCGTTGGGGAAGGACGATTTTCTGAAGCTGCTCGTCACCCAGCTTCAACATCAGGATCCGCTCAAGCCGATGGAGAATGAGGACTTCGTCGCGCAAACCGCGCAGTTCTCGCAGCTGGAACAAATGTCCAAGCTGGTGTCCTTGATGGAGAAGAGTGTGACGCTTCAGGAAAACGCGCAGAATAAAACCGCGACCACCGGCACGACGGCCGTCGCATAACGCCCGTCGTCCTGCGGCGCGGGCGAACGCTTGGGGAACATGGTTCAGGTCGTGGTAACAAGGAGGATGAGACAATGGGCATTTTAACATCGATGTTTACCGCAGTCACCGGCTTGAGCTCCTACGGCAACGCCATGGGGGTGATCGGGAACAATATCGCCAACGTCGGGACGGCAGGATTCAAGTCCAGCCGGGCGACCTTCTCGGACCTGATTTCATCCAGCCTGGGCGGCGGCTCCGGCAGCGATCAAATCGGTCTCGGCGTGTTCCTCAACGATGTGCAGACCAATTTCTCCCAAGGGTCGATGACGACCACAGGCAATACCTTCGACCTGGCGATCGATGGAAACGGCTTCTACCTGGTGAGAAACACGTCCGGCGCCAATTTCTATTCGCGGGCCGGCCAATTCAAAGTCGACAATCTCGGTCAGGTCGTCGATAGCAGCGGAGCCCTGTTGCAAGGCTACCAGGCCGACACGAACGGCAACATCACGAGCACGATCGGCGGCATTACACTGACATCGAGTGCCGTACCGCCGGTCGCGACGACCAGCGCCGAGATACTTGGGAATCTCAATGCCAATGCGACGGCGCCGACGACAGCCTTCAGCGTCACCGATACGACCTCCTACAATTTCTCCACGGGCATGACGTTCTATGACTCCCTGGGGAACTCCCATCAAATGCAGTTGTATTTCCGGAAGACAGCGGCGAATGCCTGGGGCGTGTACTCTCAAATCGACGGGGGTGCGGCTGCCGCCCAAACCAACATGACGTTTAACGCCAGCGGGGCCGTCACCGCGGGCGGAACACAGACGGTGACTGCGACACTGACCAACGGCGCCACCACGCCGCAGGCCATGACGGTGGATTTGTCCTCTCTGACGCAGTTCGGCGCCGCCTCCGGTGTCGCGAGTCAAACGCAAGACGGCTATTCATCGGGCACGCTCGACCGTATCAGTGTCGATAAAGAAGGACGAGTGATGGCCCAATTCACGAACGGGGAAACACGTGCTCTTGCCCAGGTCGTCTTGAGCCGCTTTACCAATCCCGACGGCTTGGTCAACGTGGGCGACAATCACTTTCTGGAGACGGTCGAGTCCGGGGCGGCTCTGGCCGGTGCCCCGACTGTAAATGGATTGGGCAGAGTCCTGTCGGGAACCGTGGAGCAATCCAACGTGGATCTCGGCAAAGAGTTTGTGGACATGATTATTACCCAGCGCGCATTTCAAGCCAACTCGCGCGCGATCACGACCAGCGACGAAATGTTGCAGGAACTCGTGAATCTCAAACGGTAAGCGAGGAGGGCCCTGATGCGTCTGAAAGCGCGCGTCAGGGCCCAAGTCGGCAATTTCTACCTAGCGCTCGCCCACACCCGATCCCCCTCACGTTTCTCACCTTCGTCAACATTCTGTCGGCCCTCGTAACGTCTCCGTCACTCCGCTGACAAGGTCTCACGAACGGTCGGCGATGCCGCGCGTCCGGAGGACGGCGTGACCTGAAATCAGTGGGTTATCGCAGGCGCCGGTGCACAAAGGGAAATCTGCATCGGACTGTTGTCGGTCGTTGCGTGGCATATGCATTGCACAACCCACCAACACCGGCAAACACTGTCCGCAGGAGGTCCGTATGTCAGAAGCAGCTGAAGAGAAGGCGCCCGCAGCGCCCGCGGGTATTCCCATGAAGATGGTCATCATCATCGTCGCGGGGGTATTGATTCTTGGCCTGGGTGGCGCCTTTGCGATGTTTAAAATGATGGGCGGCCCCTCCGGGGAAAAAGCGCATGGCGAAAACGGTGGAGAGAAGCAAGCCGCTCACGGGGAGGCCGAAGACAAAGGCGGGGGCCATGGGGCCGTCGCCGATGCCAGTGCGATTGCCGACCTGGACCCCTTCATCGTGAACCTCGCGGACACGCCGGAAATTCGTTATCTCAAAGTGACCCTCAAGGTAGAGGCCGACAACTCGAACACCGTTGAACAGATCAAAGCGCGCACTCCCCAAATCCGCGACGCCATCCTCGTGTTGCTGACGGGATTGGACTCCGCCACCGCCCGTTCTCCTCAAGGCAAACACAAATTGCGCGAGGACATCACGGATCGCATCAACGGGTTGTTGCCGAAAAAGTCGGTGAAGTCGACCTACTTTACGGAATTCGTCATTCAATAGTCGATCGTCGTTCGCCGAGACGCCATGGATAAAATACTCTCCCAGGAAGAAATCGATGCCCTGATGGGCGGCGTCATGTCCGGCGAAGTCGAGACGGCTCCGAAGGAGGAGGAAGAACCGGGCGGGGTCAAAGCGTACAGCCTCACCAGCCAAGAACGTATCATTCGCGGGCGTATGCCCACGATGGAGATGATCAACGATCGCTTCACGCGTCAGCAATCCATTTCCTGGAGCGCCGTGCTTCGCGAGAAGATCGAATTCAGCGTCCTCGGCACCCAAATCATGAAGTTCGGCGACTTCATTCAAAAAGTTCCGGTTCCCTCATCCTTCAATCTGTTTGCCATGGAGCCGATGCGAGGCAACGGGCTCTTCGTCATGGATGCCATGCTGGTGTACCTGATAGTGGACTTTTTCTTCGGCGGAAAAGTGCAAACGCATGTGAAGCCCGAAGGCCGGGAGTTTACTACGATTCAGCTCCGTCTGATCAAGAAACTGGTGCAGCAGGCCTTGGCTGACCTGGAGAAAGCCTGGCAGGCCGTGATGCCGGTGAAGATCGGATACTTACGCTCGGAGAGCAACCCGCAGTTCGCCATGGTCGTGACGACGTCGGAAATTGTTGTGGTGGTGACGTTGCAGGTGCATCTGGGCGACATCTCCCGCGAAATGTTTATCGCGTATCCCTACTCCATGTTGGAGCCGATCAAAGAGAAACTGTATTCCGGTCTGTTCGCCGACAATGTGGAACAGGACAGCAGTTGGGGCAGTCGTTTCAAGGACTCCTTACAGGAATGTGACGTGGCTCTGACCGTGCAATTGGGAACCGCGCGCATCAATGTGCAGGACTTGCTCAATTTCAACCCCGGGGACGTGTTGATGCTCGACCAACATCCCGGCGATCCGATGCTGTGTCTGGTCGAGGGTGATCCGAAATTTCAAGGGCAGCCCGGGATCTTTAAGGGCAATCATGCGTGCCGCGTGACCAAGATATTGGGGTAGAGAGCGTCCGGAATTAAAGGAGATTTGCGCATGGGCAACGGAGACACCACTGCACCGTCGGACGCTTCCAATACCGGCGCCGGGGACACCAACGTGCAAGCGACCTCGTTTCCCCCGGTCGATAATCAGAACGCCGTCCCCGCCAACAAGAACATCGAGTTCGTGCTCGATATTCCGCTGCAAGTGACCGTGCAGATCGGTTCGACGCGGATGCTGATCCGGGAGTTGCTGCAGTTGGGGCAGGGGTCGGTCATCGAGCTCAACAAGCTGGCCGGCGAACCGATGGAAGTGCTGGTCAACAACAAATTGGTCGCGCGCGGCGAAGTCGTCGTGGTCAACGAAAAGTTCGGGATTCGCCTCACGGATGTCGTGAGTCCGAATCAGCGTATTCAGCAACTCGGGTAGTCGGCGGAACGTGCGGCAATTCCGCCGCTCCTGCGGCGAGAGGAATAAACGGTCCCCATGGAGATTTGGGAAAGTGTGGTTCGGATGGTATCGGCGCTCGGGGTCGTCCTGGCATTGATCCTGGGTCTGCTGGCCGTGGCGCGATCCGCCGTCGGACGGCGCTTTCTCCCTGTGAACGGCCCGCCGTTGGTCAAGATCATAGGAAGTGGTCCGCTCGGGTCCAGAAAGCATGTGATGGTGGTGGCGGTGGCAGGAGAGGTGCTGATCCTGGGCACCACCGCCAACGATTTGGTGCCGCTCGGAAAAATCGCCGATCCTGACGTCGCAAAACGCCTCATCGCCGAGGCATCCATGCTGCCGCCCGGAGCAGCACCCGGAATCCCCGAGTCCGGCAACCTTGAGGAGATCGCGCGTGCACGCAGGTAGTGTCCTGAGCCGGCCGAGACAAGCATCAGTCGCGCACCGTTCCGGATGGTGGGCCGGCTGCCTCCTGAGTGTCATCGTCTTCGCCTGCCTGTTCCTCGCCACCTCCGCCTACGCCGATGGGCCTTCGCTCACGATCGATCTCGGCCAGGGCGGGAGCAAACAGACTGCCGTAGTCCTGCAGATTCTGGCCCTGTTCACCGTCCTCTCCCTGGCGCCCGCCTTGTTCATCATGGTGACATCGTTTACCCGTATGGTCATCGTCCTCTCCTTTCTACGCCAGGCCATGGGGACGCAGCAGGTACCGCCTAATCAAGTTCTGATCAGCCTGGCGCTGTTTCTGACCATGTTCGTGATGGCTCCCGTCGGACAGGCCGTCTACAAGGATGCCCTGCAACCGCTGCTTGCCGAGCAAATCGGGTACGAAGATGCCTGGAATCGAGGGATTCTGCCGATCCGGGCCTTCATGTTGAAACAAATGCGCGACAAGGATCTCGAACTGTTCATGGAGCTGTCGCATGCGCCCAAAGCGACGCAGGTCGAACAGGTGCCGATCCATGTGATCATTCCTGCCTTCGTGCTGAGTGAGCTGCGGATTGCGTTTCAAATCGGATTTCTTCTCTACATTCCGTTCCTCATCGTCGACATGGTCGTCGCGAGCGTCTTGATGTCCATGGGCATGATGTTGTTGCCGCCGGTGATGATTTCGCTGCCGTTCAAACTGATTTTGTTCGTGCTGGCCGACGGCTGGTACCTGGTCGTCGGCTCGATGGTCAGGAGCTTTCAGTAGGAGCGCACGCATGACGATTGAAACCGTCACAGAAATCGGTCGCCAAGCGATTGAAACCACCATGCTGGTGTCGGCGCCGATCTTGGGTTTGAGCCTGATTGTGGGGTTGTTGGTCAGCACCTTTCAGGCGATGACTCAGATCAACGAAGCGACGTTGACCTTTGTGCCCAAGGTCCTGGCGGTGTTCGCCGCCACGCTCTTGTTTCTGCCCTGGATGATGGGCGTCCTCATTGCGTTCATGACACATATCATCACGAGTATCCCGTCCCTGATTCACTGATAGGCCGGTACCATGATGAGCGCCTCGCAAACCCTGCATCTCGCCCTGCCTCAGTTCCAGGCCTTTTCCATCCTGCTGGTGCGGATTGCCGGCATTGTCAGCGTCTTTCCCATCCTCAACACGCGCACGATTCCCATGCCGGTCAAAACGGGGCTCGTCGCCATGCTGGGGCTGGTTTTGGCGCCGATCATTCGCCTGCCGAGCCTGCCGAACGATCCGGTCCTGGTCATCGCCGGAATCGGCAGTGAGTTTCTCATCGGGCTGACGATCGGTTTGGCCGTGCGACTGCTGTTCTCGGGGTTTCAGGTCGCCGGTGACATGATCGGCACGCAGATGGGTTTCAGCGCCATTCAAATGTTTGATCCCATGAGCCACCAGAACACGCCGATCATTGCGCAATTTCAACTCACGCTTGGGTCCTTGGTATTTCTGTCTCTCAACGCGCATCTGCTGGTGGTGCATGCGATCGGCATGAGTTACGAATACGTCCCGCCGTTCGGAGCCTCGTTATCCGACGGTATCGCTCAGGATATCATTCACCTGGCGCAAAATATGCTGGGAGTCGCCCTCAAGCTCGCGGCTCCCGTCTTCGCAACGCTCCTCATCGTCAATACCGTTCTGGCGATCCTTGGCCGGGCGGTCCCTCAGATGAATGTATTTGTCACAAGTTTTCCGATCACCATCGGGGCAGGCTTCCTCGCCATGAGCCTGGCGATGCCCTTCACCCTGTTGTTGTTTGAAACAGAATTCGAAACCCTGGTGGAAACCATCCTCGGACTCCTGAAGGCACTCGGTCATGGCTGACAGCGCGCAGAATCGGACAGAACAGGCAACCCCGAAACGCAAAGCAGATGCGCGGGCGAAAGGCCAGGTCGCTCTCAGTCGGGACGCCGCCATGGCGGTGGGGTTATTGGGAAGCTTGGGCGCTCTCTATTGGATGACGCCCGGCATTCTGAACGGGCTTCGAGAGTCGCTTCAATTGTGGTTGAGTAAATCCATGGAGGATTCCACGCAGCGCACACTGAGTCTCGACCATCTGCATTTAATCCTGAGGCAGATCGGAATCGATGTGTTTGTGATGCTCGGCCCGGTCATTGCCGGAATCGCGGTCGTCGGCGTGGGAGCCAACCTCATGCAAACCGGTTTCCTCTGGAAGCGAGACGCCCTGCAGTTGGAGTTTTCCCGCATTAACCCGATGGCCGGGTTCTCGCGGCTCTTCTCCGTCCGGTCCTTCAGCGAACTGGTGAAATCGTGGCTCAAGATCTTTGCCATCGGAGGAGTCGGCTATCTCACGATCAAGCAGGATATGGTGCTGTTCTCTCCCTTGACGCAATTCGGCATGGAGACGCTCTTGCCGACGGTAGGGTGGGCGACATTCAAAGCTGCGCTCATGATGGGGGGAGCGGCCCTTGTGATCGGCGGCCTGGACTATGGCTTCCAACGGTTTGAATGGGAACGCGACCTCCGCATGTCACGCGACGAAATCAAAGAGGAAAGTCGGGCGGCAGAAGGAGATCCTGGGCTGAAGGCGAAGATCCGGAGCACTCAACGAGAGATGTCCCGGAAACGCATGATGGCCGCCGTCCCAAAGGCGGATGTCATCATCACCAACCCGACGCACCTGGCGGTGGCTCTGAAGTACGACTCCAAGGCCATGGGAGCGCCGATCGTCGTGGCCAAGGGCGCCGGTTACGTGGCCGAGAAGATCCGGGAAATCGGTCGACAACACGGGGTCATGATCGTCGAAAACAAGTTGGTCGCCCGTACCCTGTTTAAGCTGGTCGAGGTGGGTCGGGAAGTGCCCGAAGATCTCTATCGTGCGGTCGCAGAAATCCTGGCGTTTGTGTATCGCGTGCGCGGCAAACTGCCGCCGGCGTAATGCGGGTTGGATTGGAGTGTAGATGACGAACGAGCAGACATCCGTATCCACGACCTCTTTGGTCAAGCACCCGGACATCATGATGTCCGTGGGGGTTGTGGGCATTTTGATGGTCATGTTGATTCCTCTTCCGCGGTTTTTTCTGGACCTCCTCCTCGCCTTCAACATCACACTCTCCATCATCGTGCTGCTGGTCGGCATGCAGGTACGCCGGCCGCTGGAATTCTCCGTGTTTCCGTCGATTCTGCTGATGGTGACGCTCCTTCGTCTCGCCCTCAATATCGCCTCCACGCGCTTGATCCTCCTGCACGGCAATGAAGGCGCCGCCGCCGCAGGCGAGGTCATCCGGGCCTTCGGCACATTCGTGGTCGGCGGCAACTACACCGTCGGGCTCGTCGTGTTCACCATTCTCGTCATCATCAACTTCGTGGTCATCACCAAGGGCGCCGGCCGCGTCGCCGAAGTGGCGGCCCGATTCACTTTGGACGCGATGCCCGGCAAACAGATGAGCATCGACGCCGATCTGAACGCCGGCCTGATCAATGACAAAGAAGCCCGTCAACGCAGAAAAGAGATCGCGCAAGAAGCCGATTTTTACGGCGCCATGGACGGTTCGAGCAAGTTTGTGCGAGGCGACGCCGTGGCGGCCGTCATTATCACGCTCGTCAACATTCTGGGCGGGTTGACGATCGGTGTGTTGCAACAGGGCATGACGCTGGCCGCAGCGGCGCAGACCTATACGCTGTTGACGGTGGGTGAAGGTCTCGTGGCGCAGGTCCCGGCGCTCATCGTTTCCACGGCAGCCGGTATCGTCATCACTCGCGCCGCTTCCGAAGTGAACTTAGGATTTGAGATCAGCCGTCAGGTCCTCATCTCCCCGAAGGCTATCGGCACGGCTTCAGGGATTCTTATCACGCTGGGCCTTGTCCCGGGACTTCCCCATATCGCATTCCTCGCGTTGGGCGGCCTGACCGCCTGGATGGCGTATCAGATCAACGAACAGCAGAAGGCTGTCGAAGCCGCACCCGCCCAGGCCTCCACACAAGTCAAAGCCGAAGAGGCCGCGACACAAGTGGTTCCCCTCGATCTCATGGAAGTACAGGTCGGCTACGGCCTCATCGGGCTCGTCGATGGCGGGCAAGGCGGTGCGTTGCTGGATCGTATCAAAGGGCTTCGGCGACAGTTCGCGGAACAGATGGGCTTTGTCCTGCCGCCGATCCATATTCGCGACAACTTACAGCTTCGGCCTAATGAATATGCGGCGCTGCTCAAAGGCGTGGAACTCGCCAAGTCTGAGGTGATGCCGGCGCATGTGCTCGCGATCGACCCCGGTACGGCTCAGCGGGGGGCCATCCATGGATTGCCGACCAAAGAACCGGCGTTCGGCCTGCCGGCCATGTGGGTGCCGGAGCAGCAACGTGAACAGGCGCAAATGGCAGGGTATACGGTCGTGGATCCGGGATCGGCCATCGCAACCCACTTGTCCGAGTTGATCAAACGGCATGCGCATGAACTCCTGGGGCGGCAAGAAGTGCAGGGTTTGCTCGATCAACTGGGCAAAAATCACCCCAAGCTGGTTGAGGAAGTCATTCCCAATCTGATTCCGTTGGGCACTCTCGTCAGAGTTTTGTCGCATCTCCTGCGGGAGGGTGTACCAATTCGTGACTTGCGGACGATTCTTGAAACTATTGCCGACCATGCGGCAACCACAAAAGACGCCGATATTTTGACGGAAGTCGTCAGGCAATCACTGGGACGGACCATCACGAAGCAATATCTCGCGCCAGATGGCTCGTTGCCGATCATCGGACTGGATCCGCGATTGGATCGCACGCTCGCCGATCAAGCGAATGCAGCCGGACAGGGATCCCAGTGGGTGCCGGACCCGCTGGTGGCACAGAAACTGCTCACTGCATTGAAGGCTGCCGCGGAACGTATGGTCGGGCGCGGGCATCAACCGGTCATTTTGTGTTCGCCTTCGTTGCGACGACATCTGCGGAAACTGACGGACAGAATTTTGCACTCGGTTCCGATTTTAGGATTGAACGAGGTGGAGAGCGTGACACGTTTGCAAGCAGTGGAAACCGTACGGCTCGACCTTGAGGTCGGTGATACCAGGAGCTTGGCATGAAGGTACGGACATTCCACGTCAAGTCGATGCATGAGGCCATTCGGTCCATTAAGGACACGTTAGGGCCGGATGCGGTGATTCTGTCCACGAAACGCGTGCGTTCCTGGGATAACGGATTCGGCCTGCTGGGCGGGTCGATGCTCGAGGTCATGGCGGCCATTGAAGATGACGCCGCCGTTCCCGAGGCCGCGCCGTTGCTCGGGGAAGATGAGCGGACACGTGCGGCCGTAGCTCCTGCGCCGATGGTGCCGGCGGAGGAGTCGCGCTTTCAAAAAACCCTGCAGGGAGCGATGGAAACGGGGAAAGAACCGTCGCGGCCTGCGGCTCGTCAGGTTTCCGGCCCTTCGCGGGAGAGTCGCGCGACACCGGCATCCACACGCAACAATGGAGAAAACCAGGGTGCAACGTTCCAGTCCTTCCAGCGCGTCTATGAAGACCTGTTGGCTCAAGGAGTCGAGCATGCTACGGCGGAAGCCTGTCTGCGGGAATTGCGGGAAACGCTGGTGGAGCAGGGGTCCGCTCAGCGGAACTCCTCTTTGCAGTTACTCCGGACAGTGCTGTTGGATCGGGTGACCACGGCCGGCCCGTTGCTGAGCGCGGCAGGGGAACAAAAAATTGCGTTGTTCGTCGGCCCCAGCGGAGTCGGCAAGACTTCGACCATCGCGAAACTGGCGACGCAGTACGGCATCGTCGAGCAGCGGAGTGTGGCCCTGATTACCATGGATACGTATCGGCCTGCCGCGGTGGAACACCTTCGCCTCTATGCCGAGGTCCTCGGTATCGAGCTCTCAGTGGCGGCTTCCTGTGAGGAAGCCCGGGCCGCGATTGCGCAGGCCCGTGAAGCGGAACTGATCTTGATCGACACCACAGGATTTAATCCCTATGAACCCATCACGGCGCAGCGTTGGAGAGGGTTGCTGAACGGGGCCTATCCCATGGAGGTCCATCTCGTTCTCGCGGCAGGCACCAGAGTGCCGGATCTCGTGGTCAGCACCAGTCAATGCGTAGACGTGCCGGGCCTCCGGTTGTTGTTTACCAAACTCGACGAGACGGCGGGCTATGGCGGCATCTTCGAAGCCACTCATCGTACCGGCATCCCGCTGTCCTATTGGGGAACAGGTCAACGGGTGCCCGATGACCTGGTTCAGGCGCAAGTCGATCGCCTGGGCGATCTACTGCTGGGAGGGCAGGTACGGACACCGGCTACCGGCACCACTCCGGCATGGGAGCGCGAGACGACACCGACATTTGTGCCCGGAATCAAGACCTACGCGCGATAGGCGACTGGCGAACAAGAGGGGAGTGACGATGGCGATGCAACCAGGAATTTTGGATCCGCAGTTGAGAGCGCTTGATGACAACGTCGGTCCTTCACGCACGCAAGTGATCACCGTCACCAGCGGAAAAGGCGGGGTAGGAAAGACCAACGTTGTGGCCAATACCGCCATCGCCCTGGCTCAAACCGGAAAGCGTGTGCTCGTGCTGGATGCGGATCTCGGCCTGGGGAATGTCGATATTCTGCTCGGCCTGACACCGAAATACACGTTGGAGCATGTCCTCGCGAAGACCTGCCGGTTGGAGGATATCGCGCTGACCGGGCCGCACGGCATTACTGTCCTCCCGGCCAGTACCGGTATCTCTCAGTTGACGATCCTGACGGAAGCGCAACAGCTCATCCTTCAAGATGAACTTGAGCGATTGGCATCGAACATGGATGTCTTGTTGATCGACACCGGGGCGGGCATTTCCTCGACCGTGACCTACTTTGCGGCGGCGGCCCAATCCATCGTTGTGGTGGTGTCTCCCGAGCCGACCTCCATGACGGACGCCTATGCGTTAATGAAAGTCCTGTTACGGCAGTACCGGGAGCGCCGCTTCCATGTGCTCGTCAACATGGTGAAGTCGCCGCGGGATGCCGCACGGATTTTCCGGAAACTGGAGTTGGCCGTCAGTCGATTTTTGCATATTTCTCTGGATTACCTGGGTGCGATTCCCCTGGACGACTATGTGCCGATGGCCGTGACCCAGCAGCGGGCCGTCATCGATCTCTTTCCGCACGCGCCGTCCAGCCGTGCCTTTCGCGAACTGACTGAGGCGGTGGCTCAGTTGACTCCACCGGCGCTTCCCAAAGGCACAGTGCAGTTCCTCTGGCAACAACTTTTGCGGACGCACTGACTGAAAGGACTGTAGCGAATGATGGACGCTCGAAAAATGTCTGCGGTCAGAAACGCCCCGCGCCGGGTGATTGCGGAGGCGGATCGTGAACGGGTGATTCAGGAATTCACGCACGTCGTGAAGGCCATGGCCCATCGTCTGGCCTTTCGACTGCCGGCCTATATGGACGCGGAAGATTTGATCTCCGTCGGGATCATGGGCCTCATGGATGCGATGGACAAGTACGATCCGACGCGCGAAGCCAAGTTCAAAACCTACGCGGAGTTCCGTATCCGTGGCGCGATGCTCGATGAAATCCGGTCGATGGATTGGATTCCTCGCTCGGTCCATGAGCGGATTACGCTTCTGCAAAAGACCTATTCAGAGCTGTTGCACAGACTCGGGCGCCCGCCGACAGACCAGGAAGTCGGCAAAGAATTGAAGATGTCCGCGGAGGAACTGGATGAATTCCTGACTCGCTCACGCGGCGCCGTGGTGATCAGCCTGGACGATCTCGGCGTACAGGATGCGGACGGGCATAAGATCATCAGTGTGTTGACCGACTCCAATCAGCCGGATCCTCTCTCGGTCCTGGTGAACGAACGGGCGCGCCACGTGCTCGAAGCGGCGATCCAGGATCTGCCGGAGAAAGAACGGTTGGTATTGTCGCTCTACTATTTCGAGGAACTCACGATGAAGGAGATCGGGCAGGCGCTCAAGGTGACCGAATCGCGCGTATGCCAGATCCATTCGAAAGCCATCCTCCACTTGAAAGCGCGGCTCGAACCGGTGGATGTGTGAGATGACCCTCCGCGCGGTTTGGCGGTCGTTGCTGTTCGTTTGTATCGTCGGCGCCCCAGCGGCGTCCTGCGGGCCACCCTGCCTTTAGTTTCGTCTCCACTGTTCCGATACCTCCCTAGTCCAACATCCCGTTGGCTGCGCTGCTCCATCGGGGAGGGTATGCATTTGTCACGTCCGGAACTCAACACGTCGAGCGACCACGACGGGTCGGATTCAACGAACCGGCATGGGTGGCCCCACAGCGATGCGGAGACCGAATCGTTTGAGAGCGCTCGAGTCGGCGTCGTGTCCTGTCTCCTGTTCATGGCCGGCGGATTGTATTGGACCGCCTCTGTAGGTCTGCTGACGATCTCGGCGTTGACGGCCTATCCCGTCATGATCTCGGCTGCTCTTCTCCTCACGCTGCTGGTCTTTGGCGCAACGTTCTGGACTCCGCGCGGCCCGCAATCGGCATCCGGGATGCATGCACTGTCGGAAGAATTGAACGGGTCCGGCATGCACACCTACGACTCGGTCACCGGATTGCCGACCTATCGTCTTTTTACGTCTCTCCTCAAGCAAGCCCTGGCGCAGGCCGACAAGCATGGCCGGCCGGTAGCGGTCCTCATGATCGAGCTGGATCACTTCACCCCGAAAACCGACGAACAGGCGCAAATCAACCTCAACCTCATGTATCGCGTGCACGCTGCACGAGTGAAGAGCGCCCTGCGCACGACCGACACGGTGGCAAGACTTGCTGAACGCACCTTTGGCGTCCTGCTGGATCAGGTCACCGGTCCGGAAGAGGTGCTGGCCATCGCCAGAAAGATGCAACTCACGATATCGCTGCCGGTCACCCTTGACGGGCACGAACTCTTCCTCACCAGCCGGATTGGAATCAGTCTCTCCAGCCTTCAAACTGAGAACGGTGACGCGCTCCTCGATGCGGCCACCCGGGCCGTGGCAAGGGCTCGGGCCGAAGGGTACGCCCTCTATGGACTCCCCGGCGCAAGTGCATCCGCCTCCGTTGATGCCACTTCCACGATCGCTGCCTGATCTCCGGAACTCTCGTCGCACACGATTCCATGTAGGCAGGACTTTCCCTGCTTCCGGCAAAGACTTCCGGTTTGCCACGCCGTTTGACAGGCACCGTTGACGGCGGAAGAATTTTCCCTCCGGCATCTCAAAGACCTTCCGGTTCCCATCTCTCGACAATCACAAGGAATTTTGTCCGACCCTCGTTTCGGCAGCACCGGGTCGCCTGGCGAATCGCGATGGCATGTCCATTGCTAACTCCTTCTGCAGCACAACAGGTTCATCTGGAACAGGCGAGCAATGAATCGAGCCATCTACCCCATACTGTCAGGCGCCGTCGCCCAGGAAAAGCAACTCACGGTCTTCGCCAACAATCTGGCGAATGTGAACACGGCCGGATTCAAGCAGGACCAGCAAGGATTCCGCGGCCTCTTTGCCCGTGCCAGTTCGACGGGGATGGGAGTGGTATCAGGAGGCCTCTCCTCCGCCATTTCGACCAGACCAGCGGGTCCCAGCGAACGGGTTTTTGCCGAGGTGCATGGAGTCCGAACGGCCTTTGAGCCGGGGCGTATCCGCATTACGGGCAATCCGCTGGATGTCGCCATACAGAACGATGGATTTTTTGAGGTCAAGACTCCCGACGGCGCTCGTTACACACGCAACGGCATTTTTTCTCTCGACAGCCAACGACGCCTGGTCACCAATCTCGGGCACCCGGTCATGGGCACCAAAGGAGAGATCAAAGTGCCGCCCGGCAACATTCAGATCAATGCGGAGGGGGCGATCCAGGTGGACGGCACTCCGATCGGCAGCATCAAGGTGGTCGAGTTTCCGGAGAACGGAATGCCGCAAAAGTTTGCCGAAGGACTGTTTGTCGGCGGGAAACCGGCGGTGTCGACAAGGCCGCAGGTGCAGTCGGGACACATCGAAGAGTCCAACGTGAATTCGTTGAGTGAAATGGTGAAGATGATGCAAGGCATGCGCAGTTACGAGTCGGCGCAGAAATTGATCCAAACGATGGATCGCATGACCGAAACGGCCATTCAGGATCTGGGCCGGGTGCAATAGGAGGAGCGTATGATTCGCGCAATGTGGACGGCCGCGACGGGCATGACGGCCCAGCAACTGAACGTGGATACCATCGCCAACAATCTGGCGAACGTGAACACGAACGCGTTCAAACGCAGCCGTGCGGAATTCGGCGATCTGCTGTATCAGATTCAACGCTTGCCGGGCACAAACGCCTCGAACGTGGGCGTCTTTCCTGTCGGCGTGCAGGTCGGGGGCGGTGTGCGTCCCATTACGGTGGCCAAGGAATGGGTGCAAGGGAACATGCGGCAGACCGGGAACGATCTCGACCTGGCTATCGACGGCGCCGGATTTTTCCAAGTGACCCGGCCCGACGGGACCATCATGTATACCCGCAACGGATCCTTCAAGCGCGATAACGTCGGCAACCTCGTGACCGGCGACGGCGACCAGCTCAACCCGGTGATTACGATTCCGTCAGGCGCGCTGAAAATCGATGTCGGCCAGGACGGCACCGTCTCCGTTCTGCTTCCCGGCGTCACACAAGCGTCACAGGTGGGGCAGATTCAGCTGGTCCGCTTCGACAACCCTTCCGGCCTGGTGGCGATGGGCGGCAACCTGTTCCTGGACAGCTTTGCCTCCGGGCCGGCGCAACAGGGCACCGGCGGATTCTCAACCGGCTTCGGCACCTTGCAGCAGGGCTTCCTCGAAAGTTCGAACGTCAATCTGGCGGAGGAGATGGTCAACATGATCATCGCCCAACGGAGTTACGAAATTAACTCCAAGACCATTCAGGCATCCGATGAAATGATGCAGATTGCCAACAATCTGCGCCGGTAATCGGCGCCGCACCTTCAACCAAGGGTGACACCTGTGAATCGACTCAGCCTCCTGTCTGTTGGGATCATCAGCCTGGTCATGAGTGCCGTCCTGCCGGCCATGGCAGGGGAGCGGGCTCCGGTCCGGCCGCTGTTCCAGGTGCAGGGGGCTGATGCGCATCAGGCGCAGAGTCTCCCGCAGGCCCGCGGGAAACGGCTCATCTATCCCGAACAAATCCGCGGGGTGATCCACGATTTCGTCAAACGGGAACTGGCCGGACGCGCCGTCGATTGCCAGGTGGCGATCGGCGATCCTCAGCAACCGATCGTCGTGCCCTCCGGGACGGTCGATCTGCAAGTCAGCGCCGGGCGATCGGACGAACCGCTGGGACGTCGAGTGTTCCAGATTCATCTGGCCGTGAACGGTCGATTCATTAAGACCATCGAGGCCACCGCCGATGTGGCCGCCATTGTGGAGGTGGTGGTGCCGGTGCGGTCGATCAAGGTCGACGAGGAGATCGCGGCCGACGACGTCACCACGGAACGGATCGTCCAGTACGACCTGAAGCAACCGTTTGTGACCAGCCCCGCCGAAGTCATCGGCAAAGCGGCCATTCGCCCGCTTCCGCCTCAAAATGCCATACGCATGACCTCAGTCCGGCGCCCCTTCGCCGTGCACAAGGGCGATCGGGTGACGATTGAAGCCCGGCAGGGCGGGCTGTCGATTCAAACCGTGGGCGTCACGAAATCGCATGGTGAATTGGGTCAAACCATCACGGTCTCCAATGTCGATTCCGGCAAGGAATTGCGGGCGACCGTCGTTGCCCCGGGGGTGGTCCGTGTCAGTTTTTAACCGGTCGCTCACACAATATCGCCGCATCCGGTTCATCTGGTTCGGTCTGGCGCTGTGCGTGATGGTCGGGTGTTCGGCCTCGCCCAGCACGAAGCAGCAAAAGGTGGAGATGGCCAAATTGCCTCCCCCCAAGACCATGGGATCGCTGTGGCAGGAAGAGAATGGGCGGGCCTATCTCTATGAAGATCTTCGCGCGATGCGCATCGGCGACATCATCACGATTCTGATCGTGGAAAAACACAAGGGCTCGAAGAGCGCCGACACGAACGCAGAGCGGGACTCCACCATTTCGAATGGGATCGGCGGGACGGGGATGGGCTACCTGGGCATCCCGGGAATCCGCCTGGGGGGAGAAGCCAAGCGAGGGTTCGGCATCGATGCCACCGCCAAGAGCAAGTTCGGCGGCAAAGGCGCAACCAACCGGGAAGACACGTTGACGGGCACGATTTCGGCCATCGTGACGGAAGTGTTGCCGAACGGCGACTTACGGGTCGAGGGGCGACGTGAGGTGACTGTCAATTCGGAACGCCAGATCATGACCATCGGAGGCATCGTCAGGCGCGTGGATGTGAATACGAAGAACACCGTGCAGTCGAGTGCCATTGCCGACGCCAAGATCGAATACTCCGGCCTGGGAGTCGTCGACGATGTGCAGCGGCCCGGCTGGCTCGTCAGAATTCTGGATTGGGTCTATCCGTTTTAGTCGCAAGTCCGTCGGGAAGAATCGACCAGCCACAGGAGTCATCATGACGAGGCCGCGCAAACAACAACGGGCGATGATCACGCAATGCTTTCGTCTCATGCTTTCAAGCGGGGTGCTGCGACCGGCCTCGATGGATCCCGGCCTTCTCGCGCGCCCCTGGTCCCCCCCGCCGCCGAAACCGGCGCCTGTTCCTGACCGGCAGCCACAAGGAGCGGCCTGGTTTCGGCGCACCGCGGTGGGCATGCTGGCCTTCCTCACGATCACGTTATTTACGGCCTCATTGGCGCAGGCTGTTCGAGTCAAGGATGTGGCCACAATCGAAGGCGTGCGCGAAAACCAGCTGATCGGGTATGGATTGGTCGTCGGTCTCGACCGGACGGGTGATCAGGTCATCGGCGGCCAGTTCACGATTCAAGCCATGATGTCCATGTTGAACAAAATGGGTATCAATCTGGTGATCGATCCCATCCAGTTGCTCACCCGCAATATTGCATCGGTGATGGTGACGGCGAAGCTCCCGCCGTTCGTGAAACCCGGCATGACGCTGGACGCGGTCGTCTCTTCCATGGCCAATGCGAAAAGTCTCCAAGGCGGCACGTTGCTCTCCACGCCGCTGAAGGCGCCGAACCAACAGGTATTTGCGGTCGCGCAGGGGCCTGTCTCCATCGGCGGATTCCTGGGCGGGACCGGCGGGGCGGGCGGCGCGACGATCACCAAAAACCATCAGGCCGCCGGAGTGGTGCCTGCCGGTGCCATCGTGGAAAAAGAGCTGGTGGTGGATATCGAGAACTGGGACAGTGTCTCCGTGTTGCTGCGACACCCCGATTTCACCACCGCCATCAGAACGGCCGAAGCGATCGATGGAACGTTCGGGAAGGGTACGGCTGTTCCGGTGAATGCGGGCCTCGTGAAAACGTCGCTTCCCGCAACCTTTCACGGCCGAGTCGTGGAATACATCGCCACCATGGAGGGATTAGACGTGACCGTCGATGTCGCCGCCAAAGTGGTGGTGAACGAACGGACCGGCACGGTGGTCCTGGGTGAACATGTTCGACTCTCCACCTGTGCGATCTCCCACGGCAACCTGACGATCTCCGTCAAGAACACGCTCAACGTCTCGCAGCCTCCGGCTCCGTTGATCGGCTCGACACAAGGGCAAACGACGGTCACTCCCGATGTGCAGACGGAAGTCACCGAACAGGAGTCGCGACTGATCGTGGTCGATCAAACGGTGACGCTTGGAGAAGTCGTACGGGCGCTCAACGCGGTGGGCGTGACTCCACGAGACCTCGTGGCCATCCTCTCGGCCCTGCGTTCCGCGGGAGCACTTCAAGCAAATCTTGAGATTGTCTAAGAAAGGGTCGCGTCTCCAATGGAAATACAGCATCTGATGTCAGGACAACTCGATCTGGCCCAAATGGCGACTCCACAGCCGCTTGGATTCCGCGGTCCGGTCGAGCAAGCGCCGGCAGGGGAGAAGGCCCGCGCGGCGCTCCATAAAGCCGGGCAGGAGTTTGAATCGTATTTCATTTCCTATCTTATTAAAAATATGAGGGAAACCGTTCCGAAGGGACTCCTGGACCGGAAAAACGAGCAGGTCTGGTACTCCTTTTACGATCAAGAAATAGCCAAGTTATCCACAGAAGCAGGGGGGATCGGCATTACGGCATTCGTCGATGCCTATGCAGAAAAACTTCCTTAATTCGATCGCTTTTCCTAAAGTTCCCGGCCGGTCCCGCCGATAGAGTACTCGACTAGGGGAAAGGCCTTTCGGAACACCCTGGCAATGGGGGAGGAGAAGCAGTCATGGAGATCTCACATAATGGCCGGGCGGCAGATCTCGCGAAAATCCTGTTGGGAGTTCAGGACACTGAACGGACACACAACAAGAAGACCGCGTCTCAAGGGACGCAGTCTCAGGATCGTGTCCAGATTTCCGAACAGGCCAAAGAACTCCAGCGTCTGAGGGCGGCAGCGGAACAGCCGGACGCGGAGCGTGATGCCAGAGTCGGTCACATTCGTCAGTCGGTCGAAGGGGGCACGTACAACGTGGACGGTAAGAAGGTTGCGGATGCCATCATTCGTAACGTCCTGACCGACGCGGTCCTGTAACGCCCTTCGCGTACGGCTCGACTCTTCGATCACGCGGCCTCACATGGCGGAACCGTTCGTTTGAAGGGGAGACATGGTGTCGACCGCACAGCAGCCACTTGCCACAGTCTCCGACTCCCTTCTGTGCCACATGCTCGACAAACTCACGGCCTTTCAGGCTCTGCTGATTGAAGAGCAGGATGCCATTCGGTCCCTTTCCTTCGGACAATTCACATCCGTGACTATGCGAAAAGCTCACCTATTGGATGAGATTCGAGAATTGGAGCAGCAACGCCGAAACGAGTCGACGTTGTCGGCTTCGTATAGCTCGCCGTCCTCGCGCAAGCAGCAGGAGGCCGATCTTGTCGCGGCCATCGAGCAGACGGATCGGCTCAACCGGTTCAACGCCGCCCTGATCGGGCAGTCGCTCGAGTTCTTGCAAGGCACGCTCCGCATCTGGCAACGCTCACCGCAGTCGGCGGCACTGTATTCGTCCTCGGGCACCGCAGTAGCCAGCACAGGCGGCAGGGTGAGAGCCAAGGGATAACGGGTGATCGTATGTCGGGACTCAACGGACTATTCGGTGTAGGTTCCAACGCGCTGGCCAGTTTTCAACGGGCGATGTCCGTCACCGGGCAAAACATCGCCAATGTCAGCACCCCCGGCTATTCCCGCCAGGAAGCTGTTCTGACCGAATCCCTCCCGGAAAACGGACGCCCCGGCCAGATCGGAACCGGCGTCCAGGTATCGGAAATCCGCCGCTCCGTCGACAGTTTCGTTGAACAGCAACTCCTGAGCTCAAATGAACGGATCGGGCAATTCGGCGCGTCGCAGAAGGCCCTGTCGCAAATTCAAATCCTCTTTAACGATGCGAATGATCAAGGCATCGCGGCGGGGCTCAACGAATTCTTCAAGGCCTGGCAGGACGTGGCGACCAATCCGGCCGATCTGACCGCGCGCACGGTGCTCCTGACCAAAGCCGACGGGCTGACCAAACAGTTGAACCAGGCGTCATCGCAACTGTCGGCGCAACGGATTTCCCTTGATGGACAAATTGGGAGCGGGATCAACGACATCAATTCGCTCGCGAGCAAGATCGCTGATCTGAACGGCCAGATCAAACTGACCGAAGTGAGCGGGCAGCAGGCCAATGATCTGCGGGACCAACGAGGCCGGTTCCTGAACGACCTCGCCGGACTGGTGGATATTTCTTCGATCGAGGATGGAAGCGGGCAGGTCACCGTTTTTGTCGGGGTCGGCCAAATCCTTGTGACCGACCACACGGCATACAAACTCACGGGCGTTCCCGATGTGACCAACGGTGGATTGCTCGACGTGCGGTATGACGGCGGGACCGGCCCCAACACGGATATCACCTCTTCGATCAGCGGCGGTCGCCTCAAGGGATTGATCGACGCGCGTGATACCACTGCCGCGGGGCTGCAAACTTCTCTCGACACCCTCACGTCGCAGCTCGTGTCGCAAGTGAACACTCAGCATCGTTCCGGTTATGGATTGGATGGATCCACGACACAGGATTTCTTCACGGCCACCGGGACCACGGCCAGCACGATCAGCATGGCCCTGACGGATCGCCAGAAAATCGCTGCCTCTTCGACCGCAGCCGGTGTGCCCGGCAATAATGTCAATGCCCTCGCCCTGGCCAACCTGCAAACGGCTTCGGTCGCGGGCTTAGGAAATACGACTTTTCAAAGCTACTACGGCGCCATGGCCGGTAGCTTCGGCGCCACCCTTCAAGGGGCCACCCGGGACCTGCAAGGACAGGAGATTCTCCACGATCAATTGCTGGCCCACCGAGCGGAAGTCTCCGGGGTCTCGATGGATGAAGAGCTCATCAATTTGTTGAAGTATCAGCGTGCGTTTCAGGCCGCTTCAAAGCTGATCACCACCAGCGATGAAATGCTGCAAACGATCTTGTCTTTGAAGCGATAACCCTCTTGTCACTTCACCGGGAGCAGGCATTATGAGAGTCGCCGATCAACAGATGTACAACACCCTACTCGGCAATCTCCAACGCTCCCGCTTGCAAATGCTGACCTCGCAGGAGCAGATCTCCAGCCTAAAGCGGGTCTCGACTCCCGAAGACGATCCGAGCTCGTACGGCCAGATCGTGCTCGACAAGTCCGCGCTCTCGCAAACGACGCAGTGGGTTCGCAATATTAATTTCGGGACCGCACGCGTGAATGCCGCCGATCAGGCGTTGGGACAGGTCCAGAACCTGATCACCAGAGTGCGGGAGTTGACCATTCAGGCAAGCAGCGACACGACGTCAACAGAAGGGCGTCAGAGCATCGCCAAAGAGGTCCGGCAGCTTCAGCGGCAACTGGTTCAACTGGGCAACACCGAAGTGGCCGGGCAGGCGATCTTCGGCGGGACGAAAACGGATGTGCAGCCCTTCACGATCACCTCAGGGGATACGGTCGCCTATCAGGGCAACAGCGAGACCCAGTCGATCGCGGTCGGTGAAAATCAAACCGTGCAGATCCTGGTGCCGGGAAGCAGCATCTTCACCGGGTCGACGACCAACATGTTCGATTCGCTGCGTGACCTGCTCACGGCCCTGGAAAGCGACAATCGCGCCGGCATTCAAGCCGGCCTGGGAAACCTGGATTTGGCGACGGCTCAAATCAGCGATGCGCAGGGCACCGTCGGCGCGCTGGCCAATCGCCTCCAGGTCACACACGACGCCTTGGATACGGCCACCTTGACCATCACAAAATCCATCTCGGACAATCAGGATGCGGACCTGGCAACAGCCATTACCCAACTCCGTCTCCAGGAAGTTGCCGTGCAGGCCGCCAGTCAAACCTTCACCAAAATTTTTGACTCGTCGTTGATCAACTATCTCCGCTGATCGACGCTCAAGTTCACCTTTATCGAAACCGATATATCCATGTACTTGTATTCACACGCCAAGGAAGGCTTGTATGCTGGTCTTAACACGACGCCGGGGAGAAGGCGTGACCATCGGGCCCGATGTTCGCATCGTGGTGCTCGGCATCAAAGGCGGCCAGGTCCGGCTCGGGATCGAAGCCCCGCCCAATGTGCAAGTGCATCGCGATGAAGTGCATGCGAGGATCCAGGACGAAAATCGCATTGCCGCCGGGCCGGGGGTGATTCCGTTGGAAGCGTTTCGTCAATTGTCGAACAAAACAGGCCGCCGTGGAGGTTGAGGACGCGTCATGAAGTGTCGGTCGACCAGATTCGGGAATTTTGAGGTGAATGACGACACACTCCTGGTGTTTCCATCGGGCATCCTCGGCTTTCCCGAGTGGAGTAAGTACGTGCTGCTCGACCACGATACCGAGGCCCCGTTCAAGTGGCTGCAATGTGTCGAAGAACCGCAGCTGGCTTTCGTCATCCTGGACCCGGCCTTCTTCAAGCCCGATTATCAGATCGAGGTGTCGTTGGATGCGCTCATCGAAATTCAAAAGCAGGACGGCGATGAACTGTCCGTCGTCACGATCCTGACCATTCCCTCGGACGATCCCACGGCCGTGACGGCCAATTTGCGGGGACCGCTGGTCATGAATCACCGGACCAGGCTCTGCAAGCAATTGGTCCTCTCGGAGGAGTGGCCGACTCGATATCCTCTCTTTTCCGCCGCCCCCGCACAACGCCCCTCTCCGGCGGCTCCGCTTCAGGCGACGGCCCGCTAAATCACGCCTTACTCATTTGCACACCAGGATCGACGTGCCGCTGTCGCCTGGACGATCACCGGCAGGCTTCGCAAAAGCGCCTTCCTCATAACCCGTCGTTCGTGACACGCCGTTCGTCTCTCGTCCGCAGAAACGAGCGTATGGCCAGAAATCGAGAGTGGGGGCCTCTACTCTCAGCTATACGTTCTGACCGGGACGAGATACGCTTCACGCTTCGCGGATGTCGAAAACGCCGCTGCCGGACTGTTTCCGCAGCCTGCCGACAAGCGCGCTGTGGTTGTCCGACGTACGGTGAATCGACTAACGGGGCTGAGCCGGGTCGGTTGGTGTCATTTGACGCTCGAGCACGGCGACGAGTTGCTGAACCGTACGTTCGAGCTGGGAGAAGAGGGCAGGGGCTTCGGCGAGCGTCCCGAGACGTCCGTTGGCCTCCAACTGACTGGCCACGAGCACCACTTCCGGTGCGCACAAGTTGCCTGCCGTGCCTTTGAGGCTATGAGCCGCCCGCTCAAGAGCGACGCCGTCGGCTTGCTTGATGGCCGCTTCGATCTCCTGGACCATGATCCGGTGTCGCTCCAAGAACAGACGAATCAACTGATCGAACAGATCCACATCGCCGCCGATATTGACCAGCATCGTGCTCGCGTCGAACACGCGGGCATCGGTCTTCGTCATTTCACGGGGAGGCGTCGGGGCCGGTGCATGGTCCGGTGTCGCGAGGGGAGCCCACCGCTGCAAGATTCTACCGAGATCGTCGGTCTTCACCGGTTTGGAGAGATAGTCATCCATACCGACGGCTTTGCAGCGCTCGCGGTCTCCCGGCATGGCGTTCGCCGTCAGCGCAATGATAGGGATATGGGCGCGGGTGCCGGATGCGGCGGGCTTCTGTTCCTGCTCGCGAATGCGGCGGGTCGCCTCATATCCATCCATCGTCGGCATCTGACAGTCCATGACGATCGCGGCATAGAGACCTCGTTCAAATGCCGCCACGGCCTCCTGGCCGTTCGATACAATGTCCGGCTGATACCCGAGGCGGTCCAGCATACGCACGGCCAGCTTCTGGTTCACCACATTGTCTTCTGCAACGAGGATACGCGGGCGGGCACGCTGTTCGGCCAAGGTGTGACGGGTGATCAATGTCGGGGCGATCGTCGGTCCCGCCGCCACCCCTGGAGCGGTGGCGGTGGCTGATCCCTGCAGACCGAACACGACGCGGAGACAGCCTTGAAGCTGGTCATGACGTACGGGCTTCGTCAGGTAGGCCGTAAAGCCTGCGCGCCGCGCTCGTTCGGCATGCCCCGGCTGGATCAGGGAGGTCAAGACGATCAAGCGAACCCCGGCACCCTGAGGGTGGGCTCTGATCTCCTGAGCCAGTTGAAGTCCATCTTTCCCCGGCATCAGCATATCGAGCACCGCCGCATCGTAGGGCCGGCCCTGTGCGGCAGCCTGTTCGAGCATCAGAATGGCTTCATCGGCATGACGCGCCTGGCCGTCCTGCATCCCCCAGCCTGATACGAGATGATGAAGAATGGTGCGATTGGACTCATTATCGTCCACGATCAGAATACGGCGATTGCTCAACTCGACCGAAGGAACGATGGCCGGCGCACAGACCGCCTGCTTCTGAAATCTCGCCGTGCACCAGAACGTGGTGCCCTGGCCCGGTTGGCTGCGCAGCCCGACCTGACCACCCATGAGTTCCACCAATTGTTTGGAGATGGCGAGCCCCAGTCCCGTCCCTCCGTATTTTCTGGTGGTGGAACTGTCGGCTTGGGTGAAGGCCTGGAACAGCCGTGACTGCACGTCTTCGCTGATGCCGATGCCGGAGTCCGTCACTTCGAACTTGATGATGACCTCGGAAGGGGAGTCGCGTTCCAGAAAGGCCTGCAACGTGACTTCTCCTCGCTCGGTGAACTTGATGGCGTTGCCGACGAAATTCGTCAGCACCTGACGCAGCCGTCCGGGGTCGCCTCGTAACGCGTTCGGCACGGCGGCATGGACGAGGCCCGTAATCTCCAGGCCTTTACGCTGAGCCCGTTCCGCGAACTGAGACAACACGTCCTCAACGGTCGTACGCAGATGAAAATCGAGGTGTTCCAATTCCAACTTGCCCGCCTCGATCTTGCTGCATTCCAGCACATCGTTGATGAGCGAAAGTTGCGCTTCTCCGCATTGCTGAATGGTATTCGTGAAAGACCGTTGCTCTTCGGTCAACGGTGTCTCCAGCAACAAGCTCGCCATCCCGATCACGCCGTTCATCGGCGTGCGCAATTCGTGCGTGATCATGGCTAGAAACGACGACTTCGCCCGTGCCGCGGTCTGCGCCTGCTGAAGTGCCTGGTCCAACTGGCGGTTGCTCTCGCGAAGACGATCAGCGGTCTCGTTGAGCGCCCGGTGGGTGGCATGCACTTCACTCAGATCAATGGCAAAAGCCCGCACGAGGCCGTGTCCGGGGACCGGGCAGAGAGTCCAGCTATAACAGGCTTCGCCTCGCACGACGTCCTGGGACGTCAAGGTTCGTCCTTCCAATAAGCAGGTCGCGACAAGCGCGGGGAGGTTGTCCGGAAGGATCTCCGGCTTTCCTGCAAGGTCGTATCCGAAGCGACCGAGTACGTCTGCCATGGCCGGATTCGCATAGACCAGATTTCCGTGCCGGTCGATTTCCACGATCGGATAGGGACTTTCCTCGGCCACTTCGGCCAGACGGTCACGATCTTTCTCCAATTCGACTTCGCGTGACACATCGCGCAAGGTCATCAACGTGGCGACCGAGGGAATTCCGGAGATGCGAAGGTGTTGCCATTCGATCACAGTGGAATTGCCGGTTTCGCTCTCATCGTGACTGGCCGCCTGGCCGGCGTGAGAAAACGGCTCGTCAGGCAGTTTCACGATTCCCGTGGCGCGAAGCGAGTCGCTCAGATCGAGCCGCTGACCGAGGAGATCCGACAGCGCTTGTCCGGCACAGCCCCCCGGAGATCGCCTGAACAGACGAGCAGCGGTCCGATTCGCGAAAATAACGGTTTGCTCGGCCCCCAGAAGACAGATGCCCAGCGGCACCGCATCCCACAGCAGGGTTAAGACCTCCGGTGGGACGGCCAGGCCGGCTGCGTGCTGGGGCTGCGGGGTGCGTGGATGCTGCGGATGATTCGTCACGAGCGAGCACCCACGGCAGGTTCAAGGTAGTGCGGGAGATCGACCTGTTCCAGTTTTGGATCCAATGCCCGAAGAATGGTGCGGGTCGGTTGGTCGGGCGGTTGGTTTTGCAGGTCGACTTCGAAAGGCTCCTGCTGACTCTGCCCTTCAGCTCCCTTGATAATTCGGATACGTGGTCTCAACCGGTCTTCATGATTCAGACCGACGACCAATGCGCATTCATTGGTATTCAGCTTGATGAGACTCCCCAGAGGGTAGACGCCCAAGGCCTTGATGGCGACCTCCACCAGCGTCTTCTCATACCGGCCTTTCGCTCCCAAGACGAAGAGCTGCCGGATCGCATCGTGCGGCAACAGCGGCGGACGGCCATGGCGCGCACTGACTAAATCGTCGTAGCTGTCCGCCAAACCCACCAGTTGCGCCAACGTGGAGACACTGTCGTGCTTCAGGCGTTGAGGAAACCCGCTCCCGTCCTGATATTCATGATGTTGCAGGATAATGCGAGAGACCGCATCGGGGACCGTGCCCACTTGAGCGAGTACGGTAGCCGCCAATTGCGGGTGCTGTCTCATGAGGACCTGCTCCTGATCGGTCAGCGGGGTGGTCTTTCGATACAGGTTACGCGGGAGCCGCACGTAACCGATGTCGTGAAGCAGAGCCCCCAACCCGAGCGCTTCCAGATCGGCTTCCGCACAGCCGTTTTCCACCGCCAGAATGAGCGTGAGCACGCAGACATCCATGCCATGGCTGGCGAGGGTGGCGTCGAAACGTCGGACTTTATCCAGACAGAACTGGATCAGCATCGCTTCCGGCTGTGCCACGATCTGCTCCAGGAGCCTGCTCACGATCGGCTTCAGGGCCGCGATCTTTGGCGGGTTACCCGCTTCGAGGTCACTGAAGACGCGTTCCACGGCAGCCATGCTTTCCCGATAGGCTGCGGCAGCCACTGCAGCGTGCGAACTCTGCTCGCTCTCCTGCGGCACGACGGCTTCAACATTGGCCGGCGGCGGTTCTTCCGGAGGAGGCACGGCGGCCGGCGCTGGCGGGGTGGCAGCCCCGACGTCCAGCCCGCGGTCAGTATCGATGGTGACGACGAGGATGCCATGGCGTTTGAGTTGCACGATGTCGTCGGGATTTGAAACCAACCACTTATGGAGGAGAAACGGAGTGCGGTACCAAGGCTGATCCAAACCGGCGATAAACATGCCGACGGTGAGCTGATCGATAGAGATGTGCTTTGTCGAAGCCATATCAGAGCTGTACCTACTGCCAACACGGATTGGATTGAGCGCAGTGTTTCCGGTGATTCATCTATGATGTAACGTTCATATCGGTTGATCAGAGGCCGGTCTTTACCTGTGCGACCACTTAGATCCACCGGTTCCTTCAGGTCTTGCGAAAGGCGACCGATAGAGCTGACGAGGGTGCGTCTACGCACCTGCAGGGTGGGGGAAGAGTCTATGAGCGAACTGGTTATTCATCGTCATCCGTCCTCGTTTCTGTCGGTCGGTCTCTCGCTTCAGCTCAGCGTGTCGCAGGACGACACGCGGGGGCAATACGGCTCATCGGTCCTGGGGTGGAAACACCGGAGCTGGATCGTCTGTGAATGGCCGTTTCATTTGGGGCAGCCGGTTCCTTGCGTGAAAGGAACCATCTGCCTGCTGCGGTACATCCATGAAGGAAACATGATCGGATATCGCACGAAGGTGCTGGACACGCAGATGCAACCCTTCCCGTTTCTGCTGCTCGCATTTCCCTCCGAGCTGGAAGAGGTGCCGCTCCGGAAGCACGGGCGGGTATCGGCCCAGGAGCCGATTGTCTTGTCTGTCGTGCAGGAGTTCGCATCCAACCTGCCAAATGAACCCCCGATCCGAATCGGCGGGCTCCTGAAGGATTTGAGTGCCTCCGGCTGCGCCGTGCTCATTCAACGTCCGGTACAGGACTTTTACCCGGGGATGGCTCTGCTTGTTGAGTTTGAAATCACCGGCACCGGACACGTCAACAATCTGACAGGGGTCGTCCGAAACCTGTCACCGCAGGCCGACGGAACGCATCTTGGTCTGGAGTTCCGGTTCGACGGCAAAGAAACGATCGAGTACCGGGGCTGGGGAGGATCAGTGCGGAACGCGCTTGAATCCTTCGTACATCGTAAACATACCTTCGAGTCCGCCTAGACTGCAGCGGTTGCCGATGACTGGGAAGTTTTTGCCCGGTCCTGTGCCGCCACTCGCTCCCAACGCCCGGAAATCCCGTCGTTTCAATTCCTCCCGCCATACACGCCAGTGGCATACATCTTGATTGGTATCCCGTTGCCACACCTCGTCCTGTGAGGGACGCAGGCCATGTTCAGGAGCAAGAGGGACGACAATCATGACGCTTCATACACAGAGTGCCAAGCTCAATCCTCGCTGGTGTCTCGCACAGGATACGATCGACCGGCAGGATATCGACCATTTGATCGAGTGGCTGCGGACCTATCCTCGCCTCACCAAGGGGGCGGTGACCCTCGACTTTGAACGCCAATGGTCGGAATGGCTGGGGCGTCCCTATTCGGTACACTGCAACTCCGGTTCGTCGGCCAATCTGTTGATGTATTACGCCTTGCTGCGCTCCGGCAAGCTGCGCAACACGAATGTGATCGTCCCGAGTGTCGGATGGGTGACTTCGATCGCTCCGGCGATTCAATTCGGCTTCACACCCATCATGTGCGAGGCCGATCCTGATACCTTCGGACTTGACCTCAATCATCTGGAAGACCTCTTACAACGCCATGACGCGCAGACGGTATTACTCGTTCAAGTGCTCGGCGTCCCGCATCGCATGCAGGAACTGCAGACCCTGAAGGACCGATACGGGTTTTATCTGCTCGAAGATGCCTGCGCCGCCATCGGAGCGGAATATGGCGGCAAGAAGATCGGCACATTCGGCGATATGGCGAGCTTCTCCTTCTATTTCGGCCATCAGATGTCCACGATCGAAGGCGGCATGGTGTCGACCAGCGACAAGCATCTGGCGGACATGCTCCTGATGCTGCGCAGCCACGGGTGGAGCAAGGACCTCGACCAGAGTAGTCATCAGGCATTGGTGACGCAATACCAGGTCGACGATTTCCACTCGCCCTTCGTGTTTTACGAGCCGGGCTTCAATCTCCGCTCAACGGATCTCAATGCCTTTATCGGCATCGAGCAACTACACAAACTGGACTGGATGACCGGGCAACGTCAGGCCAATCATGAACGATACCTGCAGCACTTGGGCGGGCGGTTCTATACGCAGCGCCCGCCGAAAGGGAGCAAGGTCGCCAGCATCTCCTTCGGGCTGCTCGCGGATTCGACGGAGCAACGTCGTCGAATTGTCCGGGCGTTGGTCGCAGAAGGAGTGGAAACGAGAATCTTCTCCGCCGGCAACCTAGGGCTCCATCCTTTCTGGATGAACCGCTACGGGAAGGCCAGTTTCCCTGTCGCGGACCGCGTGCATCATTGCGGCTTCTTCCTGCCCAATCACGCCTCCATGAACGAACAGGATGTGGCTCACATCGCACGGATTGTCCTGGAGGCCGCGTGACAGCATTGGTGTATGTGAGCAGCTATGTATTCACCGTGGAGCTTGTTCGATCATGACGACAGCCTCGACCCATGTGCTCGTGACCGGCGGCGCCGGTTATCTCGGCTCCGTGCTCAGTAAACGTTTACTGGAACGTGGCTACAAGGTCACCGTCCTGGACAATTTCATGTATCGCCAAAACAGTTTGATGGATTGTTGCGGCGAGGAGGGCTTCCAGGTGGTGCGTGGCGATTGCCGCGACGAACGCCTGTTGACCGATCTCCTGCGAACGGCCGACCTCATCATTCCGCTTGCGGCGCTGGTCGGGGCACCGCTCTGTGACCGTGATCGCGTCGGAGCCTACACGGTCAACTTCGAGGCCGTTCAGCTCTTGTGCAAACTGTCTTCTCCCCGGCAGCGGATCATTTTTCCCGTCACGAACAGCGGCTATGGCATCGGGCAACCGGGCGTACCCTGCACGGAGGAGTCACCGCTACGCCCCATCAGCCTCTATGGCGAAACCAAAGTGAAAGCCGAGCGGGTGGTGTTGGACCGCGGAAACGCCATCACGCTGCGCCTGGCCACGGTGTTCGGCGTATCGCCCAGAATGCGCATGGATCTGCTGGTCAACGATTTCGTCTGGCGCGCCGTGCAGGATCGCGCCGTCGTCGTATTCGAAGGACACTGTAAACGCAACTATATCCATATCCGGGACGTCGTCCGGACGTTTCTGCATGCCATCGATCATTTCGACGAGATGAAAGATCGTCCGTATAACGTGGGCCTGGACGATGCCAACCTCTCGAAACTCGAACTCTGCCAGGTCATCCAAACGCTCATTCCGCATTTCGTGTCGTTCGAGGCGCCGATCGGCGAGGACCCCGACAAGCGCGACTATATCGTATCCAATCAGCGTCTATTGGCAACCGGGTTCAAGCCGGAGTGGTCCTTGGAACGCGGCATTCGTGAGTTGATGAAGTGTTACACGATCATCAAAGCCGGTCAGTATGCCAATGTCTGATTCGGAATCGGGTGGACGGGGAGGGCATCGATGATTATCAGTCGAACACCGTTCCGGATGTCCTTCTTCGGCGGGGGTACCGATTATCCCGTGTGGTTCCGTGAACATGGCGGCGCCGTCCTCGCCACGACCATCGATAAGTATTGCTACATCAGCTGCCGCCGCCTGCCGCCGTTTTTCGAGCACCGGTCGCGCATTGCCTATTCACGCATCGAGTTGGTGAAGAGTCATGACGACATCGAACATCCAGCCGTTCGCGGAGTCCTGAAGTATCTCAACATCAACGACGGCCTGGAGATTCACCACGACGGAGACCTGCCGGCCCGCACGGGGTTGGGATCGAGCTCGTCGTTCACGGTCGGCCTGCTCCACACGCTGTACGCGCTGCAGCACATCATGCCCAGCAAGGACCAGCTGGCCCAAGCAGCCATCCACGTCGAGCAGAACGTGCTGGGCGAAGCCGTCGGATGCCAGGATCAGGTCCTCGCGGCGCATGGCAGTCTCTGCAAGGCCACGTTTTTTCCGAACGGAGAGATCGGCCATACCCCCATCATCATGCAGCCCGACCGGCTTGCCGCTTTCCAAAGCCACCTGCAGCTCTACTTCACGGGCTTCTCCCGAATTGCCTCGGAAGTGGCGCGGGAGCAGATCGATCGCACGAAGCAACGCACAGCCGAACTGTTTGCCATGTTGCAGATGGTGGAGGAGGGCATCGCAATCCTCACCGGCGGCGGCGATCTGGCTGCGTTTGGAACCCTGCTCCATGAAGGCTGGATGCTCAAGCGGCGCCTGACGTCACGGATCACGACTCCGGCCATCGACGAGATTTACACGGCGGCAAGAGCGGCCGGCGCACTGGGCGGAAAGTTGCTGGGCGCCGGAGGCGGGGGGTTCATGCTCCTGTTTGCCAAGCCCGAGGACCATGAGCGGATTCGCCTGGCGCTGCCCGGGTTGTTACAGGTTCCGTTTAAGTTTGAGGGTCTGGGGACACAGATCGTGTTTTATCAGGAAGATCATCTCATGCTCGACGACGTGTGGGCGCAGCACTCGGCGGATACGGCCTCCCAGTTGAAGGCCGCGTTACTCGGAAAGGCGGCGTGACAATGGGCCGGTTCGCGGACTGCGATGTGGTCGTTCTATGCGGGGGACTCGGTACACGCCTGCAATCGGTCGTGGCGGATCGCCCGAAATCGATGGCGGAGATTCATGGCCGCCCGTTTGTGGCGTGCCTCGTCGAACATTTCCTGCGGCACGGCGCCCGGCGATTCATTTTCAGCACCGGATATAAGGGCGACATGATCGAGGACTGGTTTGGGCGCCATCGCGGCGGGTATGAAACTCTGTTCGTCCGCGACCCCGCTCCGCTGGGGACGGGCGGAGCGGTCGCGCAAGCCATGAAGCTCGTTCGCAGTAATCCATTTTTGGTGCTGAACGGAGACTCGCTCTGTGAGCTCGATCCGGAGCGACTCCTGCGATTCCATACCCGTAAACGCGCTCGCGTGACGATCGCGGTCACGCCAGCCGATACACGCGAAGATACCGGAGCCGTCACGTTAGGGGAGGACGACCGCCTCCTGTCCATGGTGGAGAAGCCGCGCCGCAGAATGACGGGTTATCACAACGCCGGCATCTATCTGTTCGATCGTACCGTCGAAGCGTTGTTTCCGAAGAGTCATTCCTGGTCCCTGGAGCGCGAGTTACTTCCGCTGCTGATCACCGAACCCTGCTATGGATTCGTCACAGCCAGCCCCCTGTACGACATCGGCACCCCAGAACGCCTCGCGCATTTTCGCGAAGTCTGGAAAGATCCGTCGGTCCATTATCCGGTCATGTCCATGAATCAGGAACAAGGATCGCTGCTGTAATGGCTCATCAGACAGTCCCGGCTTCACAGACACCAGGCCGATTGGCATTTTCAGCGCGGGGCGAGCGCCTGATCGGGCAGGAGATGTTTCGGGTCATGGATCGAGCTCAAGCGCTGGAGCGGCAGGGGCACCGCATCTATCACCTGGAACTCGGGAGTCCCCGCATGGCTCCGCCGGGTGAGATCGTCGACGGCACCGTCCAGGCGCTCCGCGAGAAACAGCTGGGGTACGCGCCGATGGCCGGCGTGAAGGAATTACGTGCCGCCTTGGCGGCTCGATATACCTCGTTAACGGGCGAGGCGTTGACGGACTCCCAGGTCGTGATCAGCCCGGCGAATCTCCTGATTCACCAGTTTCTGGACATCACCTGCAATCCCGGCGACCGCGTGGTGCTGTTCACGCCGGCGTTCCCCTCCTACTGGGCCGCTGCGGCGCATCAGGGACTCCAGGTCAGGCCGGTGCTGCTGTCTGAGCGCGACGGATTTCACCTGACCCGACAGGCTATCGATGACGCGCTGGCTGCCGAACCAACAGCGATTGTCGTCAACAATGCCAACAACCCGACGGGGGCCCTATACGATCCGATGATCCTGCGCGCGCTTGCGGAGCGTTGTGAAGAGGCGGGGATCTGGCTGTTAAGCGATGAAACCTACGCCGATCTGACCTTCGATGGCTCGTTCTTTACCCTCGCCTCGGCGCAAGCCGGATATGTCGTGGCGATGTCGTCTTTTTCAAAAGTATGTTCGATCCCGGGCTTTCGCACCGGATATGCCTTTGCTCATGAGGCGGTGGCGGCGAAACTCGCGCTCTCGAATTCGACCCTCTATTCCTGTCTCCCTCTGTTCACTCAACTGGGTTGCCTCGCCGGCATGAAGGTGTTCGACGCGTATGCCAGCGAGGTTCGATCACGGGGCGCCCGGCTGATCGGATCCTGCCATAACCGCATCAATCGCTCCGGCATCCTGCATTGTCACAAGCCGGAGTCCGGGTTCTATTTGTTTGTCGATATCGCGCGCACCGGACTCGATGACATGACGTTTTGCCGCCGACTGCTGGACGATCACCAGACGGCGGTCACCCCGGGACGTAGTTTCGGCGAGGCCTACGCGTCGTTCATTCGCATTGCCGTGTGCGGGCAGGAAGAGGATGTGGACGAAGGCCTGTCGCGCACGATCGCCTTTGCGCAACAACTGGGAGGTTGCCGTGTCCAAGCCGCTTGACGTGTTGCTGGTCACCCCGCCCAGCCGGGTGCAGGTCTACCAGGACCTGAGCCAAGACCTGGCCGCCATTGAACCACCGGTCTGGTCGGGTTTGATCGCGACGTTCTTGCGCCAACACAGCTGCTCCGTTGCCATTCTGGATGCCGAGGCAGAGGGGTTGAACCACCAGCAGACGGCGGAGCGGATCGCCGTCATCGCGCCGCGACTGGCAGTCTTCGTGATCTATGGGCAACAACCCTCCGCGTCCACGCAATGTATGCCGGCCGGCCGGAAGGTGTGCGAAATCCTCAATACACTGGCCGATATTCCCACGCTCGTCATGGGAACGCACCCCTCGGCACTGCCGAAACGGACCCTGTTGGAAGAACCGTATACCTATGTCTGCCAGGGAGAAGGCCCCTCCACGATTCTCGGTCTGGTGATCGCCCTACGCGCGCCTCAACATTCGCTCCGCGAGGTTCCCGGCCTCTGGCACATGGAGCAGGGGGTGCCGGTCGGGAATGCTCCGGCCCAATTGCTGACGAATCTGGATCGCGAGTTGCCGGGGCAGGCCTGGGATCTCCTCGATATGACCCGGTATCGCGCCCACAACTGGCACTGTTTCGGGAATCTGGAAGCGCGTGCGCCCTATGCGTCGCTGCAGACCAGTTTGGGTTGCCCGTTTACCTGCTCTTTCTGCTGCATTAATGCGCCTTTCGCCACGCCGATGTTGCGAGCCTGGAGCCCGGACAACGTCATTGCGCAGATCGACCGGCTGGTCCAGGACTATGGTGTCAGTAATATCAAGATCCCCGATGAAATGTTTGTGCTGAACCGGCGGCATGTCATCGGCATCTGCGATCGCATCATCGAACGAGGATACCGGCTCAATATCTGGGCCTACGCCCGCGTGGACACGGTCCAGGATGAAGTGCTGGCGAAACTCGCGCGGGCGGGATTCACCTGGCTGGGGCTCGGGATCGAATCCGGAAGCCAGCATGTCCGCGACGGCGTCGAAAAAGGCCGCTTCGGGGAACGGGACATTGTAACGACGGTCGACAAGATTCGCTCGTACGGCATTCATGTGGCGGCCAACTATATCTTTGGCCTACCCGACGACACGATGGAGAGCATGCGCGCCACGTTGGACCTGGCCCTCACGCTCAATACGGAGTGGGCCAACTTCTACTGTGCGATGGCGTACCCCGGTTCACCGCTGTACACGCTGGCGAAGCAGAAACAGTGGGCTCTGCCCGATGACCAGGGGGGCCCCGGATGGATCGGGTACGCACAACATGCCTACGACTGCCGTCCCTTGCCGACCGACCATCTCACGGCGACGCAGGTCCTGGCATTCCGGGATCGGGCTTTTATCGAGTATTTCACGCATCCACAGTATCTGAACATGTTGCACCGCACGTTCGGCCCGCACGTCGCGACACACGTTGCGGACATGTGCCGGCGCCAGGTCCGGCGCCGGTATCAGGATGAGGCCACGAATGCAGCTGCCTAGCGGGAGAGAGGGGAAAGGAACGGTCATGATCAAGGTTGCGGACTACATCATCCATACATTGGCGGAACGGGGAATCGACAAGATGTTCGTGGTCTACGGCGCGGCGAACGGCGACCTCATCGATGCGTTCACCCGCACCGCCGCCACGGAATATGTCGCCGTCATGCATGAGCAGGCCGGCGGGTTTGCAGCCGAGGCCTATGCCAAGGTGAAGGGCGTGCCCGGTGTCGCCATCGCCACGAGCGGACCGGGCGGGATGAATCTCCTCACGGCGATGGGGAACTGCTTTTATGACTCCGTGCCCTGCGTGTTTCTGACCGGCCAGATCAACTCCCGGTTTCTCCGGCCCGACCCCGCCATTCGCCAGATCGGATTCCAGGAGACGGACATCGTCGCCATGGCGGCTCCGGTCACGAAGTACGCCAAGATGATCGTCAAGCCCGAAGACGTGCGATATGAATTGGAGAAGGCGCTGTGGCTCTGCCAGGAAGGACGGCCGGGACCGGTGCTGCTGGATATTCCCCTCGATGTCCAAAAGACACTGATCGATGCCAAACAGCTCATCGGGTTTGAGCCTCCTGCTGCCGCAAGCTTCGATCTGACCGTGGTCGATGAGCAGATCGTCCGCTTCATCACGGAGCTCCAACATGCTGAACGACCGGTCATTCTCGTCGGCGGCGGCGTGCGTCTCGCGAATGCCCAGGATGATGTACGCGCCTTGGGGCGGCGGCTGAACGTGCCCTGCTTTCCGACCTGGAACGCCTTGGACGTGATCAGCTCGGACTACGAAAATTACGGCGGACGGGTAGGAACCTACGGGGGAGCCGGCCGGAACTTCGGCATTCAGAACAGCGACTTGCTGCTGTCCATCGGCAGCCGTATCTCCGGCCGTATCACCGGTGGCAATGTCCAAAGCTTTGCGCGCCAGGCTAAGAAGTATCTCGTCGAAATCGACCCGGCGATGGTGCAGCGGAAGTTTCAGCAGGTGCCGTTCGATGTGAACATTCTCTGCGATGCAAAGGTGTTCACTCAGCGCCTGTTGATTGCCCTGGATCGCCGCAGCAAACCGCTGCCCGACTATTCGGGGTGGACAGAACGGGTGATGGAGTGGAAACGCCAATATGACCCGGTCCGGCCCGAGTTCTTCGACCAGCGCGAGCGGGTGCACCCCTATGCATTCATGCGCCGCCTTTCAGAAAAGATGGGCGCCACGGATATTCTGGTCGGGGACTGCGGCGGGAATATTGTCGTGAGTAACCATGCCTTTGAAACCAAATACGGGCAACGGAATCTCACGAACAACGGCAACTCGCCGATGGGGTTCTCCTTTGCCGGAGCGATGGGCGCCTGGTTTGCCGCGCCAAGCCGTCAAGTGGTCTGCACGATCGGGGACGGGGGCTTCAACATGAATCCCCAGGAACTGCAGACGTTCATCAACTACGGCGTGAAGGTGAAGACGTTCATCCTCAACAACCACATTTACGGCATCACCAAAGCCTATCAGGAAACGAACTTTCAAGGCCGCGCCGAGGCCTGTGGCCCGAAAGGGTACAACCCGCCGGACTTTCTCAAGATCGTGCAGGCCTACGGGATCAAGACCGTGGCCATTCGCAACCATGCCGAAATGGACGCCAAGATCGACGAGGTGCTCCGGTTCGACGGTCCCGTGGTCTGTGATGTGGATATGCATGAATTCCACACCTACGAGCCCAGGATCTTCGGATGGAAGACACCGATCGAGGACATGTATCCCTATCTGCCTCGTGAAGAATTCCGTGCCAACATGGTCATCGAGCCGGCGGAAGGGTGGATGAACCCGGAATACCCCGACGTGGTTTGCCGGAACGATCGGTCACAGCCGTAAGGGGTGGATCGTCACGGTGCGCCGGGTCTGTTGAGTCGATAGGTGGATCAGTGGTCGCTTCTGTGAGGTGATGTATGAACGTGTTGTTGCTGTATCCCACATGGACCGGGGCTTATGGACTCTTCGGCCACTTCGCCCGCCGCAATTCGACCTGGCCGCCGTTGAACCTCGCGCTGCTGGCCGCCATTGCCGAACGCCACGGGCACAACGTGACGATCCTCGACGGGGAATCCGAACAGGTTCCGTTGGACGAGATGGTCCAGCGAGCAGTCGCGATGAAGCCGGACCTCATCGGTTTTACGGCGACGAGCCCCTTTTTCCATCTCAGTAAAACCGTCGCGGAAGGCATCAAACGCCTGGCACCGGACATTCCCATCGCCGTGGGCGGCCCCCATATCACCATCATGAAGGAGCAGGCGCTGTTGAGCTGCTTCGACTATGCCTTCATCGGGGAGGCGGAGGAGTCCTGGCCGCAATTCCTGAACGCCTATGCACAGGGCAAGGAGCTGTCGGCGGTCGCCGGGATCATCTATCGGCGGAACGGTGAGGTCGTCTCGACCGGTCAGCCGGCCGACATCACGAATCTCGACGCCTTGCCGATTCCTGCACGGCATCGACTGCCGATGTCCCGATACAAGCTTGGCACACTGCGCGGCCGTCTCCCGTTCACCTCGATTCAGACCATGCGCGGCTGTCCCTGGAAATGCATCTTCTGCGCCTCCGAAGCGCTGAAGACCACCGAGATGCGCGTACGCTCGCCCCGATCGGTCGTGAATGAAATGAAGCAGGTCGTGGAGACATTCGGTACCCGGCATTTTTACATCGTCGACGATGTCATGACGCTCTGGAAGGACCACATTCTGGAGATCTGCGACTTGATCGACCGGGAGGGTTTGCAGATTACATTCGAAGGCAGCACCCGAGCGAATCTCGTCGAGGAAGATGTGATCGCCCGGTTGGTCAAGAGCGGCCTCATCCGTCTGTCGTTCGGACTCGAAACGGTCGATCCCGAAATACGCAGGACGATGAAAAAACAGGTTCCGCTGGAGCACTACGTGAAAGCGAACGGGATCTGCAACAAGTACGGTGTCGAGGCCTTGAACTCCGTGATGATCGGATTGCCGGGGGAAACCAGAGAAACGGTCCGGGCGACCTTGAAATTCCTGCGGCAGTCCAGGGAAGTCAAACAGGCGAACTTTGCCATCGCGGTGCCCTATCCCGGGACCGAGTTTCACAAACTGGCGATGAACGGCGAGAAAGGCGTGCGCTTGATGACGCAGGATTTCTCCGAATACCGGCGCTATGGATCGGCCGTCACCACGGTGGGAGAGCTGACCCCCAATGACCTGATCGACCTCCAGAACGAAGGATTTGTGAGCATCTACTCCGCCCCCTGGCGCTGGATACCCATGCTTCAAAAACACGGGGTCATCGGCGGCTCGCTCATGCTGGTCCGTGTGGCACGCCTCCTTTCCAAGAAGCTGTTCGCTGGTTCAGGGCGGGCCTCGCAAGAGCAGCTCATCAGCCTGGGAGACGGGGCCTTCGGTCGCATTCAGGAACCGGCCATGAGTGCGCAGCCCGTGGGAGTCGGCCCGACCGGCTCGAGCAGCGCGGCTCCGCTGTTGACCATTGCGTCCTCGTCGAGAGCGGCAGCGGCGCCCGCCGGACATTTCGGCCATCCCAGCAACCCCAACGGCTAGCGGCTGGAGCAGAAAGGCATCCGACGCATCATGACAGCACGTCCACCCAGGAGAATCCTTCTCTTGCAGTTGGAGTTTCCAACATGGAAGCAAGCTCGCGCCTGGACCTATCCGGCCTGTTTTGGCGTCGCGGAAGGCTTACGGGCGAGCGGTGTGGAATGTGTCACGCTTCCGCTGATTGCCGATGCGCCCTATTCCAGCAAGACCTGGCTCGCACACATGAAGCGAATGGTCGGCGGCCAGCGGTTCGACCAGGTGTGGGTCTGGCTGGTTCATGCGCCCCTCGATGAGGCTATTCTACAATGGCTGAGTGAGTTGGCGCCGATCCGTGTCGGCATCATCATGGAATCGTTGCAATACAGCGAAGAGGACTACGCCTGGGCCCCTCATCTGCGGGCGCGGCAGGGATTGGTTGAACAGCAGGTCCGTGCATTAACCCATGTGCTCGTGCCGGACGAATGCGACGTGGAGGCAACTACCGCACATACGGGGGTTCCCGCGCTGTGGTGGCCGCCGATGGTGCCAGAACGTGTTCTGAACACACCGTCCAATCCGGCCGTTCATCGGGCCGGCGTCTTCCACGGCGTCCCCTATGGTCCCCGTGAGCAGTGGCTCCATCATCCTGCACTAAAGTCTTGTCTCACCTTCGCCCGGCCGTCGGCTCCGACGATGTTTCAACAACTGTTCGATCGGCTCCAGCAGTCGGCCATCCAACGGTTGGCCACACCTGCGGGCATGCCTGCTGAAGCACTGGCGCACTATACGAAGATGTTGCAGGAGGTGCGCGAAGGCGAATTCCGGGAGTGGATGAACCAATTGCCGCAATGGGCCGCGATCGTCAACCTTCCTAGCCTGGCGAGATTCTTCGGTGGCCGTGTCTATGAAGGGATCGCCGCCGGCCGCCCGGTGGTGTCCTATGCCGTGCCCGAACATCCGATGAACAATGGTCTCTTTGTCGAAGGGGAGGAGATCCTTTATTTTTCCCCAAGTCGGCCGGAGTCGCTGGCCGAGGGCTTGGAGCCTCTGCTGGCTAATGACGCATTGGCAAAGCGACTGGCCCACAATGCGCAACGCAAATTGCGGGCCTATCACACCAGCGAGCGACGGCTGGCGGACACACTGAGATGGATCGAGTCGGGAACCAAACCGGTTTATGGGATACAGGAGGCCGGCGCCGCCTACGCGTGTTCCTCCGCGCAGACATCGTCAGGGCAGGCAGACATTCCCGACCACGTGGTTCAAGCGCTCAAACCGCACCGCATAGGAACCGCCGACTGCATCGACACGACCATCTTTATCCTCACGGTCGACGATCCGGCGTATCCCGCCTGCAAGGCGGCCGTGGATGCTCAGCAAGGCGGTCCATTCCATGTCGAGATCATCCGTAATGTCGCGCCGTTCAGCGCGGCGGCGCAACGCATGATCGCGGACTGTCGCACCGAGTTCTTCATCCAGGTCGATGAAGACATGATTTTGAACCCCGACGCGGCCTCCAGGATGGCCGGCATCATGCGGCGGGCGCCTGCCGATGTGGGCATGATCTGTTTTCATCTCTACGATGAGGATCGTGGCTGCCCGATTCAGGGTATCAAGATCTACCGCACGGCGGCCATGAAGCCCTTCGCCTTCCAGAATGTGAAGGCGAGTGAGATGAATTTGCTCGAACAGATGGGCGAGCGCGGCGTGCATTGGGTGCTGCATCCGGATGTCCTGGGCCGGCATGGGACCCTGTATACCCCGGAGACCATCTACCGTCGCTATAAGACGATGTATGAAAAAGACATCCGGCAGTGGAATACGCTGACTTCGGATATCCGCAGGAAGGCCGAGCAGTTTCGATCAACAGGGGATCTTCTTGCGCTATTTGCGCTGCTTGGCGCTGCCCATGGAATCATCGAAGGCCCTCGATCAGTCGATCGGGAAAAGGATGCGCGAGCCTATGTTCTGAAAGAGCTGGACGTCTTCTCCCGGCTGTTTCGTGACAATCCACCGGTGAGTCAGCCCTATGATTCGACCCGGATCGCAACTCCGGTGGCGAATACACCCCTGACACCTGCAGAGGTGCCTTGGGCGGCAGAGACAGTCGTCGAGAAAAAGCCGGAACATCGGACCATTCAGATCGTTGCCTCGAGGCCGCAGCCTCAGAGTCATATTGCCTCGCGAATCCTCATTGTCACACCCTATTTTTGGCCTTCCGTCGGCGGGGTGGAAAAAGTGGCCGAAAGCTTGGCCGTCGGCTTGCAGTCCCGAGGACATGCGGTCGAGGTGGCGACCTATACGCTCTCTGAGCGCAAGACGAACTCTCATCGTGGCATTCCCATCATCGACCTCACGTTTCCCAGCGACTTTGAAACCGCCAGCCCCTATTCCATGCTGGAAGTGAAACGGTTGCTTGAATCTGGGCAGTACGACGCCTGCATCCTGCTGGGCGCCCCGCTGCATCTGATGTTTTATGCGCCCCTTGCGATTCCGAAGGATTGTCCCACTCGATTCATCCTGCAACCCACGATCAACAAAGAAATCGATGAAGCCTTGCAGGGGAGCGAGCAGGGCCGGACCATGTTGTCGCAACTGGGGCAACGGGTGAACGCAGTCGTCACGTTCGGCGGAAACGGATACGACGAACGGTTCTTTCAGGAACGTCGGATTCCAACCTGCGTCATTCCGAACGGCACGGCGGCACTCGCGCCGAAAGATGATTTCAGGCAGCGCTACGGGGTCGCCCGCGACACCTTCCTGGTGATCCACCTCGCCAATCTCTACACGGTCAAAAATCATCCGGGGTTGCTCGATGCGCTGGATCATCTTCCGGAAGGGGTTCAGCTGGTCTTGATCGGAAATGACACGCATGAAACCGAGTATGTCGAGGACGTGAAGGCCCGCCTGGCGGCAAGACCCGATGTCCGGTTGCTTGCAGGCCTGGACGCTGCGGATGTGGCCTCGGCGCTGTCAGCGGCAGATCTCGTGGTGCTTGCGTCGCATGCGGAGGTCTCTCCGCTGTGTTTGTTGGAGGCCATGAGCGTCGGCCGGCCCTGGCTCGCCACGCCGGATTGTGGAACGGCGGCTGAACACGCAGGTGGATTGGTCCTGCCGCTGTCGCAATTCGCTTCGGCAGTACGGCTGCTGAAGAATCATCCGGAGTTCTGCGCGGAGCTCGGACGACTTGGAAGGGAGCATTGGGCGCAGTCGCATGACTGGACGACCGTATTGGCGGCCTGGGAAGCACTGATCGAAGGGCGACCGGCCTCCCATTCCTTTGCCACACCAGTCTCCATCGCCCAGCGGCGGGACGCGCTCCGTGAACGATTCCGTCGTCTGCTGGCGCAAGCAGAGACTTCCGAAGTATCGCCTGCTTCAAGGCGGCAGCTCGAAACGAAAGGGGTCGTGATGGTCGGGTTGAATCGTGCACCGTTGGCCTCGGCAGGCCTCCAGGCCTTACCGAATTCCGCGCCGACGCCTCAAGAGCAGAAGCAGCAGGATCAGTTTTACGTCGACATGTTCGTCAACAGTCGAGGCTGGTCGTCGGCTGCACCCAATCCGGACGAAGCCGCCCGCTGGAGCAAGATCGCCGCGTTTCTCGAATATCTGCTCCGCCGCGTACGTCAGGCAGACCCGGACCGGCAACTGCACATATTGGATGTCGGCTGCGGGCGTGGCTGGCTGACCAATTTGGCGACGGCGTATGGCACATGCGAAGGCATCGAACCGGTAGCCGGCGTCATCGAGCACGCGCGAAGGTTGTTTCCACACCTGCGATTCGAAGCGGGCACTGCCCAGAGCGTGCTTACGCGTCCGGATTTTTCGCCCTACGATGTCATTCTCTGCTCCGAAGTGATCGAGCATATCCCGCACGGCCGGAAAGAAGGCTTCGTCGCGGAACTAGCCACACTGCTGAAGCCGGATGGATATGTCATTCTGACGACACCCCGCGGAGAGATGTGGGAACAGTGGAAAACGATCGCACCACCCTGTCAGCCGGTTGAGGACTGGGTCACGGAAGGGCAGCTCCGCACCATCTTCACATCGCAAGGATTTTGCGAACTCGGCCTGGAGCGGGTCCATGTTGAACTTCCGTCACTCCGGTACATTCCGGCGCCGACTCCGGCCGACTTCCAGAAACTGTCACTTGTACCCATCTATCAGATATGGGCCTGCCAGCGTCAGAGCGGATCGCCGATCCCAGCCTTTACTCGCACGCCGATGGTCTCCGTCATTGTGCCCACCTATAACCGTCCCGAGCGGCTGCAGGTGGCGCTCAGTAGTGTGCAGGCCCAAACCTATCAGGACTTCGAGATCATCGTCGTCAACGACGGTACGCTGGATGTGAGCGAGGTGGTTGCGCCCCTGAACAAAGACGGTCGTATCACCACAATCCGGCACGATCGCAACCGCGGACTCGCGGCGGCCCGCAATACGGGATTGCGCGCTGCCAAAGGCACCTACATCGCGTATCTCGACGACGACGACACCTATCTTCCGGATCACCTGGAGACCTTGGTGACGGCGCTTCGGAGCGGCGAACATAAAGTCGCCTATACGGATGCCTGGCGTATCCATGAAGTGCGGCAGGGCGGGGAGTATGTCGTCACCGGCCGCGATGTGCCGTATTCGCATGACTTCAATTGCATCGATCTGCTCCTCTGCAACTATTTCCCGGTGCTCTGTGTCATGCATGAGAAAGCCTGTCTCGAACAGGTCGGCGTCTTCGACGAATCGCTGTTCGCTCACGAAGACTGGGATCTCTGGATTCGAATGGCGACGCTGTATCCCTTCTTCCACATCAAGAAAACCACGGCAGCCTTCACCTGGCGTCGCGATGGCTCGTCGATGACCAGCAGCACCAGTGACACCTATCGACGCACGACCGAAATTATCTACCGGAAATACCGGCCCTATGCGGAACGGATCGCCGGCGTGCTCGCGGCTCAACAGAAGAAATTAGATCAAATGCGCGCGGAGGCCCGATCAAAGCCGTTCGATTGCTCCATCATCATCCCGGTCTGGAATAACCTGGCGCTCACCACCCAGTGTCTCACGGCTCTGGCGGAGGTCACGCAAGGCGTCTCCTACGAAGTCATCGTGGTGGACAACCACTCTACCGACGGAACTCCGGCGTTTCTGGCCGGACTTGGCGGCGATGTGAAGGTGATCACCAACGACGAGAATCTCGGATTTGCCAAGGCCTGTAACCAGGGGGCTCAGGCCGCCAAGGGCGAGTATCTCGTGTTCCTGAACAACGACACGATTCCTTTTGCCGGATGGCTCAGCGCGCTCGTGGACGAGGTCAAGACCCACTCCGACGTCGCCGTCGTCGGGAGCAAATTGCTGTACGAAGACCGCACGGTTCAACATGCGGGAGTCGCGTTCTCGCGTGAGTTCCTGATGCCATACCATATGTATCCGGGTGTGCCGGAGAATGCCCACTGCGTCTCCCGCCGACGGGAACTGCAATCCGTGACCGCAGCCTGCATGCTCGTCCGGCGCCAGGCCTTCGCGCAGGTGGGTGGGTTCGACGAGGGCTTTCAGAACGGCTTCGAAGACGTCGATCTTTGTCTCAAAATCGGTGAGAAGAAATGGAAGATCGTGTACCAACCCCACAGCACCCTCATTCACCTGGAAAGCCGCACGCCAGGCCGGAAAGCGCACGAGGAAGAGAATACAACCCGGTTCCGTGAACGCTGGGGGAAAGCGTGGTGGATTACAGACGAGGACCGGCTGCACTTTGACGATGGCTATTCGGTGCACACACGTCTCAATGACGGCATCCTCGGCTATACGCTCTATCTCATCACGGATCCCGCCGTGAAAGCGGAACGGGCCCTGGTCGCCGACCTGCAGCGTGCGACGGCCCTGAAAGATCAGGACAGGATCGTCGCGTTGCTCAAACGAATCGACGAATGGCCTGCCGACGCCTGGATTCTTCGATGGGGCGGGATACTAAGCGAGAGCATCGGACAGCCGGCCCTGGCCCTGCCGTTCTGGAGACGTGTGATCCAGCTGAAAGACGATCCTCAAGCCCGGTTGGCGTTGGCCAAGGAGGCGTTGGAAACAGGTGCCGTCAACGAAGCGGATCGCCATGTGACTGCCTTGCTACAAGCCGACCCGTCGCACGGTGAAGGCTGGCTCCTGCGGGGCATCGTCGCCATGCAGGTCAATGCCTATCACGATGCGGAGCAGGCGTTTGAGCGGGCGAAACTCTCCGGGGCCGATTCACGCAAAGCGTCGCTGGGATTGGTCATGGCCGCGATGGGAGCCAACCGCCCCGAGAACGCCTGGTCGCATGCGGTGGCGCTCTGCGCCAACGAGCCGGACGATGAAGAATGCGTGCATTGGATGCTCAAATGCGGAACGTCGCTTCAACGCTGGGATGACGTCGCATCGCGGCTCTCGTCGTTCGTTACCCGCAATCCGGGCAATATTGCTATGCGATTTGCCCTCGCCGGAGTATTGTTAAGAGCAGGACGTCGAGCGGATGCGCAGCGGGAATATGACTGGCTGCGCGCCATGGCGCCGACCTTCGAAGGCATGGACGAGTTGGCAAGACAACTGGCCGAATCCGAACGCCATCTGGTGCCGAACCATGCCGCATGAGCCCTCACCGGAATGCCGCGACCTCGTGATTCAACTGGCCCGTTTGGGCGACTTGATTCAAACGCTGCCCGCCATCGAGGCGTTGCAGGACGTGTATCCGGAACGAACACTGGATGTCCTCTGTGCCGCTCCCTTGACAAGCGTCCTCGCCGGAGCCCGTCGTCTGGGCCGTGTCATTCCCTGGGACGGGGCACAATGGCGTGCCTGGACCCATCAGTGGAAAGAGAATCCAATTCAAACCATGCAGGCCATGCAGGGCTACGTCGAGTCTCTCGGCGACATGGCGTACGCGCGTGTGTTTGCGTTGAATCAGCATGCACGGAGCCGCCTCATGACGCAGCTCTTTACAGGCCCTTCCTCGCGTGAGGATGAACAGAATCGTTCTGAGGCGCGCGCACGTCCATGGGCCGAGTATCTCCGGCATATCGCGACACAGCGCGGGAACAATCGGGTGCATCTGGCCGATGCCTGGTGCGGCATGAGTGGAGTCAGGCCACGAGGTCGGGCGCCGCTCTTCCAGCCTCCGGCCGTCGAGCTTCCCGACGACCTCGCTCCCATCGGTGAGCGGCAGGGTCTCTGGGTCGCGCTGGTGACCGGGGCGGGCGAATCGGATCGTTGCATCCCGGCTGCCACCTGGGGCCGGTGGACTCGAGAGTTTCTGACAGGGACAGACGAAGGGCAGGTCGTGCTGATCGGAAGCGGACGCGAGCGTGAAACCGGGCAGGCCATTCTCGAATCGATTCCCGCGTTGCTCCAAGGACGGGTCTGGGACGCGACCGGCCGCACAAGTATCCCGCAGTTGATGAAGCTGCTCCATAAATGCCGCTGGGTGATCGGTGCCGATACCGGCCCGCTCCATCTGGGCACGTTGATGGGCAGTCGGGCCATCGGATTCTATTTTTCTCATGCCCGGGTGCACGAAACCGGCCCCTATGGTGAAGGGCATTGGGTGTATCAACATGCCACGCAAGCCCAGCCGGAGCGCTGGCCCATCATCGAAAGTATCGCGTTGATCTGCGACGACCAGCGTCGTGCCGCCTCCGATTGGACCCTCTGGAGGAATCGTATGGACCAATGGGGAACGAGTTTTGATGACGGATCCGGACAAGAGGGTGTCGAAGACGCCCGCGCGACTGTCTGGCGAACCCTCTCTCCAACCTTGTGCGAATCGGTTGCCGCATGACTCTCTTCAACGACAACATCGCCCGGTTGGCCGCAAGGGATACATCCCTTGCCGCGGCCGTGAAAACCTCAGCCGGCGGTGTACTGACAATCGAGCCGGCACGGAGTGGCGTCCCTTCGGCTCGACGAGCCGGCCGGTGGATTCACAGCGCCTATGATCCGATCCGCGAGGCGGAGACATGGGCCGAAACCCATACACCCGTCTGTCGGGAAGGCGAGACCGTCGTGGTGGCCGGCGTCGGGCTGCTGTACCACGTCGAGGCCCTTCGGAAACGAGTGGCGTCGGAGATTGTGGTTGCGGTGCTGATTTCCGACCTCGACGAATTCCATGACGCGCTCGTCGCGCGGCCTCTCGAATCATGGGCCGAGAATATCCTCTGGCTCTCCGGTACGCCGGTTGAGATCGCTGACCGGCTGAGCAAGACGGGCCGGCCTTTGCGCTGTCTGTCCTATGCTCCGGCCATGCACAGTGATGCGAACTTCCACGGCACGTTCGAGCAGGCCCTGCGGCGCGGAGTAGCGCGCCAGACCGGCGGACAGCTGACGATTGCACTGGTAGGACCCATTTACGGGGGTTCGCTGCCGATTGCACGCTATGTGAGACGGGCCCTGGAAATGCTCGGGCACAAGGTGCAATGGATCGATCACAGTGTGCATGCGTCAAGTTACGAGGCCATGGGGGCGCTGAAAGATGCGCGCAATCGCCAACTGATGCAGGGTCGCTTGGCCGAAGTGTTAAGCCAATGGACCTTGGCCTCTCTGGCCGAGTCACCTCCCGACCTCGTCCTGTCGCTGGCTCAGGCTCCGTTGACCTTGCCGGTGCTCGAACATCTCCGGAAAAAGAAACTGCTGACCGCCATGTGGTTCGTCGAGAACTATCGCCACCTGACCTATTGGCAACAGATGGCACCGGGCTATGACTACTGGTTCGTGTTTCAACAGGGGGCCTGTCTCGATGCGTTCCGTCAGGCGGGTGCGCGGCATGTCGGCTTTCTACCCATGGCGGCAGACCCTGGGTTGCATCGCCCGATGGCTCTGTCTGATGAAGAACGGCGCATCTATGGTGCGGATGTCTCCTTCGTCGGCGCGGGATATGCCAATCGCAGGCGCCTGTTCCCGGCACTGCTACGCCGACCCTGGTCGTTCAAACTCTGGGGAAATGAGTGGGACGGGGCCGATGAACTTCGCTCCGTGCTGCAGCTCAACGGAGCGCGAATCGATACCGACACCTGCATGAAGGTGTTCAACGCCACCGCGATCAATTTGAATGTCCACTCCACGACCGGGGCGGGCCTTGATCCGCAAGCCGATTTCGTCAATCCACGGACCTTTGAACTGGCAGCCTGCGGCGCGTTTCAGCTGGTCGATTCCCGCTCCCAGTTGCCGGACTTTTTCACCGACCGGGAGATCCTCTCGTTCCGGAACTTCGATGAAGTCCCCGGACTCGTGGAGCGATGGCTCGGAGATCCTGCGGCTCGACAGGCTATGGCCGCTGCAGCCCGCGCACGTGTCCTGGGTGCGCATACCTATGTGCATCGAATGCGGGACCTGTTGGGACATATCGGATTGTCTCAGCCCGATCGAGTCGGAGCCGTGTTGCGGGGAGACCGGCAGCAGGAATCCCTGCTGTCGCGTTGCGCCGGGGATGTTCCGTTGGAATCGCTGCTCAAGGATTTTCCTGCCGGACAGCGGGTCGAGTTGAAGGATGTCGCCGCACGAATCCGCAGCAAAGGCTCGACCATGCCCCTCAAACGGGAAGAATTGATGGTCCTAATGTTGGATGAATACCGGAGCGAGACACGCGATTTGTTATGAATAAGCAGGTGCTTCTCATCAATATCACCCGGATGGGCGATCTCGTGCAAATGGGCACCCTGCTGCAGCGTCTCCAGCATGAGTGGCCGGGAGTCGCCGTCGATCTGGTCGTGGATCAACGGTTTGCTCCGATCGCGAAACTCCTGCCTCATCTCCGGCACATCATCGATTATGACTTTCATCGTCTGGTCGACGAGAGTCGGGCGCAAACGAAGGATGTCGTCACCCTCTACCGTGAGATGACTGACTGGGCGTCGCCGTTAATCGAGGCCGGCTACGATCGCGTCGTCAATTTGACCTTCAATCGCCGGAGCGGACTGCTGGCCTCCTACGTCGGCTCCAAAGAAATTCGAGGCATCGCGTCTCCGAAAGACGGGGACGTGGTCATCCATAACCCGTGGATGGCCTATTTGACCGATGTGCACAGCCAACGGCAGTTCAACCACTTCAATCTGGTGGATATCTACGCCTTGGGCGGAAGCGGGATCGGGCCGTTTGCGCCCTTGTCGCTCGACATTCCTTCGAGCACGGCGCAATGGGCACGTGAGTTTTTTGAACCACACGGCGGGCAACAGCTGCCTTGGATGGCGGTGCAAGTCGGGGCCAGCGATCCTATGAAGGCCTGGCGGCCGGAACTCTTCGGGCAGACCCTGGCTGTGCTGAGTCGGCAGACACGGGTCGGATATGTCTTCATCGGGACGGAGAGCGAGCGGAAGGCGATTGAAACTGCCCAGATCGCTTATCGGCAAGCCGGCGGGTCCGCGCCTCTCTGCGACGCGGTTGGACGGACGACGCTGCCTCAGCTCGCTGCGGTGCTGGCCCAGTGCCGACTTCTTCTGACCAACGACACCGGCCCGATGCACCTCGCAGTCGGAGCACGCATTCCGGTGATCGACCTTTCGGTCGGGCATGTCGACTTTCGCGAGACGGGCCCCTACGGACCGGGGCATTGGATCGTTCAGCCGGATATGGGGTGCGCGCCTTGTGGATTCGATCAAGTTTGTTTGCACCACGCCTGTAAGGATCGGCTGGTACCCGATCAGATTGCCTCCCTGTGCCTGCATGTCCTCACTGGAGCCGCATTTCCAGCAACATTGACCGGTATCAAAATCTATCGGTCCCGGGTGGACGAGGACGGCCTGGGAAGCGCGGATATCTGCGCGGGACGGGAAGATCCGACCATCGGCTGGTATGGCCGGTTCTGGCGTCGGTTCTGGTTCGAACAATTTACGGGCCGTCCCAGTCTGGTGCCCATGGTTCCGGAGCCTCCGCCCGACTGGAAAGAGAGTATGGCACTCCTGGACCGGCTTCTCCCTCTCGCAGCCGGGTTGGTTTCAAGAGCGAAGGAACTGGTGCGTTTGACCGCCAGACGGCCGTTGCCCGTCAGGGCCTTGCAGCAGATGCAACTCGAGGAGAACAGGGAGCGCCAGACCATTGTGGCGCTCAGTCTCCAATCCCCGGCGACCGCATCCCTGGCCGTGGCCCTGGTGCGGGATACCCACAATGACGACGGCCACGAACTGGCCGGCATGGCCGAAGCCCGTCTGGCCACCTATCGACGCTGGCAGAACAGGCTGCATACGGTCGCGGGCGGTTTCCGTGCTTTCAAGACACCGCAGGGTTTTGCAGCGCGTGGAACCAGGATGGCTATTCCCATGGCGCCTATCGGGTAGCGACAACAGACGTACGTTTGACACTCGGCCAAAGGAGTCTCGATCATGCATATCACCCTCGACGGCGAACAGTGGCAACTGCCGGATGACACGTCTCTCATGAACGCCCTGGCGTTTCTCAGCGACAAAGCCCATGCCCAACATCGCATCGTGACGTCGTTGACGGTCGGCGGGAGGGCCATCAGCGATCGCGATTTGGATCCGGCCTTTTTGAATCAACGCGGTCCGGAGGTGGGTGAGGTGGCCGGGCGATCTCAATCGCTGCACGCCATCATTACAGATGCGAAAGAGGCCATCGATCGGTTTGCCACACAGTTACGAGCCGATGGCCTGGGCCTGCTCGGCCCGCTACGTTCGGGCACCGGGCAGGTGGGAACCATCGATGCCTGGTTGGGCCGTCTCGCAGATTATACGGAAATGCTGGAAGCCGGCCAGACACAGGGCGTGGCAGGACTCTCGTCCGCTAAGCTGCTCCCGTGGATACAGGAACTCCTGGGCGCGCGAACCTTCGCCGACCCCATCCGCGTCGCGGACCTGATGGAATATGAATTATTACCCCTTCTTACTGAATCCACTCAGGCTGCTTAGTGCCCGTTATTCTCCGATAGGACTGCTCAACGGATGATGCCTCCCGTTACACCCGTTTCCTACCTGCCAGGGCGCTCTTAAGTCTTCCCGACAGCCTACCGATAAGGGGCACAGCAATACGGTAGCGAGGCGCAGCGGGGATGTGGCCACATCTCCATCAGGCCTGGTTACCATCTCGTCGGCACGGACGCTGGCGACGTTCCGGTAGTAGTGCGGAAGCTTCAGGAGGAAGTAGTCATGGCATTAGTCGTCAATACCAACGTTTCATCTCTGGCAGCCCAGCGCAACCTTTCGATCAATCAAGCCCAATTGGGGCGGTCGGTTGAACGATTGTCTTCAGGCTTGCGAATCACCCGTGCGGCGGATGACGCCGCCGGATTGGGCGTGTCCGAAACATTGCGGGCGCAGATCCGCAGTATCAATCAGGCCAATCGAAATGCCGGCGACGGCATCAGTTTGACGCAGGTGGCCGACGGCGCGGCTGCCACCATCGGCAGTTTGCTGTCTCGTATGCGTGAGTTGGCGACTCAGTCTGCCAGCGGGACGCTGGGAACGACCGAGCGCTCCTACCTGGACCAGGAGTTTGTTGCGCTGCGTTCGGAAATCGATCGAATTTCCACGACGACAGAATATAACGGTCAGCCGCTGCTGAGTGGAAGCAGCAACACGTTTGAGGTCTTCATCGGCTTCAAGAGTGGATCAGGCAATTCCTTGTCGGTTGCGTTGGCCGATCTCGACGTCGCGGCGGTCGGATTGACCGGTGCGAGTGTGTCGACGGCGGCAGCCGCACAGACCATGCTTTCGAATATCGACAGCGCGATCAGCGCGGTGGCAACCGCCCGCGCGAATTACGGGTCGATTCAGAGCCGGTTCGAAGTCGCGATCCAGAACTTGACGGTCACGGCAGAGAACTTTACCGCGGCGGAATCTCGGATTCGAGACGCGGATATTGCCCAAGAGACATCTGTGTTCACGAAGAACCAGATCCTCACCCAATCCGGCATCGCGATTTTGGCGCAAGCCAACTCGTTGCCACAGCAAGCCTTGGCGCTGCTGCGAGGATAAGGCATCAGTCGCGGGATAGCCCTCCCTTCGGGGAGGGCTATCCACGGATTGAACCTAGGAGGGTAATATGGTCCACCAGGTTTCGAATCATACGGACCTCTCCGCAGCCGCCACCCATGCGAGCCAGAGCGGACCTCAACATGCCGTTGAAAAGAAGGTTGAGGCCCAGCTCCCTGAACCTGAAGCGTCCACGCCTGAAGTCAAAGGGAAAGATCTGGAACAGGCCCTGTCGCGAGTACGCGAGGTGTTCCAGAAGGCAGATTCCAGATTGGAGTTTACCGTCGATCCGGATCTTGATCGGGTGGTGGTGAAGGTCATGGACGGGGAGTCAGGAACCGTGATCCGCCAGATTCCGCAGCAGGAAGTCATTGATCTTGCGAAGAGGTTGGAGACGCCGACCGGGCTGCTCCTGCATCACAAGGTGTAACCTGCTTCACGACATGAAAGGGATGTCATGGCGATTAGTTTCGGCGGGTTAGGAAATGGTGTGGACTTTGGTCAAGTCGTCTCCGAGTTGGCCAAAGTCCAACGCCTGCCCATCGACGCATTGACGGCGAAGAAAAAAGATCTTCAGACCAAACTCACCGATTACGGGTCTCTGGGCAACAAGCTGCTCGCGCTTCAGAGCGCCGCGAATGCTCTCCGGCTTCCAAACAGCTTCAATCGATCGACCAGCACCGTCAGCGACGACAATATTCTTACGGCTCAAGCCGGCGCAGGAGCTGCGACGGGCAGTTATACGGTACAGGTTACTCAGCTGGCCAAAGCCAATCAAATTACGAACAAAGCCGCCAAAGCTGTCTCCGGCACCACAGAGGTGGTCTCGAGCGGCGCCGGCACCTTTACCTTTCGGGTCGGCAGCGGAACGAATCAAACGGTCAGTCTCAGCGCAGGCGCCACACTCGACGATCTCCGTTCGGCAATCAACGATCTGGGAGCCGGTGTCACCGCCTCCGTGATCAATACCGGAACGGAAGCGAGCCCGGCTTATCGGCTGACCTTGAGCGCTACCTCATCAGGCGCGGACAATACCATCACGGTTGTGGCCGATACGACCACCCTTGATTTCACGAACACGAGCGGGACGGGCGGTGCCGATACGTTGCAGGCCGGGCAGAACGCCATCGTGGTGATCGGCGATCCCGACCAAACCACGATCTCCATCGAGCGCGCGTCCAACGTGATCACCGATGCGATTCCGGACGTCACTCTCACGCTCAAGTCGAAAACCGTCACGACTCCCGATCCGGAACCGGTCACGGTGAATATCAGCACGGATCCGGAGGGCGTCAAGACCAATATCAAAACCCTGGTGACCGCCTATAACGACATCGTGAAGTTCGTCAACGAGCGGACCACGTACGACATCACGACGAAGACCGGCGGGATCTTCTTCAACGAGGGCACGGCGAAAAACGTCTTGAGCCAGTTGCGCACAGCCATCTCGGGAGAGGTCAGTGGACTCTCCACATACAAAACACTCGGCGAGGTCGGATTTAAAACGGAACGCGACGGGACTCTCACCATCGAAGACGCGAAGTTGGACTCGGCGATGGCGAGCAACTATGTGGCCACACGGGCCTTGTTCGTGACGCAATCGACCTCCAGCGGCATTGCCGACCGTCTGGTGAAAGCGGTCGATTTACTCGACAGCGTCGACAGCGGTGCCTTCACGGTTCGAAAAAACTCCATCACCAGCCAGATCAGCCGGCTTACCGATGAAATCGGCCGCAAGGAAGACGTGGCTGCAGCTTACGAGGAGCGCCTGCGACTTCAATTCGCCTCGTTGGATGCGTTGTTACAGAAACTCCAATCACAAACCAGCGCCCTCCAGGCGCTCAGCTAAGTCATAAGGTCACTATGATCGCCACTGCCGCGAACGCTTATCAACAGACTCAAGTCATGACCGCCAACCGGGTGCAATTGATCGTGCTGCTGTACGACTCCGCGATTCAATCGATGGAGCTGGCCCGGGAAGCCATTCTCACGAACAACTACAAGGATAAGGCCCGTTTTCTCGATCGCAGTATCGCGATTGTCGGGGAACTGTCCAGCGTCCTGGACTTCGAACGAGGCGGGGAGATCGCAGTCTCGTTGCACCGGTTGTACGACTACATGGTGCAGCAATGTATCCAGGCCAATCTTCGACACAACGGCAAACACCTGGACGGACCGGTTCGCTGCCTGACGACGTTACGCGAAGGCTGGCAAGTGGTCGCACGGCAGGAAGCGGTGGCCCATGTCGGCAGCTAGTTTCCCCGATACCGGTTCTCTCCAGGATCGCCGCTCCATCGAACTGCTCACCATCCAAGCTCTGGAGGCCGCTCAGGCCGGCGACTGGGATCAAGTCGACGCCTGCTATAGCGCGCGCGAACGTAGTCTTGCCGCCTGCAAACCTGATCGCACAGTCGCACAACAACTGTTGCGCATGGATGAAGAAGTGCGCGCGGCCATCCTCGTGGCGCAGGCAGGGATATCCGCTCAACTAACCGATGCCGCTCAAGTGAAACGACACCTGCGTCAATTACGTGAAAGTAGCGGACAACTGGCCTCCGAACGTGTCACGATAGATCGTGAAGCCTGACGAGCGCGTGCCCAGACCCTATGCCTCGCTCGTGCTCCTCCACCGCAGAGGTTCGGTATGACTCCGTCACATGACCGGTTTCGTCAGAGCCCCTACACCGACATTAAAAACGAAGAGCGACGCGAATGGCTGCGCATCGAAGATCGATTGCTGCTCGAGTATCGTCGTTTCGACGAACCGGCCGAAGTCATGAACGCCCACCTTCCTCCGGCAACGGAAGATACGATCGCCACCGCTGTGTCAAAACCGACCATTGATCTGCTGGTCCGGGCAGGGGAGACTTTCGCCGGATCGCCGCTGTTACCCTGGGTCTCCAAAATCGACTGGATGCTGGAGACGATTCTCAAATCCCTCGTGAAAAGTCATCCCGGGAGCGTCGCCATCGCACGGCTGACCGATGTCGATATCAGCGCGGGAGGACTGGGATTCGATACCCCGCGTCTGTTTCAGGCGGAGGACCTCTTGGTGTTGAAGGTGATTCTGCCTCCATTCAGCATGATCGAGGCGACGGCGCGCATCATCCGGGTGACACCGGCCGAGCGGGACTCGACGGGCTACCATGTTGCCACGCAGTTTGTGGAGTTGGGCGGGGACGAGCAGGAGCTGATTATCCGGCATATTCTGCAGGTGCAAGCCGAACGTCTGCGGGCGAGAAAAGCGGCACACTAGGCACGTCGATGAGGCGCGGGTCGCGATGTGCCCCGCATGGTTGACACCGGGGTTTAGGCAGCCTGTTCAGGCGAAGGAGCGGTCTCAGGCGGGGCCGTTTCCGGATGGGCCAGGAGAGTAAGGAGCGTTTGAGCGGCTTGTCCGAGAGCCAGGGATGCGGGCGCCGTGGGCTCAAATTCGACGACCGGAAGATAACTACGCACCGCTCGTGTCATCGCCGGATCATCCGGAATCTCCCCCAGCATCATCAGATCCCCACCGACATATTCCTGCAATAGCTTCTTCAACTGCAGCACATTCACACGCGACTTCCCCGAGACCCGATTCACGATCAGATAGGGGTGAAATCCCTGGAGTGTCCGGCTGGCGGTCTCCTTGGCATGAGGATCGGTTTCGCTGACCGCCTGGATGACTTCATCGATGCTGCAGAAATCCCGATCGGAGAGGGTCTCTGTGACGGCATCGCGCGACAGGAAGGCCGACAAGACACGACGAATCGCTGCCAGCTTGATAAAGCGGTAGAGGTCGAGCACCGACGTCGGATCCGGAGTGGCCACTGTCAGATAGTGGTCCGCCATCAGAAAAAAGTCCAGCGCATGATAACTGGTGCCTGCGCCGATATCGACAATGATGACATCGGCTTGCAGTTGCCGGAAATGGCGAATCAACCGCTTTTTCTTGGCATAGGGAAGATTGGCCGTCGCCAGGGTATCGCCTGTGCCGGGAATCAACTGGAGAAAGGGGTGTGCCGAGACCTGCTGGAGGACGTCATCCAGACGTTCAACCCGTCGTTCAACAAAATCCGTCAAGGTGCGAGGAGGGTTGAGCATGCCGAACAGAATATGGGCATCCGCGCCACCCACGTCCAGATCCGCCAAAACTACCCGCTTGCCTTGTTTGGCCAATAACATGGACAGATTGGCGGCGATCACGCTTTTTCCTACACCGCCCTTGCCTGAGCCGATTGAAACGATCATCGCCATAAGAAATGGTCTCTCACCGTTGTATGTGTGTCGCCGTTTCTTCTTTCGGTCTGCAGGAACCAAAACCTTAGCCCCGATGCTTCACTCCGCGTTGCTCGCTTTCTCAAACTACAGGAAATCAAACTCGTCCGCACGTTTTTCTTTAGATTTCGGGAGCTATTGCCGATACCGGAGGCGACCTTTGATAAAGAATGGAGGAGCCATGTTCAAAATTGAGGAATCCAGCGATGGAGCGACACTGACGATTATACCGGCTGGACGCTTCGACGCGAGGATGCATCGTACTTTCCTGGAAGCCTATACGACGCGGCCTCTCCCGTCGAGCCATTACGTGGTTGACTTTGGACAAACGGAATATATCGATAGCACAGGATTGGGCATGTTATTGAAATTACGCGAGTTTGCCGGTGGCGAAAAAGCCCGTGTCCATCTCTTGAAGTGCTCCCCGCAAATTAAAAGCATTCTGTCTATCGCAAATTTTCACTCGTTGGTCACCATCCCATGAAAGTCCTTGTAGCAGACGATACGGTTGTGAATCGGCAGATCTTACAGACCTTGCTGCGCAAGGACGGTCACAGCGTGGTGTTGGCTGAGGATGGGAAACAAGCTGTCGCCCAATTTGAAAAAGAACAACCAGATTTGATCATTATGGACTTAATGATGCCGGAAATGGACGGCAAAGAGGCAACTTTACTGATCAAACAACGATCCGACACGCGCTTCGTGCCGGTTATTTTTTTGACGGCCGTGACAGATGAAAAAGGTCTGACCGAATGTCTTGCCTCCGGGGGAGACGACGTACTCACAAAACCGTATAGCCTGCCCCTCCTGCGGGCGAAGCTCTCAGCTTGGTCGCGCGTGCAGGAACTCCACGCGCGAGTCACGGAACAGAAGCAGGAACTTGAATCGTACCGAGACCGCTCGTTCTGCGAAATTGAGGTGGCCAATGAGATTCGTGCAAAAATCCTGGCGACTCCCTGCATGGAGCGAATGGGCATCGACTACCATGTGGCACCTGCGGCCATCCTTGGCGGCGATCTCGTATTAGCCGGGACGACTCCGACCGGTATTCTTCATGTCCTCGTGGGCGACTTCACAGGCCATGGTTTGTCCTCCGCAATCGGCGCATTACCGTTGGCCGACGTGTTTTATCGAATGACCGAACGAGGGCATGCGCTAGGGGATATTTTACGGGAGATCAACCGCAAGTTGAACCACACGATGCCGATCGGAATCTTCTGTGCAGCCAGCGCAATCGAAATCGATCCGGTCCGCGGCCGGGCATCGGTGTGGAACGGCGGGCTTCCACCGGTCTTGGTCATCAACCCGAGTGCGGGGGTTCGGTTGCAATGGGCATCGCAACATCCTCCCCTAGGAGTGCTGCATGCCGAAGAGTTCATGCCGAATCTAGAAAGCTATGACATACAGCCTGGCGACCAAATGATTCTGTATACGGACGGCGTGATCGAAACGCGCAGCCCATCGGGGGAGCTGTTCGGTGAACCTCGGGTCCATGAAGCTGTCACGCAAGGTCCGGCGTCGCATACATTCGAGGCACTCGTGGCTGCGCTCACGGCCTTCGCCGATGGAGGCATCCAAGAAGACGATATTACGGTGGTCGATGTGCCTTGCGACATCGTTCTCGAACGATCCGCAGTAGGGGCTAATCCGCCATCACGGGAGCGTTCGTGTCAGCTTCCTTGGCACATCGAGGTTCGATTGGGGCCTGACGCAATGCGGACGGAGGATCCGCTACCGGACTTGATGCAGCTGGTGAGCCTGCTACCAGGTCATGCCCGCCACCGGGAGCGCTTCTTCACCGTGTTGACGGAACTCCTCTCGAATGCAATCGATCATGGCGTACTGGGAATCCAATCGAATCTGAAAACTTCGCCCGATGGATTTGACGCCTATTACCAGGAGCGCGACCGACGCCTGGCCGCATTGCAAGAGGGCTATGTGCAGATCTCCTTAACGCATGCTCCATCTGCGAGCGGGGCCCGATTGATGGTGCGTGTTGAGGACAGCGGGGCGGGATTCGATGCTACCCATCCCGCCGCACCGTTGTCCACGAATGATTCGATGTTCGGTCGTGGGCTCGCGCTCGTCCGCGCACTATGTCAGAAGGTGACATTCCATGGCGCTGGCAATTGTGTGGAGGCAATTTATAGCTGGGACTGACGACTATCGAAAACAGAGCGGCTGGGCTTAAGTGTGACGGGTATTCCTCCGATACATGAGTAGGAAGGGGTAGGCGCCGGTGACCTGCCTACAAAATCTGGTTCTTTCTAATTAGGAGAGAGTGTCATGCTGAATGCCATGCGACGATTTTTCCACGAAGAAGACGGTGCGGCGGCCATTGAGTATGCATTGATCGCATCTGCGATCGCTGTGGTCATCGCCACGGCAGCGTTTACGCTCGGTGGCAATATCAGGAACATGTTCACGCGATTGGCCGGTCTGATTCGCTGAACCCATGGCCGTGCCATATCTCCCTTCGAGGCGACGATGGACATGATGCTATTCGTTCTGGTCGTGGTGGTCCTCGGGGCGCTCAGCGATGCAGCGAGGGGTCTGATTCCGAATTGGCTCACGATGACAGGTGTAAGCGGCGGCATCATCTTGCAGACCGCACACAATGGCCTGAGCGGCCTGGCCGCTAGTTTGGCCGGGTGCTGTGTCGGCATCGCTCTGCTGATCGGGGTCTATGCATGCGGCGGAATGGGGGCCGGAGACGTGAAACTTCTTGGCGCGGTCGGAAGCTGCTTAGGACCGTTCGGCGTGATGCAGGCCGCCGTGGCCATCGCCCTGTTCGGCGGGCTCTATGCACTGGGCGTCAGTTGCCGGCACCGGGGATGGCGGACGATGCTGCGGTCCGTCTATGCAGGGTGTCTGACGATCGCGCTCACCGGTTGTCCGGCGCCCTCTGCAACGTCGACCGCTCCAGAACCGTTGCTCCGGTACGGTATCGTGATCGCGCTCGGGACGGCACTGACACTGTGGTGGCGAGGAGATCTGTCGTTGATCTCTTGACGGATCGCATGAATAGCCGGGAGACGGTGGCACCCTGTCACCTTCCCGGTCGGGCGAAAGCCGGATGAACATCGCAGCGGCAATCTGGGAGAGCGCATGTTCCGGGATTCAGCAGGCGGCAACGTTGTATCGCGAGGAGCATATATATGGCGCTGACATCTCGGCAACGGGCACTCCTTGTGATCGGGCTGGGGGGAACGATCGGAGCGGTGAGCAGCCTGCTGGCGTATGGGTATGTCCAGCAATTGCTGGACGAGACGCGCACGGAGCTCAGTGCGACCAATCGGAACACGTCTGTCGCCGTTGCGACCCACGCACTTCCCTGGGGAGCCGTGCTGTCCGCCGATGCCGTCCGTGTGGTGCCCTTTCCATCCGACAGTGTTCCTGAGGGGGCCTTCTCCTCCGGCGAGGAGCTGATCGGTCGCGTGCTGTTGACGCCGTTGGCGTCCCAGGAACCTATTCTTGCCTCCAAACTCGCGCCTGCCGACGTCACGACCGGCGGTATTGCGGCCCTCACCCATCCTGAGAAGCGCGCCATGGCCATCAAAGTAGATGATGTTACGGCAGTCGGAGGGATCCTGAAACCAGGCGACCACGTGGACGTTTTGACCACCATGTCGCGAGTGCTCAACGGCGGTGAACCGGCCACGAAGCTGGTGTTAGCCGATATTACGGTGCTGTCGACGGGACTGGATTCGTCGATCGCCAAAGAGGATGAGTCGCTTCTATCAGGCCAGAAGGCCTCGCGCACGCCGCCTACCGTCGTCACACTGGAGGTGACTCCCCACGAGGCGGAGCGGCTGTCACTCGCATCAATGGAAGGAAAAGTGCATCTGGCGCTCAGAAACCCGCGCAGCGCGGCAACCGTCGTGACACCGGGTGTGACTGTGTCATCGCTCTTCGGTGCCCAGGGGGCCGACTCACAGCAGAACGCTGTGACGGTGTCGCGACAACGAAGAATCGTTCGTGAGCGGCCCTCCGATCGAATGATCCGCACGAGCGAGAAGGAGCAGTCTCACGTATCGAGCGCCGAGCCGACGGCAGACGCATCGACAACCGTGGGCACACCGCCTCGGCTTCAGCCCTATGTGCATAGTCAGGCAGCGGTGGCGACCGATGCGGAAGCGGGAGGCGCGCTCGCGCCCCCCGACAGCACCGGCCCCAACAGGTCGG
>JACOEM010000015.1 GCA_024998565.1 Nitrospira sp.
TCGTGAGACAGTTCGGTCCCTATCTGTTGTGGGCGGAGGAGAGTTGAGAGGGGCGTTCACTAGTACGAGAGGACTGTGAAGGATGAACCTCTGGTGTGCCGGTTGTCGTGCCAACGGCAGTGCCGGGTAGCTATGTTCAGTTGGGATAACCGCTGAAAGCATCTAAGCGGGAAGCCTGCCTCAAGATAAGCTCTCCCGGGGCGCAAGCCCCCTAAAGGACACTTGTAGACTACGAGTTTGATAGGCTGGGTGTGGAAGGCTCGTAAGGGCTGTAGCTAACCAGTACTAATCGTCCGTGCGGCTTAACATCCTTTGCTCCTGATAGACGTGGTCTTAAAAAGAACAAACGAGTGACTATCTATGTCTTCGCCGATCAGGGACGAGTCCTATATGACCGCCTAGAATAGTAAATCGCGAGTTTGATTCTTCAGAAGTTCCCGGTGGCCTTGCCGGAGGGGTCACACCCGTTCCCATACCGAACACGGAAGTTAAGCCCTCCAAGGCCGATGATACTGCTGCCGTGAGGCAGTGGGACAGTAGGACGCTGCCGGGTTACAAAAAGAGCCTGCTCGAGAAATCGGGCAGGCTTTTTTATTTTACGCTTAATCTCAGCCGGCATGCTTATCTCCGCCGATACCGTTTCCGATTTTTGTTTGAACCCGAAAGCTGATAGCTGCCGTACCATTGTATTATGTTGCCAACTTTTCCGTCAGGCTGGAAGCAGTTGCTCGCGGAGCAAGTGAACAGCCATCGCTATCGATCGCTCGAACTGTTTCTCGAACAGGAAGCGGCGGCAGGTCAAACAACGTTGCCCCCGTCGCAGGAGATTTTTGCTGCCCTGGAGACGACGCCCTACGAAGAGGTCAAGGTTCTATTGCTTGGCCAGGATCCATATTATACCCCGGGAATGGCCCACGGACTCTGTTTTTCGGTACGGCCTGAAGTCACGCTGCTACCCCGGTCGCTTAGAAATATCTATCGTGAACTTCGAGACGATGTTGGCTGCTCTGTGCCAAACAACGGCTACCTGGAGCCTTGGGCCAGACAGGGAGTGCTGATGTTGAACGCCGTGTTGACGGTTCGCGCGCATGCGGCCAATTCACACCGGGGACGTGGTTGGGAGGCTGTCACTGATCGTATCATTGCTGTCCTAAATGCGAAACCGAGTCGTGTGGTATTCGTGCTCTGGGGCGTGGAGGCGAAGAAGAAACAGGCACTGATCACGGCTGCGCAGCATGTGGTGATTTCCTGCGCCCACCCCTCACCGTTATCCGCGAGAAAGTTTTTCGGTTCACGGTGTTTTTCGCAGGTCAATCGAGCCCTCACTGAGGCGAATCTTAAACCGATCGATTGGCAAATTCCTGATCTCTGAGTCGGAGTCGGGTGGCGCGGTAGCTGTGATCGGTGCTCACACCTAAATGATTTGACTTGCGGCACGTCGTTTTTTATACTACATTGAATTTTTTTCGTTCTTACTCAGTCATGTGCGCAGGAGAGTGACCGCCGGGAATGAGGATTCGTCTAGGTCTGGGGCTCGGTTTCAGTACTCTAGTTCTAGCGGGTGCGTTGTGGGCGGCCGAGGGTGACCTTGCCGGACTGCGGGCGTCAACGTCTATTGGATCTGCGCCCATTGCGTGGCAGTATGATGGTGACCAGGGGCCCTCGCATTGGGGGGAAATCGCCCCGACCACCGCGTTCTGTGAAAAAGGTACCCACCAGTCGCCCATTAATATTCGCACCACTCCGCATCACCGGAGTCATGACGGGCTCCTAGTCCATTACACTGCCGCTCCCGGTCACGTTGCCACTTCTCACCACACCATTGAAGTGGATTTTCAATCAGGCGAGTCGCTTGAAGTCCTTGGACGAACGTATACGCTCAAAGAGTTTCATTTTCACGAGCCCAGCGAACATCAGCTGAACGGCCGTACCTATCCGATGGAAGCGCATCTCGTTCATCGAGATGAAACGGGTCATCTGGAGGTCCTTGCGGTGCTGATGGATTTGGGCAATGAATCCGCCTCTCTGTCCGCCGTGTGGGATCGGATTCCGAGCGCGAAGCAGGATGAAGTGAGGGATTTGCTGATTAACCCGCAGGATCTGCTGCCAAAAGACTTGCACCATTACGCCTATGATGGCTCACTGACCACGCCGCCCTGTACCGAAGGCGTGCACTGGATCGTGCTGAAGGAACCCATCTCCATTACCTCCGCTCATATTGAACGGTTCGTGTCGCTGATCGGCCACAACGCTCGACCGGTTCAATCGTTGAATGAGCGTGAGATCGACGAAGAATAACCTTTTCGTTCAGACAACGCTCAGGTTTCCGAGCCACCCACCGTTGATTCGGGCGTTTCCCACGACCACCAGTCCCAGCTCTACTTCGAATGTCTTTCGAGCGATTGTGGACGGTTACGTGAATCTGTGCCGACCAGCCGTAACTACTTCCTGGATGTCATACTCCTGTAAAAGCTGAGGTCCTGCGACCATACCTGCCAGCTCGGGGTCATCTTGCCCTTTCGATTTTGGCCCTTCCGCTGTTCGTTTTAGGCGGTGAGCCTCTTTCTGTGTAAGGCGATCACGTTGAGTATGTTCCCGTTGGCGATTTGTAGAAGTCGTGTGGCTCATGGTCACCTCCGTGGGTCGCATGGGAGCGACGGATATCAGGCGGAGGGCACTTGAGGGGGCGTCGTTGCTGGCACGGCGCCCGATCTGCCGGCTTTGATGAATCGATCTTCGGCGAGCACGTCGTGTAGTTGTGCCGTGATCGAGCGCCGGTACGGTTCCTTCTGCCGGATCATGATGACGAGATTGTCCCCATCCACAAGGATGCTGAGCTCGTCCTCAGTAACCAGTTCCCGGGACGAGCCCCCGATGTTCAATCGGTACTGTGTTTTTCCATCGGGATTCCGATTCGGTCCGACCACGATCTCAGTCAACCCATCGATGTGGCCGTCATACCCCTTATGCCGGTGCCTGACCTTGGTGCCGTTTGGAATGCGTACCCATCTTGCCACCGGCGATGTCTGGCTGTCTTTCCCGTTGCTCATAGCGCGTGTGTCTCCTTGTTGTCGTACCCGTACGTAGCCGCCAGAGTTCTCGGGATTCCGAGAGCGCACAATTGCATCGCGGTATACGGCTGGGCTGACGACTGCGAATTTCAGAATGAAACGAGCGGAGTATCTCGGACGGAAGGGCGGTTGAATCAATCTTGCTAATCTACGGACACAGAGTCGATAGGAAGCAAGCGTTAAGCGGCTGAGTAGTCAGCGGGTCATCGAGAGTGTATCACATTTGTTCATGCCGCATCGGCCATACCTTACGATGGAGGTGCGCGGTCATTGTCGCCGTTCTTCGATCCCCATGTGCAGGTGTGGTCATGCGCGATGCTGTTGATTTGGAGGACTCGGCGCACGAATATGGTGCAAAATGACCGATCGCTGATAATAATTATTGCCGCATAGAATCATGCTCTTGCATTGAGATCGACGCTCCGGCACGTTGACACCGCTCTCGTAGCCCTATAGGGTGAACCGATGACGTACTGAGCCACGCCGGCTTTCTCCTTTCGCGCGCACGTTCATTCCCTCCCTCACTCCCTGCGCGTGCGAGTCCCAAGTCTTCGCCGCTTCGACGCCACAGAACAAGAGTCCAGCGATGGTAGGCCCGCTGTGATCGGTCATTGACCGATCAGGCGATCTACTCAGGGCGGAGTCTTTTACTTAAGGCAAGATTGCGCAGCATGGGAGGTTGTCATGTATCAAATTTGGACACTCATCGGAATCATGGTCTTCACGTGGGCTGTTGCGATGTGGGCGAGTTACTCGGACGGCACTGCGTAGACAGACGATTCGAGTTACGAGTGCTCTTGAGGTCTTCTGCCGACCGGCAGGGATCTGATGCCAAATGGAGGATATCATGATGGCGCAGACGGTAGTGTTCTGGGCCTCACACAATCTGTTTACGGTCGCGACGGTCTGCTTCGGTGCTGCCATGCTGAGCGTCATGCTGTACACCTACCTGCATGATTATGTGCTGGTGGTGAAGGGGCGCTAGCCTGCTATTGTAAGTTACACGGTTTCCTAATGGGGAGGTTTCATCCCATGCGTATGCATCTAATAATCACCACGAGAGTATTGAGTCTGTTTCTGGCAACCGCTTGGTTGCTTGCCGTCTCACTGACCGTCCAGGCCTCGGAACAGAAACCCGTTGTGACCGTCGCGCCGGTCAAGTCCGTTGCGGTGGCTTCCGGCGCCGTCGAGGATACTCTGCCTATGTGCCTGACGAGAATTCCTCAGGGAGCGACACCAGGGCAACGGTTGGTTGCTGAACAGAGTTGCCAGCGAGACGAATCCGATCGAGCATCCATGCGGAATGTTCCTGGACGGTAGCCTGATCGTCTTCCATACTGCCTGCGTATGGATGTGGCCGGGTGCGGTGTGCCGGCTGTGCACGGGGCAGGTGGTAGCGGCCGTTTTTCCATGGTGCCGGGCTATGTTGAAGGCTAAGCAATGCAGGAAGGATGACGGTATGCGTATGGAACATCGAGTTCGTTCAAGATCCGCAGGTCGGCCTGGTGCCGTCGAGGAGCGAATACTGGCAAGGGCGAGTGAGACGCCTGCGGGAGTCGGTCGAAATATGCTTCTCGATATCAATAGGGCTGAGATTTCTCGACTCAAGTCGCTGACCGGAATCGGCGAACATTATGCGAAGAAGATCGTGGAAGGGCGGCCTTACCATCATCGAGAAGAGTTGCTGACCAAAGAGATTTTGCCGGAATACATCTACGGCAGAATCATGGATCGACTGGTGGCAAGCCAGTCTTAGGATTTAAGGGATGGGGTGATGTGCCTGGCATCGGATGCCTCGCGCGAGATGGCCATCCGGTATGGAATAACCAGGTTGTCCTCTCTCATGAATTGGACGGGTGGCTCGAATGACCGAAGGAACGACTGCATGACGGACGACAGCAGGATAGCAGGGGCGGCGAGAAGGTTCTGGCTATGTCAGGTATCTTGGCGGGGCATGGCCCTCGTAGCAGCCATCAGTCTGCTGATGGGCATCGTGCAGGCCACGGCCGCTTGGTCCGAGCAGGGTCCGACCGAGGCCGTGAAGGGGACCGTCTCCGAGCTGCTCTCAATCCTCAAGGAGCTCAAAGACCCGACTCGATCCGAGGCGCGGCGTTGGGAAATCGAACAGGTCATTCGGCAGCATGTGCATTACGAAGACATGGCCAAGCGGTCTCTGGGAACATCCTGGGGGCAACTGAGTGATGTGGCCCGCCGGGAGTATGTCGGGCTCTTTGTCCAGCTGCTTCGCGATGCGCTTGCGAACCGGATGGTGGAGTATTCCGGTGAACGGATCAGCTATCTCTCGGAACAACGGGAGCGCACGTTCGCGCAGGTCAAAACGCGGCTGGTCGGGAACAAGGTCGACACCTTCATCGACTTTCGTTTGGTCAGTCAGGACGGACGCTGGCTGGTCTACGACGCAGTTTTGGACGGGGGAAGCTTGGTCGCGAGTTACCATGCGCAGTTTGCGAGCATCATTCGCGATGCCTCCTGTGCGCAGTTGATGGAGCGAATTAAAGAGAAGACGCTGGTCGTGAAATTATTTGAGAAGAGCGGGTCGTGAGGCGAGGGCGCAATGGCACGATCACGAGCGGTCATGTCCCCGGGAGAGAGCGCAATGAGATGTCCGCGTTGTTATGGTCCGATGATGATGATCAAGATGAAGGACATCGTCAGCGGTACGCTGGCGTACGGCTGGGGCTGCCGGCAATGTGGTGCCGTCATTGATTCACTGATCGATATTCACCGCCAGTGGCATCTGGAGCCCCGTGCGACCTGGGCGCATCTGGCTGTCGCCGCCTGCTAGGTCATGCAGTTACTTCTCCCTGTTTTCATAGGTTCGCCTAATCGGTTGGGGCGCCCGATGAGCGGAATTCATTTCTGGTCTCAGGAAGAGTGAAGGAGTGTGTCATGTTGCACGCCGCGTTGACTTCTCTCGCGCTTGGCCTCCTGGTTTGGGGGCTCAACTGGACCGGGCTCGCCGAGTTGCCGACTCAGGTCTATTGGGTCTTTACCGTGGGGGGAATGCTGTTGATGCTGATCCACGTTGCGACAAGGCGACCGGCCCGCGTGTGGTAGGGGGGCCATCATTATGCGACTCCGCGATGCATGCATGATAAGCGCTGTGCTGGGAATTGGTGCGCCCTGCTTCAGTGAGGCCGAAGCTGCGAGGGAGTGGGCGCCGCAGGAGGTTGCGGCAATTCTCGCGCAGTCGTATGGGCAGCTGCTCATGCGACCGATGGGGATGGAGCCAAGTTCGCTTCAGAAGAACGAGGCGGACCAACAACGGTATATGGTGCAGTCCGGCTATGCGTTGCAGTTGGCAAAAGGGGAGAAAAGTGTGAAGCAGATTGTCGAGGCGATCGCCCTATCATCGGAATTTAACGCCAAGTGGATAACTCCCCACATGGGAACTGCGCAGACCGGATCGGCCCCTGGAGTACCGCCCGTGGCGGGCCCCGGAAAAGGCCATCGATAGCCTGTACTGTGCGTTGTTAGGCCGGCGTGTGGATAGTGCGTCGTTGGCCAGCGCTCGCAAGGATTTGGTGAGTTCCGGCTTTGAACGGGTGATCCGGGACGTGATCGACGGGAAGGAATACCGAAACCGGTTCGGTGACACCAAAGTGCCTCAGGTGAGCAGTGAGAAGCAGGCGGCAGTCGGTTGCCCGCAAGTGGCTCCGTAACAGTGGTGTCGCGCAGCAGGCTCAGGATTCACTAGCGCAGGTGGCTTGGACGGGACGGCAATAACCTCAGTGAAGGTGGGGGAGAAGCACGGATGAGTATGACGCCGGAAGAACGTATCGCAATTATGACAAAGGCGATCAATCAAGCCATCAAGGTGATGGGGGATCGTTTCGGGTCGACAGAGGAAGATGTGGCGCGAGCTATCCAAGGCCTGAAGGCCTCAATGCAGACGGCACCGCAGGAGAAGCCAGTGCCAGTCGGGGCCGCCACTCAGGCCTAAGAGCTGCGGTGAAGCCTCGCCGGGCCCATTCTCTGATCGGTGAGGGAGCCATGTGGTTCGGCGATGTTCCGATGTCTCTCGTCGTTGGGAGCATAGGTTTCATGTGTACTCCCTTGCTGTCTCCCGGCACGAGTCAACCTACGGACTAGGCCTCAATATCGCTTGACTCCGATCGCCATAGCGCTTAGCGTGAAGGTATGACGTCTTTAGCTCCGCCGACTGTTCTCTCCCTCGCGCTTCGAGCCTCCATCCCGCGCGACTGATCGTCCGGTCTCCGCCGCTTTTTACGCCAGAGTGCCCTGCACTGACCGATGATGCCGTCTTCGTGAACGGAGCGATTGTCGCTTCCGGCGAGGAGCGGTGTCGTGACCAGCAGTTCCATCCGACACCATTATCCGTTTCATATAGCAGTACAAGGGAGCACCAGTATGATTACCATCACGGCAACGGCTGAAGAGAAAATTCGCGAGTTGATGCTGGAAGAAAAAGATACGCTCGGGCTGCGTGTATATGTAAAAGGCGGGGGCTGCCACGGCTATCAATATGGAATGGCGTTCGAGTCGAAGATGAGCGACGACGATACGGTGATTGAAAAGGGTGATGTGAAAGTGATCATGGATTCGCAAAGCGCTCCGCTGTTGAGCGGCTGCGAAGTCGATTATGTTGACAGCGTGCAGGGCTCGGGCTTTGCGATCAAGAATCCACAAGCCAAGACGACCTGCGGATGCGGTAGCTCATTCAGCGCCTAATCCCCGCGCGCGTCGCTGTCTTTGCATGATCGTCACTGTGACTGAAGGCGCACCATTTCAAGAAGTGAGCCTGTCATCGCCGGTCCGCGAGTGTGTGGCGGGATGACCATGCCTCCGGAGATTATCGTGGAAGAGATTAAGCGTGCCCTCGGGGTGCGTTCCGGCACGCTCGCCGGTCGCGGGTGAAGTGTAGCGGATCAGAGAATGGGAACGGGCTTGGTACTGTAAGCAGCACATTGACGCTCAGCAGGGCTGAGAGGAGATAGATATGAGCAAGGAACGCATCAAGATTTCGCCGGAGTTGTACGACATCATGCCGTCGGACTACCAGGACCTTGTCAGCAGCGCCACATACGGCAAGGAAGACCGGGGATGGAAGGACATCGGTACCTCCAAGGAACTCATCGAGCAGCATTCCCTGTGTGCCGGGTGTCCTGAATCCATGGCGTTTCGATATATTCTGGCGTCGCTTCCCAACCCCGAAGACACGGTCATGGTCGGCTCGACCGGTTGCACGAGTCTCGTGTTTCCTATGGTGGCCGTCCACAACATCCACTCCCTGTTCGGCAACCAGAATGCGATCGCATCGGGGCTCAAACGGGCTCTGAGTGTGCGTTTTCCCGATCGCGTGAAGGATGTGGTCGTGTTGGCGGGAGACGGCGCGACGGTGGACATCGGTTTGGACATGACCCTGCAGGCCTGGTTTCGGCAAGAAAAATTCACGACCATCTGCTTCGATAACGAACTCTACGCCAACACCGGCGGGCAGGAGAGCGGTCTGATGCAGAAGGGGTTCGTGGCCAAAATGGCGCCGGTCGGAAAGCTGTTCGATAAAGTCCGGTTGCCTGAAATTGCCCGGGAGTCCGGCTGTCACTACGTGGTCAATTGCACGGTCAGCAAGCCCTCTCTGGTCGAGAAGGTAGTCCGCAACGCGGTGCTGATCGCCCGGGAAATCGGCCCGACCTATCTGCAACTCTATACGCCCTGCATTCTGGAGATCGGCAAGAACAGCATGGAGGGTCTGCAGGAAATGCGGGACTCCGAGAAGCCCACGGAACGGTTTGCCTTCAAAGAATATATCAGCGAGCCGGCGAAGCAGCTCCTGGCGGAGCGTGATGCCAAGGCCAAAGAAAAGAAAGCCGCTGCCAAGCAATTGGTGTCGTAAGCGGGAGGATTATCACCGCCGCTTCCGCGGCAACGAGAGAGCGAGGTTTCAGATGAGTCTTGATTATGTAAAGTTTACTCCTGGTTTCGAGCAGTTCATGCCGAAAGAATATCGGGATATGGTCGAACATGGACCGTTCGGAAAAAAGACGACGGTGTCGCAGATGGGCAGCTTCAAGGAAATCCTCGAGGAGCACCCGATGTGTGCCGGCTGCGCCATGACCCTGTTCATCCGGTTGGCGATTATTGCCTTTCCGAATCCAGAGGATACTATTACCGTCGGGACGGCGGGCTGCGGCAGATTGGCCATCTCGCAAGCCGCGATCCCGTTCGTGTACGGGAACTACGGCGACCAGAATGGAGTCGCGAGCGGGTTATCGCGCGGACTCCGGCTCCGTTTCGGCGACAAGCCGAAAGATGTGGTCGTAATCGCGGGTGATGGAGGAACCGCCGACATCGGGTTCCAGCAGGTGCTGCATTCCTGGTTCCGAAAGGAACGGTTTACGACCATCATGCTGGACAACGAAGTGTATGGTAATACCGGTGGACAAGAAAGCGGCATGACGACCAGAGGCGCCGTGCTGAAGATGGCTCCGCTTGGAAAGAAGTTTGAAAAGATGGACATGGTCACGATGGCTAAAGTCGCTGGCTGTTCTTATATCGCCACGGTCGTGCCGAACAATCCGCGGCGGGTGGAAAGCGTCATCAAAAAGGCTGTGCTGATCGCCCGGGACATCGGCCCGACCTATATTCAAGCCTATACCTCATGCAACATCGAGTACGCGATTCCGACCGACAAGGTGATGGAAGACGCCAAGACCGTGGAAGACGATCGTTACAAATTTACCGAGTATGTCAGCGACGAAGCGAAGGCGTATCTGGCCGAGCGCTATGGCTACAAGGAATTTATGCCGAAGGCCGTCCCTGCTTCCGTCACGACGGCCTGAGGGAGTCGAAGCAGAGGCCAAGTTGGTTTCCGGGCTTACTCTGGCGGGCAGGAGCCGAACCTCCTGCCCGACCCGTTCTCGAGGCATGGGCTGCAATCGATGGCAGCTGGTCCAAATCCATCACACTGCCCCACACGAGCGGTTCTCTCGAGTCTTGCCAGAAAATAATTAAGCCGCGTGGAATCAAGGGCTTGTCTCATCGACCTTCGCAGCCTCCATTGACAGAGCCGGTCGTGCACTGTAGGGTGAGGCATGACGTCTTGAGCCACGCCGACTGTCCCATCTTGCGCGCCTCCTTCCATCCTTCGCGCGTCTGATTCCCCGGTCTTCGCCGCTTCTACGCCAGAGTTTCCATCTCAGACCACCAGGTCTCGGCATGCGTTCGCGCGTGTCGGCCCTTACAACGGTGTGGCGCGATGCTCGCCACCGATCAAGGAGAATGCAATGACACAGGAGCAATTCCAACAGTTCTGGCTGCAACTTAAGGCTCCCCTCAAGGCCAACTGGGAGAAGATTACGGAAAGCGATCTCGGTGAAATCCAGGGCAGCCTGGTGAAGTTCGGTGATGTGCTGCAGAAGCGTTATGGTGAGGGACACAAGGACGAAGTCAGTCTGTGGGCTGATCGTCGGCATGCGCATTGGAGCGGAAATTACATCGGATACAAGGATCCGAAACCAACGGCTTAAGCAAGCGTGTCCGTGCAGAATGCCGAATTCTACGGCGCGGCCAAAGCCTGCGCTCGTGATACGACACAGAAAGAGAGCACAGGTCATGAGAAAAATCGTCATCAACAAGAGTTATGATCAGTTCTGTCTGAGCCACAAAGCGTTCCTGCGCCTCCGTGAATTAGGACAGCCGGATGCACTCAAGGAGACCGATCTGGGAGCGTACTGGCCCTCTGCGGCCGGCCCCCAGGAGCCAAGCCTCAATCAATGCGGCCTGCTGATTCCCCGCGATGACAGGCGCTTGGTTCAGGTGGTGGAAGAACTGAAGGGCGAGGCCAACGGTCATTGCGCCGAGCTGAAGGTGGTGTCCATTCCGGACGATGTGTCGTGGGTCATTGCGAAGGCAAATGGCAGTGAGCATGTGAGTGAGCAACATCGCACGTGGAGCTGAGCCGATGCGGAGAGTAGCGACGGGCACGCAGTCCTGCGGGTTGGATGAACCAGGTGCATGATGGTGCCGAGAAGCGAGGTTCTGCTGCCTGTGCGGGTATCTCAGCGCATCAGGTGGTGAGTGAGTGACCTGTCTGGAACGAGAGGTTGAAGATCTGTTTTCGCAGGCTGAATCCACCCGGATTCAGCCTGCCTACGCTTAAGCAACGAGCAGGGTCCGTCCGTTTCATAGCGGCGACTCTGCTTACAGCATTCTGTTTCTGCCCTGTTTTCTGATCCCATCCGTACATGTCGGTATCAGCTGGATTTTCTTGGCTCGGTTGGGTAACGCGTCGTGCCAAGCTGTGTCACCAATCTCTTCCACTACTATTCATATCCGTGGTTGCCTGCTCAGCCTGTCGATGATCGCGGCCTAAGCCGATTCCGTGGCCACGCCGGTGGGTTATCCGTCGTCAGACCGACGTTCGTTGCGATCGAGACTCCGGCCAGGATCACGCTTGTGTTAATACGTCCAGGTCACCAGGGTGGTGAATACGTTTTTGCTGTAGGCATAGACGGGGATGTTTGAACCGTTGAGCACGCCTTGATATTGAAGCGCGACCGTCACGTTACGAAACAGCGGCCTGGCGATTTGAACGAAAATATCCTGTTCGGTATCCCGGCGTCGAGACAACTCGCCGGTGTCGTCGAGAAAAATGACTTGCGCATGGTTGTATGCGCGCCAATGCACTTCATAGTCGACTCGAAAACTGAGGTCATACCAGGGGAGAGTAGTTTGTCCGCCCAGCTGGAGTCGATTGCCGGAATAGGCGAAGCTGGATCCGCTGGCAGCTTCGGTATCGTGCTGGTAGCCGACACGGACAATGAAGTTGTCCTGTCGAAACCGGAAGGCATGGAGAACGCCGATCATATTGTTGAAGGCATCGCGCGACTCAGGAGCGAACCGGATGTCGCTGTTGCCCGGCTCCGTGAAGAAGCTTTTGCGCTGAAAGCGATAGAGCAGGGTCGTCAAGTTGTCCATGCGGCCGAGGGCTGGAAGCGTGATCGCGGGCGGAACGAACGTCGCAGGGAGGGTCACGGTGTGGCGGGAGAGAAATCCCTTGAGGCCGAGGAACATGTAATCGTAGCTGTACTGACCACCGATCTCGTAAGGCACCGTGCCGACTGTGCCGCGATAGACGCCTGACAAGCTTCCGAGGTGATCTTGAATGTTGAAGCTTCCTGCGCCGCTATCGGTATTGACGGTTTGGTAATAGGAATAGGTGACGGTTGATTCGATCGGTCCTTTGCGATACCAGGCATAATCTCCCCGCGCCGACGTGACAAACCCGGGTGATTGGGTGTTACGGGAGCGAAGCAGCTCTGCAACCTGGTCGCTGCTCTTCCGTGGATTGACGGCGACATTGTCGTCATAATAGCCTCCGACGGCCAATTGCATGCGAAGCCGTTGAGGATCCGTGACTCGTGTTGTTGCCGTGAGGGCTTCTTGAATGCGTACAGATGCGCCGGTGATCGGAGAAGTGGGTTGCACCCGCTGCGCCGACGCCAATTCGGCCTGCGCCTGATCTGAGAGTCCGAGTATGCCGAGCGCGAGGCCTCGATAGAACATGGTCAGTTGCCGGATGTCTTGATCTGCGGAGCGGTTGACGCTCAATGCCGCTTCCGCACCGTTATAGTTCTTCTGCCGATAGCGTAAAAATCCCACATAAAATCCGAGGTTCTCGCGATCCGGCTCCAATCGAAACACGTCCTCCAAAAGGGGCGCGGCCTTGTCATAGTTTTTCGTGGCGAAATGGGCGACGCCTAATTGGTAGGTGGCTTCTGGGTCGGATGGGCGAAGGGCGTGCAGAGCAGTGAGAGGCGCGATGGCTAGCCCCGCCTGTCCCCGCGCCAGATGACAGAGCGCCAAGTAGTAGAGCGCGCGCGCATTGCGAGGATCGGTCGCGACCGCTTGAGAGAAGAGGGCGGCAGCTTCGTCATACCGTTTGGCATCGTAGGCCAAGATTCCTTCGGCAACCAATACCTCCGCATCGGCTGCTTGAGCCTGAGCGGAGCCAGGTGGCACGGCCATTGCCATCAGGATGAGGATCATCATAAGAACAAGGCTGAACTGGGGGTGCGTGTCGATCGAAGTTCTGCCTCTCTGTTGTGTCCTGCATATCATCACATTGGCTCCCCGTTCCGGACTCGGCAATTTCTCCTGCATGCCGGCCGCTTGACCTGCGCGCAGCGAGCTACCTACTATACGCCACTGTCCGTCTGTTTTCCGAGTCAGCATGGCTGCAAAGTGGCTGCTGTAAACGATTTACAGGATATGCGTTGAACCGTGAGTGTTCGTTTTGACCCGTTCTTGAACAGGAATATTCCAGGGAGTGTGATCCGATGAGAATCGTCGATATACGCTCGCACGTGTTCGGCTATAGCGTGATGCTTCTTGTAAGCATGTCAACGATGGCATGGGCCGAGGAGCCGCCGCTGCCTCTGTCCGGTGAAGGTCAGGCGAGAGGGGTCGTGATTGGGATCGTCGGAATCCCGGTGAGGATTGTTTCTCCTGCCACCACCTCGAGCGGAGTTTTGAGCGTCGGTGACGTCATCTCTGCGGGGGAGGAGTTGCGGGTTGGAACAGGAGAGCAAGTGACCCTGCTGTGGGATCGTCGTGCAGTGCTGACGTTGAGTGAAGGCGCGCGGTTGAACGTTCAGGAATTGCACCGTGGACAAACGGAACTCGTGCTGCATCAGGGTAAGGTCAGGATCGCATTGTCCTACAACGCGGGGAGAATGACCGATACTCTGACGCTCCGGACACCGCTGGCGCGTGCGGTCAGCCGTGGCGGCATTGTGGAAGCCACGGTAGTGGGGGAAGAGCGACAGTCACTTTTGGCGCGGCTGGTCACCGCGCCTTCAGGCGATACGTTGCGGGTGTTGGAGGGGCAGGCTCGTGTTGAGCCATTGACCGGAGACCGCAAGGCGTTTCCCCTTAAGGCAGGGAGGGAGGTCTCATTGAGAACGGGGATGGTCGGTTCTCTCTCCGAGTTCCAAGAAAGCTCCCACATTCTTCAGCCTCTTGCCGTCAGGGAGGAACATCGAGTCCTTCCAAGTCCTCTCACGCGGCAAATCGTCGGAACCCAGGTCGGGCACGCACTTGAGTTGGAGCAAGAGATTCTGCAAGCTTCTTCCGTCGGAGGGGAGAAAGAGCTTCGCGGTCCCTCGAGCAATGGGACTATTCTCGCAACCAGTATCGGGCTTCCGGTGGTTCCGCTCAGTCAAGCGTCCAGCCCTGCTTCTGTAACGGGAACATCCACCGGTGTGCCGGCCGCCTTACCTCCGCCGGCAGTGCCTCCCGTTCAAAGCGCCGGTGTCGGGAGTTTAGGGCCTGCGCAATCAGGAGGTTTGAACAGCCGTAACCTGCTTCGGGAAATCTTGACCGAAGTTGGAAGGGGCGGAAGGGGCCATGGCAAGAAAGATCGGTAGGAACGTGCAGCGAGCACGAGTTACCCTTTGAATGAGAGACAGGCCGGAGAGCGAACTCGCATGACTGCATCTTGCTGAAAGGTCTGCTGGTAGATGATCATGATGCGTCGGATCGCGGCTTCTTTGGCCATATTCTGTTCGTGAGTTAGTTGCAGAATGCGTGAGGCTTCGTATTCGATCGCGCCGGTACTCTTTTGCCACTGACCGGACGCCTGCCATGAGGTGAGGCCTTCCGGAAATGCTGGTGTGACAATGTCCTTGACGAAGGCCGCCCATTCCTCGGGACTGACAACTCCGCCGGGTTTGGCCGTCCCGAAATACAGCGACTCAAGCACCGCAGGATGCTCGCCCGGTAGACAGGCCGGTGCCTGCGCAGAGAGGCAGCCACCGGTCTGTATCAGCGCGGACAGTAGAAGCAGGATAGGGATCAACCGTCTCATCTCAGCATCCTGCTGCGCGTCAGCGCGACTTCTTATCCTTGCTCGTGTTCTGCGCGGGAGGCTTGGGTGGAGACGGTTCTTTTTCGCCGCCTGTCACTTGCTTGAATGTTTTGCCGATAGCCGGCCCGATTTTCGGGATCTCCTCCTCAATATTTTTCGCGGCACTTTTCAACCCTCGCCCGATTTCGTCGAGCGTTAACCCCTGATTGGATCCGGCCTTGCCGGTGCCGGACGATTCTGATGCGGCATTCGCCGTCAGAGCCGGCCCGTCACTCCACAGAAACAGAAAGAGAAGGATGACTATTATTCGCATCGTGGACCTCGCTTGCTAGAGTCCAGTATAGGCTATCCGGGCGCTGGGGCAAACCCTTGCCGGCAGGCCGACGGGCCGGCGGGAGTGGGCCGGAACACGCGGACTAGTTGACCGGTAGGGGCACCATGCGGTACAGTGAGAGTCTACTGCAGCATTGTATCGGTCCACCAATGCTGTACCTCCTCAACGTGGACCGCGCGATCGCATCGCGACCAGGTCCAGTTTGGAGCTGACTCCTTCCGGATTCACCCTCCCCTCGGTTCTCTGATCCCGTCTTAATGCGATCCACAACGAAAGGATAGCTGCGTGCAGACGACTGCGTTTACGAGTTTTGACTCCCTTGGTGTGTCTCCTACCCTGTTGCGAAATCTGACCAAGGCTGGTTTTGCGGAACCGACGGCCATCCAGGCTCAGGCCATTCCCCATGCGTTGGCCGGCCGCGATGTGTTGGGATGCGCGCAGACCGGAACGGGAAAGACCGCGGCCTTTGTGATTCCGATGTTGGAGCGTCTCAGCGGGACCCCGAAAGGGCAGCCTCGCGCGCTCATTTTGGCGCCGACACGCGAGTTGGCGATACAGATTCAAGCGACGATCGATACGTTGGGTCGCGATCTACAACTATTTGCTACGACGGTGGTGGGTGGCGCCGATATGCAGGCGCAGGTGAGAGGGCTGCGGCAGCGTCCGGACATCATTGTCGCGACTCCGGGGCGGCTGCTCGATCATATGTGGAACGGCACGATCAGCCTGCTTGCCATGTCCATTCTGGTCCTTGACGAGGCCGATCGGATGTTGGATATGGGATTTGCCCAGCAGATCAACCAGATTCTGGATGCCATGCCGGAAGAGCGGCAGACGTTGCTGTTTTCCGCGACGATGCCGAACGATCTCGCCCGATTGGCGCAGGCCAGCGTGAAAGACCCGGTGCGGGTCATGGTGACCAAGTCGGCGACGACAGCCGACGGCGTGACTCAAGCCGTGCACCATACCACGCACGATCGTAAGAACGGGTTACTAATGTCGTTGCTCCAGTCCGAGTCCGATACCGTGCTGGTATTTGCCAGGACCAAACATCGTGCGGATCGATTGGGCAATCTGCTCGATTCGGCCGGTCACCGCGTCGCGGTGCTCCATGGCGGAAGGACCCTGCCGCAACGTCGAGCCGCGTTGGAAGGGTTCCGGCGAGGCACCTATCGAGTGTTGGTGGCCACGGATATTGCCGCGCGTGGCATTGATGTGGCAAATATCGCCCACGTCATTAACTACGATGTGCCGAATTGTCCCGAGGACTATGTGCACCGGATCGGACGGACGGCCCGAATGAGAACGACCGGTCGCGCGACGACATTTGTGACGTCCGAGGACCAGGAGCAATTGCGGGCGATCGAGCGTTTACTTGGGCAGGCGGTGCCGCGCGCTGAGGGGAGCCCTGCCTCGATGAGCGCCTCGCCACGACCGGATGGCCATGCACCACGGAGCGAGCCGGAGCGTCGACGCCGACGCGGCGGATCTTCTCAAGTGTGGAGTCAGAGCGCCGACGGAGGTTCCCGGGAAGCCAATGGGGGCATCAAGAACGGAAGTGATCTTGGGCCAAAGTCTTAACTTTTCCGCGCATACGTAGCAAGGGAGGAATGAAGGTGAGCGATCAGAATCAAGATGCGCCTCGGGCCGCCAGCCAGTGGGTCAGAATTCCTGATGGAACGATGGTACAGCATCGGTTGGATGGGCAAAAGGGGCATATCGACGGGTTGACTGAAATCGTGAACGGCCCGAGTCGAAATCCCGATGGTCGGACTCAGTATCGGATTAACGTAGGAAAGGGAGATCGAGTGTTGATTGCCGAGGAAGACCTCTTGATCCTGACGGATGCCGAGGGGCTAGTCAGAATGGCCAAGGAGAAGGGGGAGTATCGCTCGTTGGTCAGCAAGCAACTCCGCGGCGTGTTCGGTGAAGACCGCTTTGTAATTAAGGCATCCTAAGCCGGCTGAGTGTTCCGGGAGTACCCAGGAGCCCCTGTTCAGTACAGGGGTTCCTGGGGGCCCCACTGCAACCCTTCCAGGTCAGGATCATCTCCCCCCGAAGTCACCGGGCGCTCTGGTTTTTCGGCTTTGCGCTGGACCCGACGGGCTTCTTTTTCACGCTGCTTCACTTGCTTCGCTTTTTCTCGATCGCGTTTTGCGATGGTGGTTTTTCCTGCTCGTGCGATGGTTCCCTCCTTCTATTCGTCTTCCCTGATCGGTGATCGAATAGGCCTGTCTGGTTACGATCCGGACGGTCGACGAGTGGTGCGAGTGGCACCGGTACGGGCATGGGCACGCGCAGGGCGTGCCTGGGTCTGTTCTGATCGGGCACGGGTCTCCGCCCCAAACCCTGAACTGGCCAGGTTCGTGACCGCACGACGGATTTCATCCATCGGCGTCTCCGGCGAGTCCACAGAGGGATCGACGAGTCCGAGCTGTGTCCAACGGATCCTGAGCTTCGGGACGGTGCGCTTTTTCTTGTGATTGGGTTTGTTGCCGCGCCAGACGGACGTAATTTTCATCGTACACTCCTTTCGGCGAACAACAGGATGGCGATGTCCAGGCCATCAAACTGGTTGCAGTGGGTCAGGCATGCGAATCGGACCACTGCGTTGCCCATTTCCTTGTCCGCTGAATGGGGGAAATGGGCCGTAGGAGGAGCGTAGTTAAGGAAGCGATCGCGCCGTGATAGGGGGCGGAAACGCGAAGCGTGGGATTTCGCTCGAGGCTCGTACGGTTCAGCAATTTATCATGCTTTCCATAGTCCGGTCAAATGAGCTGAATGGTGGATGCATGACCTGCGTTGGCTGAAATACCGTATCGAGTGAAATCCGGGCCGGCAGATTTCACCGTCAATCCTGCAATCTCTAGGGGTTAGGGGAGAGCCGTAGCTTCAGGCGATGGGGTAGCCGGTCGCCGGAGCCCAAGCTTTCTCAGGCGGCTCCGCAGCGTTTCAGGGTTGAGTCCCAGTAGATGCGCGGCCCCTTGCTCGCCATAGATTCGCCATTTCGTCCGTTCCAGCACCTCGATGATGTGGTGACGCTCAAGATCCCCCAAGCTCGCTGGTTGGCTGCTGGAGGGGCTGTGAACGGCCTGCACCACCGGCAGCAACATCTCGTCGACGGTGACTTGGGAGGAGCCGGAAAGAATAACGGCGCGCTCGATCACATTTTGAAGTTCACGCACGTTGCCGGGCCAGTTGTAGGTGAGGAGCCGCGCCATCGATTGTGGATCAAAGGCGAGATGTGCCCGCTTGAGCTTGCTCCCGATCTGCGCCAGGAAATGCTGCGCAAGCAGTGGAATGTCTTCCCGCCGATCCCGTAAGGGCGGCAGGGCGATGGGGAAAATATGTAGGCGGTAGAACAGGTCCGCGCGAAACGTTCCCTGCCGAACGGCGGCCTGAAGGTCGGCGTTGGTGGCTGCGACCAATCGAACGTCGACGGCGACTGGTTGGGTTCCTCCGATACGGTCGACCATGCCGTCTTGCAACACTCGGAGCAACTTCGCTTGCGTTTCCAACGGCATTTCACCGATCTCATCCAAAAACAGGGTGCCGGTGTGGGCCAGTTCAAATCGCCCGGCTCTTCGGAGCTGCGCGCCGGTGAATGCGCCCCGCTCGTGGCCGAACAACTCACTTTCAATGAGTCCTGACGGCAGGGCCGCACAGTTGACGCGAATAAAGGGCTTGTGGCTGCGGAGGCTCAAATCGTGAAGAGCCTGAGCCAGGACTTCTTTGCCGGTGCCGGTTTCCCCGAGAAGGAGCACCGTCGTGTCTGTCGGAGCGACAGCCTTCAGAAGATCGACGACCTTTCTGAAGGACAAAGAGGTGCCCACGACCAGGCGCAGATTGCGGCTCGCTTTGACCTCTTCAGCGAGATACTCATTTTCTCGGCGCAAGCGGTCACTCAGCTGCTGGATTTGCTCGTATGCCAATACGTGGTCGATCGCGTATGCGATCTGGGTGGCGACTTGCTGGAGGAATTTGCAATCGTCCTGATCGAGATGTCCGGTCTGAACGCTCCCGATGTTCAACGTGCCGAGACAATGTTCCCGGACGAGCAAGGGCAGATTGATCATTCGGCCCAAACCTTCCTGCACGTAATACCGATCCTCCAGAAAGATTTGTTCTTTCTGGAGATCCTCCCTGATATGCAGGCGACGGTTGTCGTGGACCCAACCGACTGCGCTGCCCGTGCGTGGAATCACGCTATCGTGCGCCAGGGCCGGAGTCGCCATGTTGGTGATGACGGCATAAAAGCGAAAGGAATCGGTCTGTGATTCGTAGAGCGTAATCCCGGCCCTATCCCAAGGGATCACTTTTCGAATTTGATCGGCGATGACGCGCCAGAGACTGTCGATGTCCCGTTGCGAATTCAGGGCGTTGGTCACTTCCAGCAGCGTTTCAAAATTCAGTGTGGCGCGTTGCATAGTCGTCTAAAAATTCGTCCAGAGTTGCACAATGCCCCAATCCTGGTCCGCGGTAGTGCCGAGCTGGTGCGTGATGTAAGGACCCGAAAAGAAGTGGCCGTAGACGACCGACAGCGAGACCGTCCCGTCCGCAAACATATGGCTCCATGCGATGTCGAGTTCATCACCGATGTGAGTCGTCCGGTTGTCGGACCCGGAGAAAATCAGCGGCCCCTGTGATCCACGGTACCAATTGTCGCGGGCGCTTGCCAAGTACTTGCGCAGCGCCCAGAGTTCGATATGGTCCCGAGCGGTCGGTCGAGCCTGGACATTCACCTGCGGCTGGACGCTATTGCGCCAGGCGCCGTTGAGCATGTAGCCGACGTGCAGAAAGTTGGTCGGGAAAAAATTCTCGAATGTGTTGGCATTGCCGCCGCAACTGCGTGCCAGGTTTCCGCCGGGGGTCACACAATTGCTGTCGCCGTCTCCGGAGGCGTAGTCGAATCCGACGGCGACCCGTGGCTTCCAGCGATGGGTGTACCAGGTATAGCCGATCCACGTCCCGGAAGCCCAGGCATTGATCCTCAGATTGCGTTGATTGTCGAAATCGAATCCGTCCGCACTGCGGCCGAATTGGTAGGCCGCTTCATGAGTGAAGTCCCAGTTGCCGTCTCGAAATTCAAGGCGGAGGCCGACCATATGCCGTAACTGAGAGGCCGATTTGGGTAAGTATTGGCCGGGATTGGCCCGTTCAGGAAGGCGGTTCGAGTACAGGACATAGTAGGGCTCGACGATCATGCGAGGGATGTTGCGGAGTTGACTGTAGAGCACCACAAGATCCACGTCGCTGCCCGCGTCGGTCGCATGTTGCGTGAGGGCCGGATTGCAGGTGGCCGAAGAGTTGGACTCCGGGCTGCACGTCAACAGGTTTGGCGCAAGGCTTCCACCCGGGCTGGCCTGCCCCACGTCCGTTTCGGAATTTCGAAACCAGCCTAGTTTCGTATCGAAGGCGGCGGTCGCATAGCTCAACATGATGCCATCGTGCGAATAGCCGGTATTGGCCCAGTCGAAATGGCCGAAGAGTCGTTGGTTGCCGAAGACGACATACTGCCGGCCGATCTTGGCGCTGAACCCATCGATACCGGCGAGGTTCCTGACCAGCACATAGCCGGCGCGAATGCCCAAACGGCATTGTCCAGCGAGCTGGATCCCACAGTTATGCGTGCTCGCGTCACCCCCTTGATTCCTTCCGGTGGGGTCCCCATTTCCCCCCCATGTGGCGGAGTCTTGTAGCTCGACATAAAAATTTACATTGGGGGAAGGATCATAGCCCAGGCCAATGCGTGCCCACTGCTGGATGAAGAAATCGCCGGCAGGATGACCGCTATGAGCTCCGGTGCCGGACCCGAATTGATCGAGACTGTTGCAGGCGCCGGCGATCGGGGGGCCGCCTCCAAAGCAGACGCCATGGCGCCATTCAGGTCTCACGCGGAGGTCTGCGCGCATCCAGACATGCTGGAGATCGAAGGACGACCCGAAAGGCGACGACACCGCTCCATCCGGTTCGAATCGAAGGCGCACGGGCGATGACGACAAGCCTGGTGAGGCAGGCCCATATCCGGCGCGTTCGCTTTCTGCCCACACCGGGGACAAGACAAGGGTTGCGCCTGTGCTCTCAAGCAGGAGGACACATACCAGCAGGACGGTTCGCGTGAGCGTGGATCGTAACATCGAAGATCATGGAGCATCGGAGTCCTCCATTCACTGGTGCGGGGCGGCGGGCCAACGGCCTCGGGCGGATGGCCGGCCCGCCGCAGATTCCACAGTTCGATGAAGCCAATGGGGCTTAGAAAGCCATTGATGCTCGTTCTTCCATGTCCCGCATAAAGTCTTCGTGTTTCTTCACTTCATCGGCCCCCTTTGCCCGGATATGGCGATCGCGTGCGTGGTATTCATCCGGGGTGACGCGATAGCAGAAGTCCCACAAGGCGTCGGCGCTGTGCGCATCGATGCCCCCGACCCTGGCTTCCAGCATGACCATGAGTTGGTTCACGCCGTCGTAGGTGGCTCGCCGGTTTCCCGTGCGGTACAGTTCGCGCACTTTGCGCATCTGCTCCACATAGGCCTCAAAGTTGCCCGGGAGCAGGCTTTTCTCAGCGAGTGTTTGGTAGGTCACAACCTGGCCCAGCAGCTCTTCCGCCCAAGAGGAAGACTTTTGACCGGTGCTCCAGGTCACCGGCTCAATGTTGTCGGCGGCCGCCTGGGTGGGTGCGGGGCCGAGTAAGGCCCAGCTGAAAGCCAGCACGATGGCGGAATAGGTTGTGGTGTGTCGTTTCATGTTGCCCTCCTCCTTGAGGTCTACCCGGCAGAAAGCGCCGGGGGATGGTGGTGTATGGTCAGCGAGATCATGGATTGCTCTTGGTAGAGCAATAGCCGTGCCCTTACGGGCGAATGGGGCGAAGATTGCCAACTCATTGAATTCGTGAGAAAAGGTAATGCAGGCGCATGGCGTGATGTGGGGTGCACCGTTTCTATTCACGGTGGCGGCGTGAAATAAAACGGTGCTGATCGTGGCCCGAGGCGTCGAAACGGGCAAGATACCCGTCGATCGGCATGCGGCAGGTCGCCGTCGAGAGCGGAGATGCGGAAAGTTACAAAGGGTTTCGCAACCGCTGAGGCTTTCGGTAGGGTAAGCCAAATGAGGCTTGAGAAGCGAACGGAGGCCTATGGATAAGGCGCTGTATCCCTATCTGCTGTTCTGGAGTATCGGCCTGCTGTGTGTTTTCGCAGAGTGGCGATTTCCTGCGCGTCCGATCGCCTACCGGTCTGTATTCTGGCGGGATCTGATCGCGTTAGGTTTGTACAATGTCTCGTTCCTTGCCGTGGTACAGGCGACGGATCGGATTCCGATCCCGAACTATATGCCTGCGGCTCTGTACAGTCTGCCCACGGTCGTGAAGTTGGCCCTTTTCTATATCGCCGAAGATTTCGGGCTCTATTGGGTGCATCGGCTCATGCATACCAAGCCGGTGTGGCGCATCCACCGGTGGCACCATTCCCCCACCTCCCTGTACTGGCTTGCTGGAATCCGTGCCACCATCCCACATATCGCTCTGTTCAACCTGACGTATATCGTTGCCCTTCCGTTGCTGCATGAGGCTTCGGCATGGGCATTTCAGGTGATCATGGTAGAGCACATTGTGCGGAACAATTGGATGCATCTGAATGTCACTTGGAGATCGTCCTGGCTGGAATGGGTGTTTGTGACCCCGCGCTACCATCAGATCCATCACAGCACTGATCCCGCTCATCAACGGGCCAATCTAGGCGCGTTGCTCACGATTTGGGACCGGCTGTTCGGAACCTATTACAATCCGGACGATGTCAAAGGTGAATTGTCGTTTGGCCTGGTCGAACGGGTCCCGCCGGTGAGACTGGTTATCGGATTGTAAGCGTACCATTGTGTCGAACGCGCGTCGCTGTCATCTTTGAGCTGGTTCTTGGTCTGATAGACAAAGTCTGGCGCCGACTAGGGTCGGGGCCGGCAGGTATCTCTGATGCTTTGCGCAAGCCATTGAGAGGGGAGTAGTGCAAGGACCTGTCCTTTCCATCATCGTTCCGACATTTAACGAACGGGACAATATCCCCCGGCTAGTGGAGGCCCTGGACGTCGGCCTGATTGGGGTCGAGTGGGAACTTATCGTTGTCGATGACGACTCTCCGGATCAGACTGCCGCAGTCGTGCGCGCGCAGGCCTGTGCTAACCATCGGGTACGTTGTCTCCATCGGATCGGACGCCGAGGGTTGTCCTCAGCTTGTATTGAAGGGATGTTGTCGAGTTCCGCACCGGTCGTGGCCGTGATGGACGGTGACCTTCAGCACGACGAGCGATTGCTTCCCGACATGCTCAAGGCCGTATTGCAGGATGGGTACGACATCGTGATCGGGAGCCGGTACATGGCGGGTGGCAGCATCGGCGAGTGGGACGGCATGCGGGCCTTCACCAGTCGGTGGGCTACGCGATTGAGTCGCCCACTGGTGCCTGCCGGATTGACGGACCCGATGAGCGGATTTTTTGCCATGCGCAGAGAGGTGTTCGACCGGGTGGTCAGACGGACGTCCGGGATGGGTTTTAAACTCCTGCTGGATGTGTTGGCCTCGTCACCGCGGCCGTTGCGGTTCCTAGAACTACCGTATGAATTCAGGTTGAGACAAGCCGGGGAAAGCAAGCTCGATAGTCAGGTGGCGTGGGATTACGTCATGCTGCTGCTTGATAAGTCCATCGGCCGGTTTGTGCCTGTGCGCCTGGTGACATTTTGCCTCGTGGGGGGCTCCGGCGTCCTGATCCACTTCAGTGTGCTGTGGGTGTTGTATCGCTGGTTGGCGATGCCCTTTGCCTGGGGCCAGGGTGTTGCCACCTTGCTCGCGATGACGAGTAATTTCATCTTGAACAACGTGATTACCTATCGGGACCAGCGGCTACGAGGGTGGCAGTGGTTGCGAGGGTGGGTATCGTTTGTTCTGGCGTGTAGTCTTGGCGCTGTCGGAAATGTGGGGGTCGCGTCCTATCTGTTCACTCAGCAATTTCATTGGGGATTGTCCGCCCTGGCAGGCATTCTTGTGGGGACGGTATGGAATTATGCCGTCACCTCGTCCTACACCTGGAACGTCAAGGCCCGGTGAGCAATCGGGACTGCCCTGCCGGCTGTGTGCTAGGGCCTCTTCCGGTACGATAAAACTGGAACTCGTCTCCTGAGCCGAACGGAACAAAGTCGGGAGGAGGAGGAGGGCGCAGGCGTTGGGTGCGTCGGACGACCACGTAGTCATACTGGGTGCGGAGCTGGTCCCAGGGAATCGGCGCCGCGCGAAAGAGGAATTCCTCTACTGTCAGCAGTCCATGGACTGCCGGCGTGAGTCGCACCGGTTGTTGGCCCGGTGCGGCGAAGAGATTCGAAACGAAGACCGACCGCCGGATGACTCCCCAGCAGGACAGGTTGACCATGGGCATGGGCTCGGGGATCTGGCCTTCTCTCGGAGACCAGTTGTCATAGGAGGCCATTTTGATGGCCGACAGTAGGCGCGCTCCTTCCGGCAGCTGATCAAGGGTCTGTCTGAACTGTCGGTAGTGGTGTGCCGTGTTCTGCCAGTGCTCGGTGATGTAGCCCATCCTCACCGCGAATACCGTGCTCAGGGCCAGTGCCACCGGAAGAAGCCATCCTCGGCTGGTTTCGCGCCAATCCGAACTCGCCACGGTGAGTAAGACGAAGACGATCGGCATTCGTATATCGACCACCGCGGTCGTGCCGATCGTATTGGGCATCGCCATGGCGGCCAGCGCGGTTGCGCCGAGGGGGAGAAACATCGGCGGCAGGATCGAGCAACGTCGCCGCACCAGCCCGATGCCGACCAGCCCGACCAGCATGAGGACGGTGATGCGATCCAAGATCCGGTGCTCGGTTCGGATGGTCCCCTTCAGGGCTTCGAGTTTTGTTGCGGGAGGAAGAAAAGTGATGAGCGGGGGCGGGGGAGACCCTCTGAGCCACAAGGGATAGTCTTCGGGGGCTACTTTGAAGGTCGGGGTCAGTGTCAGGAGGATGAGTGGAATGATGAGTGCCGGAGCGGCCTTCCAGCGGGCGGCGCCGGCGGGTTGAACGGCCTCGTGTCGCAGACGCCACCAGAGAGAGAGCTCATAGGTCGAGACGATCAGGGCGAAGCTGCCGAATGCGAAGAGATGGGCGAACAACAAAATCGCGGCAATAAGCGAAAACAACGGCATGACCAGGAGTGCGGAACGACTGCGGAGCCTGACCCACAGGGCGCAGGCGAACAGAGCCAGTCCGAGCCCAAAGAGATAGTTGAGGAAGCCCCACAGGAAGACGCTGTTATAGAGAAAGAAAAATGCCAGGAGCGGCCAGGGCGACCAGCGTCTATGCAGGGCAGCGTGCAGCGCCATTGTGCCACCCGCCAGCAGAGCGAATGTGAGCGCGATGAACACCTTGCCTGCCTGTTCAGTCGACATGATTCGGGTGAGCGGCGGCACCACCAGGTCCATCGAAAGGTTGGGAAGCAGGTCCCAGTGGATGTCATAGTATTGGCGAAGCCAGGGTGAATGCCCGCCATCGGCGAGGATGTGCATGCGGGCCAGGTGATTGGGATAGTCTACGAGCGGCGGGATCTCAACTGTCATCAACGGGACCAGCGCGATGCACAGTAGAGCGAAGGCGGCGCCGAGGATGCCGAATGCAGTGCTCTTGTCAGGTGATGAGTTCGCGGTGGTCCTCCTTGAAAAACCCGTTGCCTGACTTGTTGTAACCAAGCGGGCGCCGGAAGGCAAGAATCCAACCATCACTGGTTTGGGAGGATTGTCGGAACCGATGCGTGGTTATTTGGCGGCAGTCTCGCCGAGACTCACAAATTGCTTTCGAAACCCGACGACCTTCGCGAGATAGTCGCGGGTCTCCTGATAGGGGAGTCCGGTACGGAGGCGGTCATAGAGTGCGGCCGGTTGCAATCCGTTGATCTGCTGCAACGCGTTCCGTTGGTCCTTGGAAAATGTCTTGAACACGTTGCCGGCGCCGGTGTTATAGGCTGAGATCACGCAGTATTCACGCGAGACCAGGTCGGTGACATCGTCCAATTGGGCGTACGTCAGCACGTTAAGATAGGCCGTGCCCAATTCGATGTTGTTGTCCGGATCGAAGAGGTAGTCGCGCGAGGGCGCCTTGTCCTCACCTTTTGCTTTGCGGTACGCATCCCGTCCTCCGCTGGTGGGGACCAATTGCATCAATCCGTACGCCGGCGCAGAACTGACGGCAAAGGGATTGAAGTTACTCTCGGTGCGGATAATGGCAAAGACAAGGCTGGGACTGATCTGGTAGCGCTCCGCAAACTGTCCGACGACTGCGCGGTATTTCTCCGCCTGTTTATGCGAGAAATTCGTGACCATCGAGATGTTGACCATGTGAGCGGTTTTCGGTCCCTCTTCTTGCTCGACCTTCCGGGTGGTCGTGCTCTTGGAGAGGAGTGTGTCGGCGAACTGCTCCGCCTCCGCAGGGGTGCGCACGGGCTTGCCGGACTGGTCCAACACGAGGCCCAGGAGATACGGTTCCTTCTCGCTGGTCAGGGTGATTTCTTTATCCGTAAATAGATCGACGCTCCGAGGATCGTTGGGAGTGAGGAGGGTGGTGACGACGGCATTCTTCAGGCTGGCCCGCGGATCTTTCTCGTCAAGCGTCTCGATCAGGATATTGCCCGCATCGAAATCCACGATGGCGCGACTGCGGTAATTCTGCGTGTATTTCACATATTTCTTCTGCTCGGGCAGTTTCACTTCCTTGGTGCCCCACTTTTTCCCGACTTCTCCGGTCAACGCCGCCATGAGCGCTTGGAAGTCCCGCTGGATCGAGCGAAGGTCCCGCAACAGGGCTTGGGGGTCCCGTCCATAATTCTCGACGCGCCGCCTGGCGATTTCAGCCGGATCCTTGCCGCCGACGATATCCAGGACGGTTCTTCCTGTGCTGCTGCCGACAGCCCGTTCGGCGGCGCCGAGCATTTTGTCGGTTGTTTCGCAGCCCGAAAAGAGGGCAGGGATGGAGAGACTCAGCAGCAGGAGGGGCATTCGTCGAAGAGGCATGGCGCGAGTATACCGAAGGTGCCACAGAGAGGAAAATAAAATCTCTCAATGGCGCGCCACTACCGTTCGGCGCAATAGCCGGCTCCTTCAGTATCTGATCTTTTGGCGGTTGAAACACAGGTATATCCACGCGCTTGACGCTCGGTTTTGACGGCCGGTACCATAAACGATTATTGGCAGAAGTTATTGGAAGGCAGAACGTATGAACCAGAGATTTATCGGCCTGAGCCATCCTTGTCCCTCGATTTCGAGGTCCGTCCGGGGCTTGATACTGTGTCTGCTCGCTGTGATGTTGGTGGTATCCAGCCATGCCGCCTCTTCGTGGGCAGAACAGACGCCGACGGAGGTCGTCGAGCGCACGATGAAGGACATGTTGTATATCCTGACGGAGTTGAAAGATGCGAGCCGCTCTGCGCAGCGTCAGTGGGAAATTGAGCAGGTGGTTCGGCGGGTCTTCAACTATGAAGAAATGGCCGGACGGTCGCTGGGCGAGACCGGGATCAAGTCGAATGCCGCAGAGCGACGGCAGTTTGTGCGGCTCTTTGTGCAGGTGTTACGCGACGATCTGGCGGATCATCTGCGAGATTATTCTGCGGCCCAAGTGGTCTTTCTCGCTGAAGGAACCGGTGCAGACGGGGCACAGGTCATGATTGCGCCTGCCGGCGAGGAAGTCGACACACGGATCGAATTTGAAGTAGTTCGGCGATCCGGAGCTTGGCTTGTTAATGATATCAGCATCGACGGCGCCAGCATCATGGCGAAGTATCAGGCGCAGTTTACGCGTATCCTTCGCGAGGGCTCTTTTTCCGATCTCATGGAATACCTCACACAGAAGGCAGTCATTGCCTAAACGCTCGACATCGTGATGCCTGCGCCGTCAGCCCTTTCCTTCGGCTTGTAGCCGGTTCATATCATTCGGATGTTCCACAATTGCCTTCCTCATGGCGCGGCTCGCTGGTTTTTAAGTGGCCGCCGACGGAGGGAGCGTTCCGACGCTCTCGGACGGACTGCTCCGAACCCCCACAACGTGTGCGCGAGTGGTTGTCCCGTTCGCGTGGAGTTTGACCAGGCCGTATTTGTGTGCTCGAATCAAGAGTTGCTGGCGGCTGTGCACATCGAGTTTGCCGAAAATGCTGGTGAGGTGATGGCGCACGGTCGTGCTGCAAATGTTGAGGCGGCAGGCGATGTCTTTATTGGACAGGCCCTCTCCGATCAAGGCGATGATGTCATGCTCACGTTTTGTGAGGTCCTCGGACCAATCCGGCGGAATTGGCATCGGGTCCTCGAGGCCGCTGGTTGAGCCGCTTCTCTCCCACGCGCTTGTGTCGCAAGGAAGACAGCGCGCCGCGATCGCCGGACGCCGACAGAGATATTCGATGACGGCAAGCAGCACGACTCCCGGCTGGGTGGTCAACACCATGCCGTCTATTCCGGACGACAAGGCGTCCAGCCCGCCGCGGCTGTCTTCAATTCCATGCAGGGCGATGATTCGTATGGTCGAAAGCGACGCCTTCACCTTTCGAACCAGCCCGAGGATGTCCATGCCGGGCTCCAGTTCAATGATGAGCAGATGTGGCTTTATCTTGCGAGACGAGGCTCATCGCCTGCAGCGTGTTCGCGGCTTCTCCGATCAGTCTGAGGTGCTCGTGGGGTGCGATGACGGCTTGCAGTCCAAGCCGGAGGAGCTGATTCCGGCTGACGATCGCGATGGTAATGAGGGCAGAGCCCGATCCTCGTTCGTGGGTCAATCAGTCCTCGAATCCGTAGCCTTAGCGCGGTGAGAGTGCGGACTGGGTCACCGCCTGCCGCCGGCAATACTCGTAACAACTGGACAGGACGAGGTCGCCTGAAGGGCGAACCGTGCCGCAGACCTGCCCCATGAGGAGTGCCCATTCGGCGACATGGGTCGCCAGTCGGACCGGTTTCAGGCCTTGGGTGCTGAACAGATTCAGCGCAACCGTCGACAGCACGACTTTGAGGTACGAGAGGGACGGCCCATAGCTGAAGACATATTCATGCTGCCCGGAGAACAACAGCTGCAGTCCTTCTCGTGCCCTCATCCCGCGATGCCCGCAGTGTCCGCAATGAAAGCATTCAAGCCCGGTGCGTGTGTCATAGCCTGCACGGTAATCAGGTGTCATGAGTCGGCCGCAGTTGGTAGTGGGGCAAAGCATCGCACTATTCTCCGTGCAGGATCTTCTTTGTGCAGTCTTTTCATCGTCCTACGCGCTACGCCTGGACAGAGGTCGGGCGGCGGTCAGAACCGTCTTGGCGCGCGCGCGTCGGTTCCGTGAGCGTCAATCGTTCGGCTTCCAGCCAGTCTTGACGGTCGTACCCGTCCTGCCGCCCTCGTTGTTGATAGAGCTCATAGGCCAGCTTCTCGATGCGCGTCCTGATTTCTTCGGTCGTCGGTTCACTGTCGGCCTGCTGCGGCGGGATCTCGGGACCCGACCGTTGTCGTGCCGGCGTCTCCATCTCCGTCGTGGATCGACTCGGTATCCGAACGCTGTCGTCGATTGACCGTAACCGTCGCTGTGCCATCATTGAACCTCCCTGTTGAGTCGGAGTAAGTGGTTCTTCTCAAGATGAGCGCATCACGTGAGAGATGCGGGTACGCATGGAATACCGAGCGTTGCTCGCAGCAGCTCCTCGACGCGATGGTGCACGGGTGGAGTCTGAGGACTTGCGTGCGCATCGATCGGCGGGGAGAGGGCACCGGGCTGGTTTCGCGTCGGTTCGGCGACGGTTAAGACCGGCGCCTGCGGACAGAGGATGTTGAGCGCCCGGAGGGTATCCGATTCAGCGGCCTCCCGTTCCTCCTCGCAAGAGTCTGAGCTCAGCAGGATGGCCTCCGGCTGGATCTCCACGAGGTCGGTGAGCATGGATTGAATGTCCCGGACGAGGACTGCATGGTACCCATTGGTGGCGAGGCAGTCCGCCAGTTTGAGTCCGAATTGCAGTTCAGGATCGACGATCATGACACGGGATCTTCCGGTCTGTTTGGTGCTGCTCATGGTCGCGCTCATGTGTCGGCCTCCTTCTTATTTCCCGTACGGATCGCCGGTGCCCTGTCGGGTGTCTGTGAGAGGCCTATCGGGATCGAAGCGGCGCAAGGCGTGCGTGCGGACCGACGTCAGAGAAACCAGATATTGGCAGCGAGCACGGGGTTGGAGAGAGATCGTTCCTTCCCGCGACAGGGCATCGACCGTCATGAATATCTGGTTCCAGGTACAGGTTGGGAGCCTAGAGGCCAGTGCATCCAACGTGCAGGGCCCCTGCCGTTCCAGTGCCCTGGTTATGAGAGTCCCTGTTGTATGGAGATCGGTACTCTCATTCCCCTCGGACCGGTCATCATCCGAGCTATAAGGAGGGACCAACCCAACCATGTTATTCGCTCCCCTCGTGCTGACGGTACGAACGGTCTCGCAACCGGATCGCCACGATAGGGTTATCTGTACCGGAAGCAGGGTCCGAGAAGCATAGCGTTTTACGCAATTTACGCGTCGCCGTTTTGCCGACCGCGTATGTCGACGTTCATGCTACGAAGGGAGCTTGTGGAGCGGGAACGAACGGGCCGCCATGACGACGGAGCGGAAGGATCTCACCTGATGAGCCGGTTGACGAGACGATTCTCTATCGCGTAATGCGTCAATTCGGTGTTGTTCTTCAGTTGCATTTTTTCGAGAATGCGCGCCCGATAGGTATTGATGGTGCTGACACCGACGCATAAATCATCCGCAATGTCCTTCAAGCTTTTTCCCACCGCGATTAAACACAGGACCTGGTACTCGCGATCAGACAACTGCTCGTGGAGCGGTTTTTCCCAATCACTCTCCAGATTCAGGGCCAGGAGTTCCGCCACTGCCGCACTGACGAATTTGCCGCCGCCAAGGATCTTCCGGAGGGCCTGCACCAATTCGTTCGGCGCACTGTCTTTCGACAGGTAACCGGCCGCGCCCGCTTTCAACATTCGTAACGCCAGCTGGTCTTCCGGATAGCCGCTCAGAACGAGGACGGGGAGTTTCGGCCGGGCCTGTTTGAGTTCTTTGAGCGCGTCGAGTCCGCTTTTTCCGGGCATGCCCACATCGAGAATCACAATATCCCAACTGTGTTTTCCCACCTGTGCGATCATCTCTTCCGCGTTCTGAGCGTCGCCGAGGACGGCCCCATGGAATTGTTCGCTGAGAATTTGTTTGACGCCCTGTCGGACGACGGCGTGATCATCCACAACGAGAATTCTTGTCACAACAGGATCCTCCTTCCGCTAGTGCGCCTGAGCGGCTGAACGCGCAGTGCTCCGTGCTCCATCCCGGCGCCGCCGACTACGGTTGATCAAGAGGAATCCGGACGCGCACTGCCGTGCCTGTCCCGGGACTCCCGGTGAAGATGGTCTCACCTCCCAGAAGCAGGGCTCGCTCACGCATCCCCACCAGGCCCAGGGAATGGGGGTCGGCCAATTCAGCATCGGTGACGCCGCGCCCGTTGTCTCGTACGTCAAGCACAAGGTTGCCGGCCTGCTCTTGGAGGGTGATATGGACGACGGAGGCCTGAGCATGGCGCGCCACATTCGTCAGGATTTCCTGAAAAATTCTGAACATGGCCGTCGAGCCGGCATGAGACAATGTGACCGCGCGCAGATAGACGTCGAGCGTGCATTGAATCCCTGTGCGTGCTTGAAATTCATGGGCCTGCCATTCGATGGCAGGGATGAGGCCGAGTTGATCGAGGACGACAGGGCGCAGCTCGGTGGCGATCCGTTGGACCGACTGGATCGTTCCATCGACCAGTGTGGAAATCGACTCCAGCTTTTTTCGCACCAGGGGAGAGACTTCGGCGATCTGATCGTGTAACAGGCAGAGTTCGAGTTTCACGCCCGTCAACGCCTGGCCCAATTCATCGTGGATCTCACGGGCGATCAGAATTCGCTCTTCTTCACGCACCGATTCGAGCCGCGCGGTCAGTTTTCTGAGTTGATCGTGCGAGAGGGTAAGCTGTTGCTCGGCCCGCTTGCGTTCGGTGATGTCCAGAAACACCACCACGGCTCCGGTGATCTGTTTGTCTTCGATGATCGGAAACGACGAGTACTCCACCGGAAATGCCGTCCCGTCCTTGCGCCAGTACACTTCATCGTGCACCTTGCACCCCTTGCCACCCTCGAGCGTCTCCTGGATCCGGCAGGTTGCTCGGGGGTATGTGGCGCCGTCCGGGAACGAATGATGGATGCGCTCATGCATATCCTGGCCGAGGAGTTCCTCGGGGAGAGAGCCCAGCAGGCGCGCCGCGGCCGAATTGATGAACGTGCAGCGGCCTTGGCGATCGATGCCATAGATCCCTTCCCCGGTGGACTCCAGCAGCAGCAAGCGATCCTTGGCGAGCTGTTGTCGAGCTTCTTCGGCTCGCTTTCGATCCGTTATATCGGTCGCGATGCCGCAGAGGGCGTAACAACGATTCTGGGAATTGCGCAGGGGAAACTTGACGACGATGCTGGTGTGAAGGCCGTCGTCGTGGAGTGCCGATTCCTCGAATCTCATGGGCGCTCCGGTCTCCAGGACCTTGCGGTCATTGCCACGAAATACGGCGGCTTGCTCCGGAGGGAAGACTTCCTCGTCGGTTTTGCCGACGAGATCCTCGTGGGACAGATGAGAAATGATTTCAAACTGACGGTTCGCCTGGAGATAGCGACCGGCCAGGTCTTTGATGAAAATCAGGGCCGGGCTATTGTCCATGATCGCCCGAAATCGTTCTTCGCTATCTCGCAGTGCCGTCTCGGCCTGCCTGCGGTCCGTGATGTCACGGGCTACCGCTTGGAACCCGACTACCTTGCCCTCTTCCAAAAGAACTTGCACATTCTGGCCGATCCACACTTCGCTCCCGTCCTTGGCGAGGGCGAGAAATTCGTAATAGGTGCTTGATTGTTTACGGAGGAACTGCCGGCCGTAAAATCGTTCGGCCGCCGGCTGATGATCGGGATGAATCAGTTCGATGAACCGACGCCCCAACAGTTCCGGTTCCGTATATTTCATAATGCGCATGGCGACCGGGTTCACAAAGGTGAACCGGCCCGATGCATCCGTTCTATAGATGATGTCGTTGGCTTTGGTGACCAGCAGTCGATATCGTGCTTGGCTGTCCCGGAGCGCTTCATCGGTTCGCTTTGCAGCGGTGATGTCTCGAAAGACGGCAACCCCTCCGCTGAGATGCCCGGTGTCATCCAGCAAGGGCCTGGCCGTAACACTGAGCCAGGCCTCGTCCGGCCAATGCGGCCGGCGAAAAAAGATCAGGGCATCGGTCACGGACTCTCCACGGATCGCTTTTGCCAGCGGGAGGTCATCGGTCGGGAACGGTGTGACCCTGTCCGGTAAGAATAGCGCGTAATGCTTGGACCATTCTTCGATTCCTATGTCGGCAGGACCGCTTCCGATGATACGTTCAGCGGCCTGGTTCCACACTTGGAACGTTCCCCTTTCGTCGGCCATCACCACGCCTTCGGCCATGTTGTCCAGCACGGACTGGAGAAAGCGCGTTTTCTGCCGCAGTTCTTCTTCCAGCCGCTTGCGCTCGACGGCATATTTCAGGGCGCGTGCCAGGAGCGGGGCGGTCGTTTGCCCTTTCACGAGATAATCCTGGGCTCCCGCCTGGATGAGCTGCAATCCCAACTCTTCATCTTCGAAGCCGGTCATCAGCACGATCGGAATCCCTTGCGCCGCCGCGTGCATCCTGACGAGCGTTTCAGCCCCTTGGCTGTCCGGCAACGAGAGATCCAGAAGAATAATGTCGAACGCGGCCTGGGTCAGGCATCGGATACCGGCATCGAGCCGGTCGACATGCGTGAGGGTGAGCCGGCCGGCGCCGGTTTCCGTCAGGAGTTCCTTCAGAAGACGAGCATCACCGGCATTGTCTTCAACCAGCAGGATATGGGCCGGACCGGTGCTCATCTGGTTCCGTTTTGGGGTGGAACGGGTAACACGACGATCCCGAGCCAGAAATCTTCAATGGACCGCACCACCCGAATGAACTGATCCAGGTCCACCGGCTTCGTGATGTAGCAATTGGCGTGAAGGTTGTAACTCTTCAGCACATCCTGCTCGTCCTCTGAGGTCGTCAGCACGACCACCGGAATGCGTTTCAGCGGCTCCTCGGCCTTGATTTGAGCCAGCACTTCCCGACCGTCTTTTCGAGGCAGATTCAAGTCGAGCAGGATCAGGTGGGGGCGAGTCGCGTGGGCGTAGGGACCCTGTCGGCGCAGATAGGTCAAGGCTTCCTCACCGTCCTTCAGCACGGTCAGATGGTTCACGACTTTGGCTTCCTTCAGTGCTTCCATCGTCAGCCGAACATCGCCCGGATTATCCTCGACCAGCAGAATCTCGATGGGCTTCACCATCTCAGGTACCATACAACTCCTGCTCCTTCCTTCCGTCAGCGATTCGGGGTGTGCGCCCAGGTGCCCGGTTCCTCATCGCGCATGGTGAAATAAAACGTCGCTCCCTTGCCGAGTTCGGATTCCACCCAGATGCGTCCGCCGTGGCGTTCGACGATCTTCTTACAAATGGCCAGGCCGATACCGGTCCCCGGATATTCTGCTCTTGTGTGGAGCCTCTGGAAAATGACAAAAATCCGATCCCCGTACTGTGGGTCCATTCCGATGCCGTGATCGCGAACGGAAAACAACCATTGCCCGTCGGTCTGCTTCGCGGAAATGTGTATGCGCGGCGGTTGCGCCCCGCTGAATTTGATCGCATTGCTCAGCAGATTCTGGAACAACTGTGCCAATTGCCTTTCATCGCCCATCACCGCCGGCAACGGGTCATGAGTGATGACGGCCTGGCTTTCCTTGGCCGCGTTCACCAAATTGCCCAGTGCAGAGTTGAGCGCCGTCTCCATGGCCGTCGGTTCGAATTGTCGGCCCGTCGTGTTCACTCGCGAATAGGCCAGGAGGTCCTGAATGAGCCGTTGCATGCGGTTGGCGCCGTCCACGGCAAAGGCGATAAATTCATCCGCATCCGCATCGAGTTTTCCCTGGTAGCGCCTCGCAATGAGTTGTGTATAGCTGCTGACCATCCGGAGTGGCTCCTGCAAGTCATGCGAAGCCACATAGGCGAATTGTTGGAGATCGGCATTCGAGCGGCCCAGCTCCGCCACGGACTCCTCCAACTTTTGCCGCGCCTCGACCAGCTCATTCCGCTCGCGGCCCAGTTCCCACGAGACCCAGATGCCGTAGCCGGTGAGGGGGAGGATGACCAGCAATCCAATCCCTCCCACCATCCAGATCAGTCGATCGATCGGGGCATAGACCTGAAGACGGTCCAGCCGGAACAAGACGAGCCAGTCGAATCCGGGAAAGTCGGCATACCCTCTGGTCCAGGCATAGCCGGTGACGACGGGGTGTCCAGCACGGCGATGGGTTTCTTGCACGAAACCGGGGTGCTCTCGATCAGCAACGGCTTGGGCTTGCGACGGTACATCTATCTTCACCGGACTGCCGTTGAGATTCGAGGGGCGATTTTTTTCGCTGAGGATCGTCCCCTCTCGGTCCAACAGTAACCAGTCGTAAGCCAGCGGTCCGTATCGCAGCCTGCCTTCCTGCTCGAAAATCGACTGAAGATTTTCGAACGGCACCCGTGTGGCCACCACCCCGAGAAATGTTCCTTTTGGCCCATAGATCGGCGCCGTGAATCCGATGGCCATCTTTCTGTGCGATGTTGGGGAGGGCCGCATGTCTTCGAAGTGAACCTTCCCGGTCTTGCGTACCACGTCGAACGACTCGGGGTTGAGACCTTGCGTGCCCTGCACTGGCAGCCCGTCGGTGGAGGCCGTGAGTTGTCCGTTCTTATCGGCGACTCCCAGCCAGGAGTAATATTGATAGAGTTGTTTGTAGGCCAGGAGCCGGGCGGTCTTTTCAGCCGGGGTGCCGTCCCGGAGTAGGCCGTCGTTTGCGAAGAGTTGGATGTCGCCGAACCGTTCGAACATGACGCGGTCGAGGGTATCCGCGACCGCGGCGGCGTTCATGGCCAATTCTCGTCCTCGTTCTGAGACCAGCACCCCTCGCAAGAACGACAACGCATAGAGTCCCAGTGCCGTCGCGATGACAAAACAAAGGAGAAGGACCAGCGGGAGGCCCCTTTGGGTCGATCTGCTTCTGTCTGATACCAAGCCAGCCTTGGAGGGCGCGTTGTTCAGCGCAGGTTCCATCGCACTCTTGTGTCAGGGGTTTAAAGGGAAAGACCTTAGTATCATACCCTGTTCACGGATACAGTTCCATCCGGCAGATAGGGGCGTGTGACCGGGTGAATGTTCGACCGCGAACAAGGTGTGGTGTGCTCACGTGATTGACTCCCGCCTTGTCTCCCGAGTACGTTCTATTCGTTGGCGGGCGCAGGATCTCACCGCTATGTTGTCCATTTCCACGCACGTGACCATCCCGGACGAGGAGATCGAATTGACCGCTGTGCGGGCGCAAGGCGCCGGCGGGCAGCATGTCAATAAGGTGTCCTCCGCGATCCATCTGCGATTTGACATTCTCGCGTCCTCCCTTCCGCCGTTCTACAAGGAGCGGTTGCTGGCCTTGCGGGACCATCGAATCTCGCGTGACGGCACTATTATTATTAAGGCGCAGGATTCACGGAGTCAGGAGCGCAACCGCGCGTTGGCGTTGGATCGTCTACAGGAATTAATTCGGTCAGTGGCGGTGGTGCGTCCGCCGCGTCGTCCGACGAAGCCGACGAAGGGGTCGACCCAAAGACGGCTCGATAGTAAGACCAAGAGAGCGCGGCTGAAATCGTTGCGGGGAAAGCCGGACGAGCAGTAGTCCCACCCGGCGCAGGATAAAAAAGAAGGGGCGCCTCAGCTGAAGCGCCCCTCCGGAGACGAGATGAATCCCGTCACTACTTAGAAGCGGCTGCGTCCGCCGCGGTTTTCACCGCCGCCGAACCGTCCACCCCCGCCGCCGCCACCGGAGCGAGCTTCTTGCGGCTTCGCTTCATTGACGGTGAGCTGCCGGCCATCCATGTCCGAGCCGTTCAACGCCGTGATGGCTGCCTTCGCTTCTTCCGCAGTGGACATTTCCACGAAGCCGAAGCCGCGCGATTGTCCGGTGAACTTGTCGGTGATCACGCGCGCCGATTCAACGGTGCCGTGCGCGGAAAACAAGTTGCTCAGTTGCGATTCAGTGGCAGCATACGGTAATCCGCCGACATACAATTTGTTACCCATAGGGGTCTCTCCTTTTGAATAGTGACATTGTCGGCGACACGAGAACGAATCAATGAGGGGAATGAGAGGGCCGAAGACGCGGTGCTTGAGGCGGCTTGGGTCTGACTTCCGATCAACTTCTCGGTAACAAACAATATCGGTGATGAGCCATCCGGAACCATGATTCTCATGCGGCTCGTTATGAGATCACGATGCATCCTAACAGATGAATAGGGGGATTGCTACACGATTCACTGACAGGGGGAAAATAATTTGTGTCGGTAAGATGCAGTCAATTGCCGAATACGGGGAATGTACGCTTACGGCCGGACCTCCGTGGTGGCGATCCGGTCGTTCCCCGGCGGCGGCACGGAGGGCTGCGTTTCAGTGACCGGAAGAGGCCGTCCGTAGGGAGGAGGCGAGTCCCAACTTCCATAAGGTGTAGATCAACCACTTTGACGGGTCGAAGTTGTACCACAGCGGCCCGTTGCGATAGTCGCTCGGATAGGTGTGATGATAGTTGTGGTAGCCCTCGCCGAAGGTCAGCAGTGAGACAAACCAGGAGTTGCGACTGGAGTCGGCCGTCCCGTAGGGCTGCTCGCCCCACAGATGACAGACGGAGTTGATGCAGAAGGTGGAGTTCAGCACGGCGAAGGTGCGTCCGACGCCGGCCAGCATGAACCCACCGATTCCGCCCCTCCAGCCGTTATGCAGGAAGCCGACGACAAAGGGGAGCGCCAGGCCGACGAGGACGATCACCGCATAGTGGCGGTGTTGCCACATCGCGACCCGGTCCTGCATGACGCGGGAGCCGAATCGTTCATCGTTGCACGGCACCGGATCGAGTAGCCAGCCGCAGTGGCTGTACCAGAATCCCCGTTTGGCGTTGTAAGGATCGGCCGGATCGTCGCAGTGCGCATGGTGTCGCAAATGGTCAGCTGTCCATTTTGCGCCGGAGTTCTGGAGCGCCCACCCCCCCGCCACCAAGAGACAGCCCTTCACCCAGTCGGGACATTCGAAACTGCGATGGGTCAGCAACCGGTGGTAGCCCACAGTGATCCCCAGTCCGGTGATCACATAGAGGATGACGAACATCGTCCAATCCAGCCAGGAGTACCCATAGATCAGCCCGTAGCCCGGGACTGCGATCACAGACCCTGCGACGACTGACCAGAATAGGAGATAGGTCCAGAACTTATGGTGAACACGATGGACAATGTCGGTTGGAACCGAACTCGGGGCGATGTGTTGCATCCCGCTACAATAGTCAAGCGTGCGGGTTTTCGCAAGTGTCTGGTGGGCGCCGTAGGGTCGATGCGTCGCAGATGTGCTGCGGCCGCTCCGGCCTGGGGCCAGCGGTGGACGAGGGGGACCGTCAACCGTTTTCCTGCGGAGGCGTTGAGTCATTGTGTCAGTAACCGGCTCCGCACTCAGTCATCGTGGGGCGGAAGGAGCGTGGACCTCGTGCGGTCATTTATTTCCGAAAGGGGGAGAATATGCGAGTCGATTGTGAAGTCCTAAGAATAACGATGAGGATTGTGTTCTTGCGCGGATTGGCGATCGGGCTCTTTGGATTGTATGAACCCGCCTGGTCGGCATCTGATCCAGCAACGGCAGCCGGTCAGGACCAATCCACTGTTCAAGCCGAGTCTTCCGGCAGTTCAAGAGCAGGGGCTGAGGAGAAGGGCATTGGGGGCCATCGCATGCGGAAGGCCTGCGCCGAGGATGTGAAACAACTCTGCCCGGGGGTCAAAGCGGGAGAAGGACGAATCGCTCAGTGTTTGAAGTCCCACGCCGGGGAACTCTCACAAACCTGCGCCGAGATGATCCGTCAACGCGGCAAGGGCCGGTCGACGCCTCCGGCTTAGGGCGAGTGGAGGAGCGGTGTCGGAAGAGTGGCGATCGGTCAGGCCACGTCCGGCACCGTTTCTGTGAGTTCCGTTGCGCCCGGTTGCTTTTCTCAATTTATTTTTCGAACCGGCGCAGGTGCGATACAGTGGCCATATTACATACGGGAGGGTACGTATGGATGGCACAACGGGACAGTTCTCGGTCGATTTGCGGCAGCATCCGCGTTTGCGCGTCTCGGCACCGTTCGTCTGCTCCTTTTCCCGCCTCGGTTTGGCCAAATGGCTTGGGCGCGGGGGGGAGGGCATCGGGGTCGTGTTCGATGTGTCGATGCGAGGAGCCAAAGTGATGAGTGAGGCCGGTATTCAGCGTGGCGACCGAGTTTCGGTCACGCTTGCGTTGCCCAACCAGGTGTCGCCGATGACGGTGGAGGAAGCGACGGTACGCTGGGAAAGAGAGCAGGTGTATGGATTAGAGTTTGTCGATCTGTCGCCGGTGGCCGAGATGCGCCTGCGAAAGTTCATTACCATCGCGACCAAGCCGGGGTCCTAACCGGATGTGACGGGGATTGCCCGGCGCGGCAACGCAAATGCACACTGACCCGCCCAGAGCTGCCTCCGGGCCGGCATGGCGGACCTGGTGTGTCAGTCCAGACCGTTTCCCCCCTCGCCAGCCCCGGGTACTCGATTCCCCGCATCGCTTCGAGATTGCGCTCGCCGCTCCGTTTCCCTACAATGGCTTCCCCATTCGGCCATGTCCAGTACAAATACACGAAAGAAGCGTCAGCGGCCGCATAGTTCCTACCATCCGCTGTATTGGCCGACATGGGTCGGTCTCGGATTGTTTCGCCTGCTGGCCCTGTTTCCCTATCGCTGGCAACTCGCATTCGGTCGACAATGCGGGCGCCTGCTGCACGGTTTATTGACCAAGCGTCGCGATATCGTGCGGGTGAACTTGGCCGTTTGTTTTCCCCGGCAGGAACCGGCCGAGCGGAACCAGGTCGCGCTCCGTTGCTTCGAATCCATGGGAATGGGGGTGCTGGAGATCGCGATGGCCTGGTGGGCCAAAGATCCGCGCACCTATTGCGAGTGCACCATCAAGGGATTGGAGCATATCCGCGAGGCGCTCCGTCAGGGGCGAGGCGTGTTGCTCTGCGGCGCTCACTTGCATGCGGCGGAACTCGCCGGTCGGTTCATGGCGTTGGAGCAGCCGGTGGCGATCGTCTACCGTCCGCAGAACGATGTGGTCGCCGAAACCGTCGCGAATCGATGCCGGAGCCGGTACTATTCCGAGTTGATTCAGCACCGGGATATGCGAGGAATCCTGCGAGCCTTAGCCAGGAATCAGGTGGTGTGGTATGCCCCGGATATCGACGCAGGCTCCAAGCGCAGCGTCTTCGCCCCGTTTTTCGGTGTGCAGGCTGCGTCCCTGACGGCCACGTCGCGCTTGGCGAAGGTCAGCGGAGCCGCGGTGGTACCCTGCTTTTACTATCGAAGAGCCGATGGATCCGGCTATGACATTGAAGTGGGGCCGGCGCTCGAACACTTTCCGTCCGGTGAAATGGTGGAGGATGCCACTCGCATCAACCGGCTGATTGAGGGGGCCGTCCGTCGAGTTCCGGAACAATACTTCTGGCAGCATCGCCGCTTCAAGAGCCGTCCTCCCGGTGAGCCGCCGATCTATCGACGCTAAGTGGCTTTCCATCAAGGCTGTCGCGCGGCCGTACGTATTCAACGGGGGCCTCGGTGAAATGATGAGAAGTATTCGGCGTCTCCCGCTCCTTGCGCTATACTGATCCTGGCTGAATGTCGTGCACGATCGCAGCATCCGCTCCGCCATGGACCAATCCGACAATCGTTCTTCTGCGCGTATTGAACTTCGGCAACATCAACGGAGTGTTGTGCCCCCGGCATGCCTGCTCTCCTTCGCTCCCTTTGCTCCGACCATCAGTTTTAACGGTGAGACGGAAGGCGAAGGCGTCGTCATCAACCTCTCCGCCGGTGGCTGTAGAATCAGCAGCGACGCAGGTGTGGCTGTGGGTGATGCCATGTCGTTGATTATCCTCCTTCCGGGGGAAATATGCCCCACCACCATTGATCTGGCCCTGGTGCGATGGGGGCGGGATCTGCATTTTGGTGTGGAATTCGTGTCCATGGGGACAACCGAACTTACTCGGATCCGCCGGTTTCTCGCATCCACCGGTCCCGAATAGGGCCGGCATCGGGGTTGATGAGGCCGGGGAGGAGCTGAGAAAGGAGCGCAGGTGGAACAGACGAAAACGCCGAGAAAATCCCGACGGGTCGCGACCGATTGCCGATTGGAATTTACCGGGGAGGATGAGGTTGTCGGGGAGGCGGAGGTGTTGGATGTCTCCTCGACCGGCTGTATGGCCAAGTCGGATAGCCGGATGCCACCGGGGCTCCAGATGAAGGTGTCTTTATTTTTGTCGGACGGGCATGATTGGCCGGTTCGAGTGGATGAAGCCGTGGTTCGATGGGCGCGAGGCGGGGAGTTCGGTGTGGAGTTTCTGGCGATACGCCCTGCGCAACTCCAGCGTATTCAGCAGTTCGTTATCAAGGCCAGGCCGTTGTCATAGGCCTCGTCCCACGTTCCTCCCTCCTGCTGTTGCTCCGCCGTTTTCGTCCACGCCGACCAGCCCACATGGTTTCCTCGCTCGACTGCGCCGTTTCGAGACATCGCCGGCAGGGTGACTCGTTGCTTTGTTTCGGACCCTTCCCCTACAATTTCGCGGGATCCGACATGAATCTTGATTAGCCCGACGGTGTGGCTCCATGAAAAAGACGGCGTACAACGCATGATCGAGTGGGTGGGGCGCAAGACCATTGCGGGGTATACGTACCTTGCAGCGCTGGCGACACTGGTTACGCAGGCCGCGTTGGACCTCCTGCTCCCCACACGCCAAGGACGTGGGGAGACACGGCGGGTGCTCGTCAGACAGATTCTGTTCACGGGGGTCGATGCATTGCCCGTGACGACGGTCATCGCCCTCCTGCTCGGCATCATCATCGTCACGCAGGCCGGGACACAGTTGCCGAGGCTCGGGGCCGGTGGACTGGTAGGGAGCATCGTCGTCGTAACCGTCATTCGCGAACTGGGCCCGTTGATCACGGCATTCATCGTGGTCGGGCGGTCAGGGACGGCCATCGCGACCGAGTTGGGCAACATGTCCGTGACGCGGGAGGTGGTGGCGCTCCGGCTCATGGGGATTTCCATCAGCCGATTTGTCATTATGCCCCGTATGGTCGGCATGGTCCTCTCGATGCTCTGTCTGACGCTGTATTTCGATGTGGTGGCTGTGTTGGGGGGCTACCTCATCGCCGACGCGCAATTGACCATTCCGTTTTATGCGTTCGTCGAAAGCATCACCAAGGCATTATCGACGACCGACGTGCTCATGACGGCCATCAAAGGCTTGTCATTCGGGTCGGCCGTGGCGGCCATCTGTTGTTACCATGGCCTGGCTGTCCGGTCCTCCTTTACCGAAGTGCCGCAGCAAACGACTCGTGCGATGATCAATTCATTTGTCCTCTGTCTGCTGATCGATGTCGTCGTCACGGTGCCGTTGTACCTATGACTGAGGTAGCCCTCGTTCTGGAGCAGGTCCGGACGCCGATGACGGGCGGTCTTCATGTCCTCGAGGTCGATCTGAGGATTGCCGCGGGCGAGTTCGTCGCGCTGGTGGGTCCGAGCCGCTCGGGGAAAAGCCTGGTCATCGAGCTGGCGGCGGGGTTGGTGCGACCGGAAGCCGGCCGGGTGGTTCTGCTGGGGCACGAGTGGGACGACACCCGGGAGATTGAGCAGACTCCCGTACGGCTTCGAGTGGGGACTGTGCTGCAACAACCCGGGTTGTTGAGCAATATGACCCTCTTTCATAATGTGCTCCTGCCGCTCCGGTACCATCATGGCGCGATGCCGGAGCGGAGTCGGGAGCAAGCCGTGATGGCGCAGCTGGAACGACTGGGCGTCGCGCCGATGCGGGACCGGTTTCCCGCCGAACTCAATCAAGGCGAAGTGCGTAGGGCGGCTATTGCGCGGGCGTTGATACTGGATCCCGAAGTGCTGCTCCTGGACGATCCCGTGGCCGGCCTGGATGCCGAGATGGTGTTGGCGCTCAAGGCCTGCATCGAAGCACGTCGGGCTCACCATCCGTTGACCGTAGTCGCGGCCTTACGGGCCTTTTCTCCGTTTATCGAAGCGGCGGATCGTCTGGTGGTACTTCAGGACGGGCGGGTGGTCGCCGATGGGGCTCGGCATGCGGTGGCCGGCGCGGTTCCTGAGATGCTCAGAAAGTATGTGGAATAGACCGCGTTCTGCCGGGTCGGTCCGGCAAGACTGAGGGGTGGGGGATGCACTATTCACATCGGTTATCCAGCGGGCGGTTGGCTCAGATTGTCGGCACATTCGTGCTCATTCCAGTCCTGATTCTGGCGGTGGCCGGTTTCTGGATGTCGAAGACGGAGCATCTCTTCGAGCCGAAGTACCGCTTGATGGCCAGCCTCAGCAAGTCGTACGGTCTCGAGCCGGGCGCACCGGTTGTGGTATCGGGAATTCGGGTCGGGCGGGTGAAGCAGGTAGACCTCAACGAGCGCGGGACGGTCGATCTGACTTTGCAACTGTCGGCGCGCTACCAGGACATGGTGAAGGGCAATTCGGAACTGCATATCACCAAGAGCGGTGTCGTGGTCGGCCAGACCCAGGTCGAGATCGGGGCGGGAACTGCCAGCAGCCCGGTGTTGACCGATGGTGCGACCATTCGCGCGGTCGAGCCGAGAGATATCGGGGACCTGCTCAATGAGGTTGAACCGGTGCTGATGGCTGTGAAGCAGACGCTGCTGCGTGTCGAAACCATTACGCAGGACCTGCAGGGCGGGTTGAAAGCCGGCGGCAAGGCTCTCGAGCAAGTGGCGGTGGCGACGCAGGATTTGCCGGCGGTCGTGGCGTCCGTCCAACGCACCATCGCCTCGGTCGAGCAAACGGCGACGGCGCTTCCCGCCATGACCGGCTCAGTTCAGCGCACGTTGGCGGTGGTGGATCGTGTCACGGCAGACATGCAGCGGACGACCAGTCGCTTGCCGGCTATCTTGGACAGTGCTCAATCCACACTCACCAGTGTGAAGCGCCTCTCCGATTCCGTGGAGGAGGTGAGCCATGAGCTGCTGCCGGTCGTTCACACGGCGGAAACCACGCTGGCAGACGTCTCCATCCTGGTGCGCGGCGCAAAGCAGACCTTTCCCTTTAACCGATTCGCGCAGAACGCCGGGCCGGCGCCGAAGCCGGAGACCGCCTTGTCACCCACGGCCCCCCCGAGTTTGCGCGGAGATCACGTGCGTCGATGATTGTGAAGCGGCATGGCTGTTCCTCGGGTTTCTGGGGGGTGATATTGTCTCTCCTGCTTGGGTGCGCCGCTACGCCGCCACCGCCTTCCGTTCCCGCGCCCAGGCCTCTAAGCACTCAGGTCGAGTCCCTGCGCATGCAAGGAGATCGTTGGATGATCCGGGGGGACTTGGCCCGTGCCGAGGAGGCCTATGAAGAGGCTCGCCGGCTGGCCGAAAGTCTAGACGATATGAAAGGGCTCATCGGTTCCTTGAACGATCTTGGGTCTGTTGCGCTTAGTCGTGGGGTTGGGCGTGAGGCGATCCAGCTTCATGGGCAGGCTATCTCCCTGGCGCAACAGGTCGGACAGACGGACCTCCTGATCGTTGGTCTCGTATCGTTGGGGGCGGCAGAATATCAAGAGGGTCGGACTGAGGAGGCGGGCAGGCATTATCAACAGGCGCTGGATCTCCTTCGGCGGGCAGCGGACCAAAGTACCGAAGCGATTCTCCTGAATAATCTCGGGCTAGTCAGGCAGGCGGCGGGAGATGCCGGACAAGCAGAACAATTGTTCCGGCAGGCGATGGCCCTGAATCAGGCCGCGGGGCACCTCGCTGCCGAGGCCAGCAATCATGTGAACCTGGGGATTCTGGCGGAGGAGCGCCGCGAGTATGAAGTCGCGGAACGGGAATTTGAGCGCGCGCTGGAGTTGGACAAGGTTGCGGAGCGCCGGGCGGAGATTGCCGCCGATCTGTTGCGGCTGGGCCGGGTTGCGGAACGGCGGGGATTTCCCGATCGGGGGCTGGCCTATTCCGAGCGGGCCTACCGTAGTCATCTGGCGCAAGGGAATCAGGCTCACGCGATTGCGGCGCTCACCGTTGCGTTGGACTGTGCGAAGAGGTTGGGGCTGGTTGCGGAGGTTGCCCGGTTGGAGAAGGAGTTGAACGGTCTGGCGAGTGCCCATTCCGGACGATAGGGAGGCCCCGATCATCGGTTGTCGCGGTTACTTGATGGCGACGGCTTTGACTTCCTTATAGGTCGTGTGGCCTTGCAGCACTTTCTGGATCCCATCCTGGACCAGAGTCGTCATGCCCTCCGACATGCCGACCTTCAGCATCTCATCGGTTTTGGCTTTGTTTTGAATCAGCTTCTTCATCTGGTCTGTGCCCAGGAGCAGTTCGTGTAACGCCACGCGGCCCTTCAACCCCGTCCGATTGCAGGTGTCGCAGCCTTTGCCTCGATAGAGCCTGAAATTAGCGTCGAATGTAACGCCCAACGTGTCCCAGTATTCAGGGCCATATCCCAATCGCAGCTCTTCGTACTCTTCTTTTGACGGCTGATACGCCTCCCGACAATCCTTACAGATTCGTCTGGCCAGACGTTGGGCGAGCACTCCCAGCATGGCGTCGGCAAAACTGAACGAGTCGCAGCCCATGTCGAGCAGACGGGTAATGGTTTCCACCGCGCTGTTGGTGTGCAAGGTGCTGAGCACCAAGTGACCGGTCAGCGAGGCCTCGATGCCTGTGTCTGCGGTTTCTTTGTCCCGCATTTCTCCGACCATGATGACATCCGGATCGGCCCGAAGAAACGCGCGCATGGCGGCGGCAAAGGTGAAGCCGATTTTGGAATGCACCTGTACCTGCCGAAGTCCGTATTGTGTGATTTCGACGGGGTCTTCCGCTGTCCAGATCTTGATGTCCGGCGTATTGATGTAACCAAGCACCGAGTGCAGCGTGGTGGTTTTGCCTGATCCAGTCGGTCCCACGCAGAGAATGATGCCGTACGGCTTTTCCGCGATACTTTTGATTTCGCGCAGATTCCGTTCCGAGAATCCCATCTTGTCCACCGGCAACGGTTCGCTCGCGGCCAGAATACGCATGACCACGTCTTCGTTGTAGCCGGCGGTTGGAATGGTGGCGACGCGCAGCTCGATTTCCTTGTTCTCGCCGATCTTGAATTTGATCTTTCCGTCCTGCGGTTTTCGCCGTTCCGCGATGTCGAGGCTCGCCATGATCTTGAGCCGGGAGACGATCGCGCGACGATAGCTCGGTGGAATTTTCATGTACTCGAAGCAATCGCCGTCGACCCGGAACCGCACGAGGGTATCGCGCTTTTCACCATAGGGTTCGATGTGAATATCGGAAGTGCCTTGCCGGAAGGCGTCGGCGATGATCTGATTGGCCAGACGCACGATGGCGTTGTCGTTTTCGTCGAGCCCTGCACTGGACGCGTCTTCCTGAGCCTCAAGTTGGGATTCGTTCACCAGCTCGCCGAGAATGTCGGACACATTCTCGTTCATCTTGTTGGTGATGTCCGGAGTGCCGGTCGTGCTGGCAAGGAAGAGGGTAATATCGCGACGGAGACTGACGGCAAAGCGGATGTTCAGGCCGGGGAAGGTGCGTTTGATGTCCTGGACGCGATCCAGATCGCCGGGGTCGTCGGTCAGAATTTCAATCGCCGCACGGTCGCGCTTGAGCGGCATCCAATGATTTTTCTTGAGGTAGTCGACATTGAGATTCTTGAGCAGTTCGATATCGACGATCGTCCGCTCGTTGTATTCGATGTAGGGGCATTTGTGGAAATTGGCGAGCGACTTGCCGAGTTCCGCTTTGGGTACTTTATATTTTTCGATGAGCAGCGACTCGATGTCGGTGGTCCCTTTTTTGGCCTCCGCGAGCGCATTGTCCAAATCCTGCTGAGAAATCTTTCCGTTGGTCAGCAGATAGTCGAATTTCGAGGGAGGCTTTTTCGACGTTTTCCTGAGCGCATAAAAGGCCGTGCCTAATGCCTTGGCGATCTCGGCGACACATTCCTCGTCTTTGCGCGTGAACCGTCCGCCGCTCTTCTTGTTGAGCAGCTGGATGACGCCCATGAGATATTTGTTCTCGGCGACGACGGGATAGGTGAGCACCTGTTTGGTTTTGAAGCCGGTGTTTTTGTCGTAGGAGGCATCGTGGGTGAGCGAGGGATGGATGGCGCTCAGTTCGACCGGGCTGTAAGCGTCGCCGACATTGACCGGGCGAAGGTACTTGGCGCAGAACCCGGCAAGGCTCTGTTCGGTGATCGGGGTGCGGACTTCCTGAACGGTATCGAGATGGGGGATTTTAGAGAAGATCTCCTTCTTTTCCGAATCCACCACAAACAGCGTCAGATCTTCCGCGTCGAAACAGCCCAGGATCTCATGACGCAGATCCAGCAGGATTTGGTCGACGTCGGCTGCGGCGAGAATTTGCGCGCTGATCCGCTTGACGTTTTCCGCGTTGCCGGATTTGAAAGTCGCGTCGCCTAGACCGGGCAGCGGGGGCTTGGGCTGCATCAAGTTGTCTCCAAAACGGCTCGCGCAGAGGGCGGTTGCGGTGTCGGCCGGAATTCGAACGCCGGGCTTCTTCCGTGTGAGTCAGTGTATCGCAACGCGCCGTCAAGGCAAGCAAAAGACACTTTCCCAAACCGGTCCTGCCGAGTGTGTGAGGACCTATCCGAAGGAGTGAAGTTCTGTCAGGCGAGTGAACGATTGAATCGGTTGATGCAGCTAGGAAGCGGCTTTCAGGAATGAGGACAGCAGGGAGAGCACCTGGTCGGGAGCGACTTTTTGAGTCTCGCCGGTATGACGAAGCTTGAGCTCGACCTGACCTTGCGCCAACCCTTTCTCCCCGATGACCAAGTGATAGGGGGCACCGATCAGATCGGCGTCGTTGAACTTGACCCCGGCGCGTTCGTCGCGGTCGTCCCACAAGACTTCGATACCGGCCTCCTGCATGGTGCGATAGAGGGTCTCGGCCAATTGCGTGACTGGTTGAGACTGGCTGAGCGGCAACAGGGTGACATGGAAGGGTGCGATGGGAACCGGCCACTTGATGCCTTTCGCATCGTGATTCTGCTCAACCGAAGCCGCAGCGGTTCGGCTCACGCCGATTCCGTAGCAGCCCATGACCGCCAACTGTTCCTGTCCCTGTACATCCAGGAAGGTGGCCTTCATCGCCTGGCTGTATTTTGTCCCCAACATAAAGACATGGCCGACTTCGATGCCCTTGGCCGTCTTCAGGGTGCCGTCTTTGCGGGGTGAACCATCACCGGCGCGTGCATTGCGGAGATCGGCAAACTGATCCACCTTGAAATCGCGTTCCCAGTTGGCGTCTACGAAATGGGTGTCGGTCTGGTTGGCTCCGACGACGAAGTTGGCCATGGCTTTCACGGCCCAGTCGCCAATGATGCGGACCTGCTTCAACCCAACCGGCCCAACGAATCCGACCGGCGCGCCCGTGAGGCCGGGAACCAGCTCGGGTTTCAGCAGTTCAATCTCCGGCACACCCAGGAGGCGTTTGACCTTGATCTCATTGACGTCATGATCGCCGCGGACCAGGACGGCGACCGTCTCTTTGCCCGTGCTGTAGAGCAGCGTCTTGACCAGTTGTCTCGGCTCAATTTTCAGGAAGGCCGTGACTTCCTCCACGGTTCGTCGGTTCGGGGTTGAGACCGGCGTAAGCGGGCGGTGAGCCGAATTGTCAGCGGTATCCGGAGGGAGGACTTCGGCGCGTTCGACGTTGGCGGCGTAGGTGCCGTCTTCACTATAGACGATCGTCTCCTCGCCGGTCTCCGCCAGCACCATGAACTCATGGGACGACGTGCCCCCGATCAACCCGGTGTCGGCTTCCACAGGACGGAAGGTGAGGCCGCAGCGCGTGAAGATGCGGTTGTACGCGTCGTACATTTTTTGATAATTCAGCCTGGCCCCGGCTTCATCCCGATCGAAGCTGTACGCGTCCTTCATGATGAATTCGCGGCCGCGCATCAATCCGAAGCGTGGACGGATCTCGTCCCGGAATTTCGTCTGAATCTGATAGAAATTCAACGGCATCTGCCGGTAGGAGCGAACTTCCCGGCGGAAGAGATCGGTGATCACTTCCTCGTGTGTCGGTCCGAGACAGAAATCGCGCTCGTGCCGGTCCTTGAACCGCAGCAACTCCTTGCCATAGAAGTCCCAACGTCCGGTTTCTCGCCAGAGCTCCGCCGGAGAGGCGATGGGCATGAGCAGTTCCTGCGCTCCCGCCCGATTCATCTCTTCGCGAACGATGCGTTCGATTTTACGGAGCACTCGCAGGCCCAGCGGGAGATAGGTGTAGATGCCGGCTGCGACTTTCCGGATCAGGCCGGCGCGCAGCATGAGGCGATGGCTGACCGTTTCAGCCTCGCCTGGATCTTCTCGCAATGTGGGGATAAGGGTTTCGGAAACGCGCATGTGGGTTTATGGGGAAATCAGCCGCTCGATATCGTTCCAGAACGCAAAAATCATGATGCCGACCAGGAGAACCAGTCCCACCTGTTGTGCCAGTTCTCGCTGCCGATCTTCAAGTGGTTTTCTACGAATGGCCTCAATAAAGAAAAATAAAAGATGGCCGCCGTCCAAAATGGGAATGGGCAGCAGATTGAGCACGCCCAGGTTGATGCTCAGCATGGCCATCAAGAACACCAAGCTGGAGGTCCCCTGCTCAGCGGCGTCTCCTGCGGTTTTTGCGATCGTGAGCGGCCCGCCGATGTTCTTGCGGGAGATATCTCCCGTGATGATTTTGTAGATGCCCACCACCGTCAGTTCGGTCCATCCCCAGGTGGCCTGCGCGCCCAGCCACGGGGCCTTGAGCGGTTCGTTCGTCTGGAGAATGGTTTGGTTTTGGGCGGAAATGCCGATCTTGCCGATCTCCGTCGGCTTTCCCTCTACGGTGGCCTTTTCGCCCATCGGGGTCACGGAGAGCGTCTGCGTGGAACCGCCCCGCTGAACATCAAATTGGAGTGCGCGGTTCGGGCTTTCACGCACGAGGGCGGTCATCTGCGACCAGGTGAAGATGTCGTGTCCGTCGATTCGGACGACACGATCCCCTGCCGACAGGCCTGCTGCCTGCGCGCGGGATCCGGGGATGACGGCCGTAATGACCGGCGCCCGCTCCTCAATGCCAAGCTGGAAAACGGTTGTTGGTTTGCCGTTGTCCTGGACGGTCGTTTTGCTCGGGGTGACCAGCACCGTTTTGACCTGTTCCCCGCGCGTCAGGTCCAGCGTGAGCTGTTTCCCGTTGCTTTGAGCGATGTATTTCAGGAGTTCGGCGTTCGTCGAGATTTCTTTTTCGTTCACCCGGATGACCCGGTCGCCGGGCTTCAGACCGGCTTGGTCGGCCGGTGATCCGGGGAGTACGGCTTCGACTTCAGGAATGATGTCCTTGAAGCTTGGGACCGGCAGCGTATAACCGAGCCCGATATAGGCCGTATAGATCAGATAGGCGAGGATGAAGTTGAAGATCGGACCGGCCGCGACGATGAGTGTCTTGCCCCACAGCGACTGATGGACAAACGCCCGTTTCTTGTCTTCCGGCGTCAGGGTTTCGTGCTCGTCTTCGCCGAAGAGCTTCACATATCCGCCCAGGGGCACGACCGATAACAGATATTCCGTTTCTCCGATCTGGCGCCCGAAAATCTTCGGCCCAAACCCGAGCGAAAACTTCAGGACTTTCACCCCGACCCAGCGCGCAGCGAGAAAATGTCCCATTTCGTGAAAGGCGACGAGGACGCCCAACACCACCAGGAACGGAAGCGCCCAGTGGGTCAGAAGCGACACCACATCAGGAGACCAGGCAAAGGCTGTTCCCACAACAACACTCCTTGGGTTTAGGGTATTACCGCGTCAAGGCATGCACAAGAGACTCGGCTTTGTCGCGAGCCCAGCGATCGGCTTCCAGCGCATCGTCGAGGCCGTCGATCGGACGCGACGCATGAGACTCCATTGTACTCCGAATAATCTCCGGAATATCGAGAAAACGAATTCCGTTCTGAAGGAATGCTTCCACGGCCACTTCGTTGGCGGCATTCATCGTGGCCGGCATGGTTCCGCCGATCCGTAACGCCTCATAACCGAGCTGCAAACAGGGGAATCGAGCATGGTCGGGTTTGAAAAACGTTAAGGTGCTGATCTCCGTCAGATCGAGCGAGGGAAGGTCTAACGGCATCCGTTCAGGATACCGCATGGCATAAGAAATCGGTGTTCGCATGTCGGGAAGGCCCAGCTGCGCAATCACCGACCGGTCTCTGTATTCTACCAGAGAATGGATGATGCTCTCGCGGTGCACCAGGACCTCGATCTGCGTCTCCGGAATATCAAAGAGCCAGCGCGCCTCAATGACTTCCAGTCCTTTGTTCATCAGTGTGGCCGAGTCGATCGTGATCTTGGAGCCCATTTTCCAGTTCGGGTGCTGCAGGGCGCGCTCGGGACTGACGTCCTGGAGTTGCTCGCGAGAGAAGCCCCAGAGCGGGCCGCCGGAGGCGGTGAGAATGATACGTTTGACGTCCTCGCGCCGGTGTCCTTCGAGCGACTGGAAGATGGCGCTATGTTCGCTGTCGATGGGGAAAATGCGGACGTGATGTTTCTTGGCTTCCGCCTGCATCAATGCGCCGGCCATGACCATCGGCTCCTTGTTGGCGAGCGCGATCTGTTTGCCGGCTCGAATGGCCGCCAGCGTCGGAAGTAGCCCTGCGCCGCCGACGATGGCGGAAATGACCAGTTCAGCGTCCTCTGACTGCGCGACTTCGGCCACGCCTTCGTCACCGGCAAGAATCTTGACGGGGAGGTCGGTGCATCGATCGCGCAATCTTGCCGCCGCCGCCTCGTTGGCGAGCGCCGCGAAGGCAGGACGGAACTTGCGGATCTGCGCCTCGAGTTTCTCGTCGTTCGAGCCGGCGGTCAGGCCGACCACACGAAACTCTTGCGGAAACCGGTCCACGATATCGAGCGTGTTCGTTCCGATCGAGCCGGTCGAACCCAGAATGACGATGTTTTTCATAGCGTGCTCCAGAACGGGCGGACAATCATCTGTCACCCGTTGTTGACGATCGTGACATAGTAGTAAAAGGCCGGGCCGGTGAACAAGAGGCTATCCAGGCGGTCCAGCATGCCTCCATGGCCCGGGATGAGGGCCCCGGAGTCTTTGAATCCCGCGCTGCGTTTCATCGCCGATTCCGCCAGGTCGCCGACGAGGCCGGTAATGGTAAGGATCATTCCGAGCGCCAGACAATCGATCAACGAGAAAGCGGGCAGGAACCAGGCGCGCGCGACGACAGCCATCACGCAGGCGAGGACGAGGCCACCGGCCAATCCCTCGTAGGTTTTTTTCGGGCTGATGACCGGCGCCAGCGCGTGCCGCCCCATGGACTTTCCCGCCACATAGGCGCCGGTATCACCGGCCCACGTGACCAGGAAGACAAAGAAAATCAGCAGGGCGCCGTCGGGCAGCCCTCTCGTGAGCACAAGATAGCTGAGCGTGAGGCCGAGATAGAGTACGCCCATGATCAGCACCATCCCGTCCGTGAGCGAGTCGCGCAGCGACTTTCCTGAGACCAGGGGCATGCAGAGCGCGATCGCCAGGGTCCCGAGCAGTACTGCACGGTCGGTGATGACGGTCGGCCACTGCGCGCCGCCGATCAGGAGCCCAGTCGCCCCGACGCCCAGCCAGCACCACCATGGCCAAGGAGCCTGTCCCAAATGGAGCCGATAAAACTCCCCGGCTGCGAGCATGCCGGCAATGGCGGCCAGGCCCAAGAACGCGATCGGGCCAAGATCGTGAACGAGGTAATAAAAGATCGGTAGAAACACCGCGGCTGCTAGTACACGACGAACCGTTTCGGATGAAGATCGTGGTCGAGTGCTGTCCACTGTGGGCGGCATAGTCTTCTCGCACTGAAAAGCTCCTGGTTTCACCACGGAGAAGCTAGGAGGAGACGCTGCTGAGCACCCGGCCGAAGCGGCGTTCGCGCCGCTGGTATTCGATCAGCGCGACCAACGTTTCGCGCCGCCGGAAATCAGGCCAGAGTGTCGGGGTGAAGTACAGTTCCGTATAGGCCAGTTGCCACAACAGGAAATTGCTGATGCGCGTTTCGCCGCTGGTGCGGATCAGGAGGTCCGGATCGGGAAGGTTGTGGGTGTATAGGGCCTGTTGCATGGCCTGTTCATCGATCTGATCCGGTGAAAGCCGGCCGCTCTGCACGGCCCGGGCGAGTTCTTTGGCGGCATCGACCAGTTCGGCACGGCCACCGTAGCTCAAGGCCACATTGAGGATGAGTTTGTCCAAGTGGGCGGTTTCCTGCTCCGTCGTGCGGACCCATTGTAACGCGGACGGGGGAAGGGCTGTGACCCGGCCGATGGTCTGAAAGCGCACGCCCTTTTCAACCAGGCTGGATCGCTCCGTGGACAAATAATGTTCCAGCAGGCCCATCAACGCGGTGATTTCCTGGGCGGGCCGGTTCCAATTTTCCTGCGAAAACGCATAAATCGTGAGGACCTTGATCCCCAGCTCCAAAGAAAGGGAGATCAATTCCCGCACGGACTTGATGCCTTCCTGGTGTCCGGCAATGCGCGGGAGACCCCGTAGCTCGGCCCAACGGCCGTTGCCGTCCATAATCACGGCCAGATGTTTCGGCAGCAGGTCCGGTTCGAGTTGCGAGAGCAGATCAGAGTCGGGGGCAGGCTCGATATCGCGTGATCGAGAATCGTTCATGGAACGGCGTGAGCACCTTTTTTCTTAAACTATGTGGATCCTCGGGGAAGTAAAGCGAGTCTAGCGGTGGGGTCAGGGAAAGTCAAACAGTATTTCCCAATTTCGCTGTATTTGCAGATGGTTCGAGCGTGTTTGCATTGCGCCTCCGGAAAAGAGTGCGTTATACTCACGCACCGTACGAGAGGAGCACATGCATGTCCAATGACGAGTCCGGCGCACTCGCGCGTTTCGGGGTCACCGATCGAGAAATCGAGCAGGCGCTGGGACGGGTCAAGGTCTCAACCGTCGACTATGCGGACCTGTATTTTGAGTATTGCCAGTCCGAATCGGTCTCCATGGAAGAGGGGATCGTCAAGCGGGCTACGAAGAGTGTCGGGCAGGGTGTCGGTGTCCGGGCAACTGCCGGCGAAAAAACAGGCTTTGCCTATTCCGACGAACTGACCCCCAAAGATTTGAACATCGCCGCCGATACGGCGCGGTATATCGCCAATAGCGCCCAGGGAACGGCACCGGTTCCGGTCACCCACCGCCCCGCCCTCGCACGCAATCTCTATCCCCATGACCGGGCCAATATTGAAGTCGCCACACGCGACCGGGTCACGCTGCTCAACGCGATCGATGCCGAAGCCAGACGGTACGATCCCCGGATCAAGAACGTCATGGCGGCGTACAACACCGAATATAAGGTCATGCTGGTGGCGACGTCCGACGGGCTCATGGTCGGTGACATTCAGCCCTTGTCTCGGCTTCAGGTCACCTGTATCGCCGAGGAAAACGGCAATCGACAGGTGGGGACGTTCGGCGGCGGAGGACGTATCGGGCTGGAGTATTTTCAGAACGACCAGCGGTATCTGCAGTTCGCCAGAGAAGCGGCGCGGGAAGCCATCCTGAACTTGAGCGCAGTCGATGCGCCGGCCGGCGTCATGCCGGTGGTGTTAGGCGGAGGGTGGCCGGGGATTCTGCTGCACGAAGCGATCGGGCATGGGCTGGAGGCCGATTTTAACCGGAAGAAAACCTCCGCATTCTCGAATCTGCTGGGGAAGAAAGTCGCTTCAGAGGTCTGCACGATCGTGGACGACGGGACGCTTCCCTTCCGGCGCGGCTCGCTGAATGTGGACGACGAGGGCACGCCCAGCAGCCGTACCGTCCTGATCGAACGGGGCATCTTGCGCGGGTATATCACCGACAAGCTGAATGCCAGGCTGATGGGCATTCCGCTGACGGGCAATGGCCGGCGCGAGAGTTATCAAAGTGTCGTATTGCCGCGGATGACGAATACCTTCATGCTGGCCGGAGAGTCAGATCCGAAGGACATCATCAAGTCGGTGAAGAAGGGGTTGTACGCCGTCTCGTTCGGCGGCGGGCAGGTCGATATCACCAACGGGAAGTTCGTGTTCTCGGCCAGCGAGGCCTACCTCATTGAAGACGGGCAGATCACCAAGCCGGTGAAAGGTGCGACCCTGATCGGCAGCGGACCGGACATTCTCAAGCAGGTCTCGATGGTGGGGCACGATTTGAAGCTCGACGAAGGCATCGGAACCTGCGGAAAAGAAGGGCAGTCGGTGCCGGTCGGTGTCGGTCTGCCGACCATTCGAATTGACGAAATCACCGTCGGCGGGACGAAAGCATAACCATGACACGTGCGATTGTGGAACAGGACTATACGAATATCGCGCAGGATCTGCTGGCGCGTGCGGCGAAGCATGGTGCGACGGCGTCGGACGTGATGGTGGCCGACGGGGAAACCCTGTCGGTGCAGGTCCGGATGGGCGCCGTCGATCGACTCACGAAGGCCCGCGAGAAGCGGCTTGGTCTGCGGGTCTTTTTCGGCCAACGGTCCGCCAGCGCCTCGACCTCCGACTTTTCCCGCGAGTCCCTGGAACGGTTCGTCGGTGAAACCTGTGCCTTGGCGCAAGCGGTCGTCGAGGATCCGGTGTCCGGCCTTCCGGAGCCGGGCCAGTTCGCCACCGACTTCCCTGAGTTGAATATTCACGATTCCACGAAACTTCAGACGGACCAACAAATCGACCTGGCGCTGCGTGCCGAGCGGGCTGCGTTTGCCGCCGATTCGCGTATTACGAATTCCGAAGGGGGCGAGTGCGACTCGTCATCCGGCCGGATCATCCTGGCAAACAGCCACGGGTTTGTGGGGCACTATGCCAACAGTAGTTTCTCCCTATCCGTCTCGCCGATTGCGTCGGATGCGGCCGGGATGCAGCGGGACTATTGGTATGGGGTGAATCGCGCGTTCGCGAAACTGGAGAGTCCGGAAGCCATCGGACGGGAAGCAACGAGGCGGACGGTCCGGAAGCTCGGCGCGCGCAAAGTCTCTACCTGCCGTGTGCCGGTGATCTTTGACCCTGAAGTGGCGGGGAGTTTACTCAGTCACCTCTGTAGCGCCCTCTCAGGCTATGCCTTGTATAAAGGCGCATCCTTCCTGATCGGACAACTGGGCCAGCAGATCGCTCCGGACTTTGTCACCATTTATGACGACGGACGGATGCCCGGCGGCTTGGGGACGCGTCCATTCGATGGTGAGGGGCTGCCGACCAGGAAGCAGGCGATGGTCGAGCGTGGTTGTCTGGCCAGTTATATCCTGGACACCTATTCAGGCAAGAAGTTAGGACTGCCTTCCACCGGAAATGCCGCGCGAAGCATCGGAGAAAGTCCCTCCGCCGGGCCGACGAATTTTTATATGGTCCCGGGCACCACCAGTCCGGAGGATATCCTGGCGTCTGTGAAGCAAGGTCTCTATGTGACGGATCTGATCGGGTTCGGCATCAACATGGTTACCGGCGACTATTCCCGCGGGGCGAGCGGGTTCTGGATTGAAAACGGCGAGTTGGCCTACCCGGTGGAAGAAATTACCATCGCCGGTAATCTGAAGCAGATGTATGCGAATATCGAGACGATCGGCACGGATCTCGTGTTTCGTGGACGGATTGCCAGCCCTACCGTGAAGCTTGCGGAGATGACGCTGGCAGGGAACTAGGTTGTGAAGGGGGTACGTGATGCGACGACTGATGGCCTCGATGATCTGTGCTCTGCTGGTGGTTCCTGCGGTCGGGCGAGCAGCGGAATTTCAGGTGACCAGTCCGACGATCAAGGACCAGAGCACCATCGGCAATGAACATGTGTTTAACGGTTTCGGTTGCACGGGCGGCAATGTATCGCCCGAGTTGCGATGGGAGCATGCGCCGAAAGACACGAAGAGTTTTGCCGTGACGGTCTATGATCCTGATGCCCCCACGGGAAGCGGCTGGTGGCATTGGCTCATCTTCAATATTGCTCCGGGCGTGATGCACTTGCCGGCCGGAGCGGGGCAGCCGGAGAGTACCGGCGCGCCTCAAGGGAGCATTCAGAGCATGACGGATTTCGGTCAGCCCGGCTTTGGCGGGCCCTGTCCACCGCCGGGAGATAAACCGCACCGGTATATCTTCACGGTGTTCGCGCTGAAGGTGGATCAGTTGCCGCTCAAGAAAGAGGCCTCCGGCGCGATGGTCGGGTACTATCTCAATCAGAACGCCATCAGCAAAGCATCCTTCACCGGTACCTACGGCCGGTAAGCGAACAATCATCAGAACAGAGTAAGGGAACAGACCATGTCTCTTGATGCCGAATTCGGAAAGACCATGCTGCAGTTGATCACCTCGCGATACGAGGACCGGCACTGGAGAAAAAAGATCGAAAAGACACTCAGCCTGCCCCAGAGCGGGGTCGGAGACGAGCATCAGCAGCAGGTCTTCATGTACCTGAAGCTCAACCTCAAGGCATACAAGTCCAGGCGGGCGGATCCGGATTCCTGGATCTTAGGCGGGTACGCCACGAAGGAAGTGATCGATCGCGCGAAGTTCCAGCCGCACCTGGTCGGAGAGGGCATTTCGGCCGACGATGTGGCGTTTCTCGGTGTCGATCCAGGCCCTGAAATCGATGAGGCCTGGTGGGAAGAGATGCTGGTCGCCTGGTTCGGCGCTCCGGAAGAAGAGGAGTCCTCGGAGGAAGCCACGGCGGAAGAGGCGGCAACCCCCGATGCCGTGAAGGATCCCGCCCGCACCTGAACGGCAACGGTGACGGATCAGGACGGGCTGCCGTTTCTGGTTCAGTCGCTTCAGCGCGCGGTTGCTATGACCCGAACAAATCCATTTGTTGCGCGGTCGTAGCCGGGGGATCGATCCGCAATGTCCCGGTGGGGCTCGAAGCGGCTCCCTCCTGCGTCGCAGGAGGCTGGCTGTGCCGGTCGAGAAACTCCTTCAGCTTCTGAAAGTCCTCCCGCAAAGGCTGCAGCATGGTTCCCTGGTGCAGCGCTGCCGCGGGATGGAGCAAGGGAAACAGCACGAATTCCTTCAAATAAAACGCCTGCCCGCGTACTCTCGTAATCCCGACCTTACGCTCCAGAAGTGTCTGCGTCGCCCAATTGCCCAGCGAACAGACCAGCTTCGGCCGAATCATGGCGATCTGCTGCAAGAGAAACGGTTTGCAGGTCTCAACCTCCTGAGGTTCGGGGTCGCGGTTATTCGGCGGGCGGCATTTGATCACATTGGCGATGTAAATATCCGCGCGCGAGAGCCCTGCTGACTCCAGCAAGTCGTTGAGCAATTGGCCGGCTGCGCCGACGAACGGCTCCCCCTTCTGATCCTCGTGAAATCCCGGTGCTTCCCCCACGAACATGACGGAGGCATGCGGATTACCCACGCCGAACACGACCTGGCGTCGACCGAGCTTGGCGAGCGGGCAACGTTGGCAGTTGTGGAGCGAGTCGGCGAGTTCCTGCAGGGTGGTCAGGGATGAAGACATAGACGTTCCCTTCGAATGCGACCAAATCTTAGTCGCGGTATTGGGGGATGTCAACGTGGTCCCGCGCGAGCGGTCTGCGCGCAACACGAGTCATGATGCGTCGGCTGGAACGAGTGCGGCGGAGCGTTGGCCGCTGAGAATTGCGGACTCCAGATTGGCCGGCCAGCCGGTATCGGTCCAAGCGCCGGCGACGAGAAAATTGGCAAACGGACTGGGTGAGAGCGGCCGGCACTGTTGCGTGCCCGGTTTCGTGGTGAGTATGGCCGACGGGAGACGAATGACGTCCGCCTCGATCAGTTTGGGAAGCGGGCCGCCGGGGAACGCTCTCGCCATGTCTTTCAGCGTCAGGTGAACGAGGTCGTCTTTCGATTGTGGCAACAGGTCCGGCTCATCCACTGCGACGGCCCACAACACAGTTGCCTGCTCATGCCGTTCCTCGTCTGCGTGCCGGATCATCCAATGAAACCGGTTGCGCTCCAGCATGATGAGTTGTGTGTGTTCGACCGGTTGCGCCAGGTGCAGGCGAACGATCACCAGAGGAGACTCACTCAGGCGGCTGATTTGCTGGAAATAGGCATAGTGCGTCACGACCCGTTCCGGCAAGAGCGGCGTGAGCCGATGGTGCGGCAACGCGGCGATATACCAATCGGCGGTGAGCCTCGTGCGGTCTGCCAGTTCGACATGGGCGACACGATCCTGGGTGAAGTGCAATTGCGTCACCGTCGTGTTCAGCCGACACCGGACTCCTATCCGGTCAAGTTCCGCTCGAAGCGGCGTGAGCAGGAATGAATCGAGTCCGTGAGGCGGAATGATCAACCTCGTGGCGCGGGCACCCGTCAGAAAGCAGCGCCGCAGTGTGCGCATGAAAAGCTCTGCGGAGACCTGCGGAAGTGCCGCCCCCAGCAACAAGCGGGCGAGGCTGTTCCAGACACCCTGCCGGGCCTGTTCCGACTGGCCGATGCTCGCGAGCCACTCGTCGGCGGCTCGGGTGTCGAGATCGTTCGGCAACGGAGGATCCTGTTCCCATGTGCGTTCAAGGAAGGAGAGGAGATGCCAGCGGTCCCGCATCGACAGACCCTGGAACAGGGTGGTTCCGAGGAGAGTGTTGAGCGGGGACGGCAGGGGAAGGTGCAGAAATTGGATGTGAGCGCCCGTCGCCTGAAGAAATTCAAGCGGGGTGTGTCGCAGCCGCCTGGCGGCGGTGTCTTTGCCGAGGGTCTTGAGCAGCGACCAGGTGGCCGTGTGGGCTTCGAGGAGCAGCGGCGGAGGCGCGTGGCACAGTCGCCCTCCCAGGTGGTCGGCCTGCTCGATCACGGTGACCGTATGGCCGTCGGCGGCGAGGTGCAAGGCTGCCGTCAGACCGGCGATCCCGCCGCCGAGGATGAGCACTGTCCGGTTCATGGAGTCGAAGAGGGAAGGCGGGAGCGCAACCACACGCCCGCTGCCACGGCCAGCCGATGGCTCGGAGTCAGCGTGACCCGATCTCCCAAGACGCGGTAACCGGACTGCTCGATCCGTTGCAGGATCCGGCCATACACACCGCGCATGATTTCCGCGACCGTCAGGGCCCGGCGTTCGGCGCGCGGCAGCGAATCGAGCGCCCGCGCCGCCTTGGCGTAAAATTCCTTTGCACGGCCGACTTCAAACCGCATGAACTCCGTAAATTCCGGCTTGTATCGCCGGTGCAGGAGATCTTCCTCCCGGTAGGCGAAACGAGCGAGATCTTCTTGCGGCACGTAGACGCGACCGCATTCCGCATCGTTGCCCAGGTCGCGAAGAATATTGGTCAATTGAAAGGCCATGCCGAGATTGACGGCATAGTCCTGGGCGCGCGGGGAGGTGGTGCCGAACACGTGCAGGCAGATCAATCCCACCACCGACGCGACCCGATAACAGTAGAGGGACAGTTGGTCGAACGTGGCGTACCGCGTGGTGGTGAGGTCCATCTCGACGCCCTTAATGAGTTCCTCGAAATAGGCTTGCGGGATGGACAGCTCCCGTACGTGCCGGGCAAGGCTGACGGTGACGGGCAACGTCGGCGTGCCGTCGTAGGCGGCGGCCAGCTCGCGCCGCCAACGGGCCAATTCCTCCTGCGGATGACTGCCGGGGGGCGGCTCGTCCACGGCGTTGTCCACCTCCTTGCAGAAGGCGTAGACCGTGTACATCGCTTCGCGGCGGGCTTTGGGTAAAAACAAAAAGGAGTAGTAGAAATTGCTCCCGCTTTTTTTGGTGAGGGTCGTGCAGTAGGTTTGGGCTTCAGCTGGTGTCATCATCGTGTCATCAGTGTGAGTGCGTCGTCTGTCCCTCAAGTCGTTCGACGGAGGCGGGGAGGCGGCGGCCATAAGAGGCTGGGTGCAAAATGGCGGCAAGTTGTTCCACGCCGTCGATCAGTCGTGGGCCGGGGCGGCTGAAGTAGGAGAGCGCATCGACCAGGTAGACTTCTCCCCTCTGAACGGCGGGAAGATGTTGCCACTGCGGATGCGCCGTCATGCTTGCGAGTTCGGCTTTCGTGCGCGGGACGGTCAATCCGCAGGGCATGAGGACGATCACGTCCGGTTCAGAGACCGCGAGTGTGTCCCAATCCATTTTCCGGGAGGCCGTGCCGGCCTGCGCCAAAACGTCGATGCCCCCTGCAGCGGTCACCATGTCGGGAACCCAGTGGCCTGCGGTGTAGAGCGGCGAGAGCCATTCGATACAGGCGACTCTGGGGCGCGTTGCCTGAACGCCCACGGTGGCTCGCACGGTGTCGAGCCTGCCGCGGAGTGCCGCGGACAATTGCGTTCCGGCTTCTTCCCGCCCGATGGCTGTTCCGATCGTTTCCATATCCCGCAGGATGTCATCAAGTCGTCCGGGACTGAGGGTGAGCAGGCGAGGCGGCGGCGAAAGTGCATGAACGACCCGTTCCAACTGTGACGGGGTGATGGCGCAGACATCACACAGAGCCTGGGCAATGATCAGGTCCGGTCCTGCAGCCAAGAGCCGGGTCTCATCCAATTCATAGAGACCTGCCTCGGCGGCGAGCAGCGCGCCGACCTGCTGGTCGATCTCAGCGCTGGAGAGGTGATGGCTCTCGATGCGCGGACGCACCATCACCGGGATGTCTGCGAGGCTCGGCGGAAAGTCACATTCATGGCTGATCCCGATCAGGTTGTCTTGGCGGCCCAAGGCCGCGACGACTTCCGTGGCGCCCGGCACCAGCGAACAAATTCTCATGGGCGGCCTTGAGCCGCTCCCCACAGGCGCGCCTGCAGGTCCTGCAGTCTGGTATCTGCAAGCGAATGGGTAATGGCGTCGGCTTCTCCGAGATCCTGCACGGTGTGGGTATTGGCGACAGCCAGCACTTTCATGCCGGCGGCGCGTGCGGCTCTGATTCCGGGCAGGGAATCCTCAATGACCAGGCAGTCGTTCGGGGACAGTGCGGGTCGGTTCGCTTGTGAGTTCAATCCGGCCATCGCGTGGAGGAAGGGATCGGGCGCCGGCTTGCCACGGGTCACGTCCTCGGCGCTGGTAATGTGCAGAAAGGCTTTCCGAAGACCGGCCTCGTCCAGAATCAATTCGATTTCATTCCGCAGCGCGCCCGAGGCGATGGCGAGCGGATATCGGGCGGCGGCCTCATGAACCAGTTCGCGCACGCCGGGGAAGATCGCCAGATGTTGTTTGACGGCGGCGAGGTAGGCGTGGGCCTTGTGCTCCATCAATTCGCCAAGGAGTGAGGGAGAGGCCTGGCGCTGGTGGGACTGCAAGGCCGCCAGGAAGCAGCCGCGATCGTCGAAGCCGAGGTAGTCGGTGTAGTACTCCGCTTCGGTGAGTGAGATGTCAACGCCGGCCAGGACCTGTCGCAGGGCGGCAAAGTGCAGCGGCTCGGTGTCGGCAATGACTCCGTCGAAATCAAAAATGATGGCGCGTAGTTCGCTCATGGTCGTCGTTCGGGCATCCCTGTGCGTAGTTCGTTGGATGTCGGCCTGTCGGTCGTGTGGGCGCGGCATTATAACAAGGGTGTGCCGACAAGAAAAGACGACGGCCCGTCCCACTGAGGAACGGGCCGTCATCCGGGGCATGAAAAACGATCGTGTGCTTAGCGTTTCAGCCTGAGGCTACGCTCAGGGATCCAGCCTTTTCGGCCATCCTGGGCGCGTACCGAGTAGACCCAGCCGCGCTTTTGGTAATCGCCATCCAGAATCGTGAGCGTGGCGCCCGCCAGCACCGTCGTGCTGGTCTTGGTGCCGACGGCGTCAACGAAGAGGGGGACGGGGGACTTGGGCCTGGTCGGGTCGGCGATGACCGTCACCCGTTGACCTTCCGCATAGAGCGGACCGGCGACGCGCACGGTCGGAGCTGCGGGCTTGGGGGCTGAAGCTGCCGGCTGGAGAGCCGGCGTGGCCGGTGCGGCTGTTGCGGGCACCGGCAAGGCGGACGATGGCGCCGATGATGGCGCGGGCACATCCGCCGGGGCCGGGGCACTGTTGTCGGCTACCACCGGTGGAGCGGGTGGTGCCACGGTCGGAGCTTGTTTCGGAGCCTGAGCCTTGACCGGCGGTTTCTGGAGCACGGGTTGAGCGGGCTCTGCGCCGCCACCCAGATAGGGTTCAACCAGCTGCATGGCTCCATCCGGGTCCATGGCAACGTAGCCGACTCCTCCCACCAGCAGGAGCAGTAGAATCCAGAGCAACGGCTTGTTGCCGGATCGCTTCGGCGAGTTCATCGGCGGCGCCGGGGGCGGCACCGATTCATCCAGGTCTTCCTCGGTGAATTCCAGATCCGGCTCCGGTTGACTTGCGAACAGGAGATGCCAGTTCGTCCACTCGCTGCGTATGGCAGGAATGCCCGTAGATGAAACCATCGGAGGACCTCCTCATTCGAAACAAAGGCGCGGGTCTGTTACTCGTAGGTACTTATCACCCGTCCCACAGCCTGTCAATTTTGTTCGACAAAGCGGCAGAGGGCATGAAGGTTCCGCGACAAGGACCGGCCGGCCGGGAGTCTGTCCGACATGACCGTTCTACTGCGGCAAACGATCCACGATCATCTGCGTCGTTCTCGGCCCGAAAAAGTCCTCAACATATCCCAGCGAGTACGCTTCCGGGTTTTCCGTGCCTGCGCCCGCAGAGGCGGAGCGCGTGAGGGGTGACTTGTTGCGCAAGGGCTTGCAAGTTCGAACATCCTCGTTGCAGAATCGCCCACCACCCTGAATGTGACGACGATGAAGTCCTATCGAGAAGAACTCTGGTTTGAAACCAAGACCAGGCGCGCATACGTGAACATTACGCCGCAGGTCGAGGCCGTGGTGGGGAAAAGCGGGGTGCGGGAGGGGATGGTGCTGGTGAATGCCATGCACATCACCGCCAGCGTGTATATCAACGACGACGAGGCGGGGCTGCTGCGCGACTATGACGATTTTCTTGAGCGCCTCGCCCCGCACGAGGCGACGTACCGCCACAACGATACCGGGGAAGACAACGGCGATGCGCACATCAAGCGTCAGCTCATGGGGCGGGAGGTGGTGGTCGCGATTACAGATGGGAAGCTGGACTTCGGGCCGTGGGAACAAATATTTTACGGAGAGTTTGATGGACGGCGGCGCAAGCGTGTGCTGGTGAAGGTCATCGGGGAGTGATGCCTCAAAGCGCTGTCGGTCAGATGACTCCGACAGACCCTCCAGTAAGATCGATGAAGAACCGCATTCGCGCTTGCCACGTTCTGGAAAGTTTGGCAACATGGACCACAGGATGAACACAGACCATTCAGTAAGACTGTATATCGACATGGGAGGCCGGCCATGTTGAGTTGGTCACGACCGGATCCGCTGACGAGGGATTTGATTCATTTGATCAACGCCCGTCGCCATGACCATGGGGATACGGATGCTGCGATCGATACCCTGCAAGCGTTTATCGAGCAGGGACGCGAGCAGGATCTGTTGACCGTCCTGGCCGCGCTCGACGAGGAGATGGCGGAGTGGATGTTTGATTTGGTGGCGGAGGCCTCGTGTGCCGTCATCATGGACGGGCCGGATGACGACAAGGGTGCGTATGCCTTGATGGCCGCATTGGAGTTACCGCTCCAAGCCAACCTGGGGTTGCCGCTCGGATTGAAGATCGACCCCGTTGCGACGGCGGATCTGTTGCATCGACATTTGCAGATTCCGGCCGGTGTGGTCGTGCGGGTGGAACCCCGTCTCCTGACCGACGCGACCCTCGAAGGATTGACCCTCCAGACGTTGAACGAACATCTCGTGAGTATTGCGGATTCTCAGCGCACTCAGGCGATTGCATCGCGTCTCCATCCGCCGGTTGAAAACACGGCGTTTCTGTTCTTTCAATTGATCGGCCTGCCTGATCCCGGCCTGCCGGATTCGCTCGAGGAACCGGAGCGTCGGGCGCTGCTGGAAGGGCTCGTCGCGCAATGCGCCGAGCTGGCGCTGGCCCCGGACACGTTGGAGGTGCCGGTCTATGCGTCGTATGCGTTGTTCGACGCGCAGAATGCCGTGCGATTGCACCGGTTGGCCGACGAAACCGCCGCAGTCTGGCGGGATTTGGATCCCATGGTACGGGCGCGCACGATCGTCCATCTGCACACGCAATGCGGCAACGGCGTGTATATGCCGGTCTGGACCGATCTCTTCGATCCGGAGTTGCCGGAGGACCACGGTCCCGTGTGGACGTCGCCCGACGTATGGGTGTTCACGGCCGACCTCCCGATCGAATGGCCGGGGGAAATGCTGACCAATCGATTGCTGGCTGAAGGGTGTACCCGCTTCGAGAACCACATCGTCGAAGCGCCCGAGAATTGAGCGGCGGTTACCGGACGATCCCATGTGTGCCGCCCCGCCGCACGCGTCGAAGCGACAATGGGAAGCCGCTTCCCACATCCCGCTGATCGGGCAGGATCGATTTCACATCCCGTAGGAGCTCCTTGGCTGGCCCATCCCGACTCGCTTCCGTCGTGATCGTAACAGTACTCAGTTGTGTGGTGTTGGGCGCAGTCTGGAGCCTGGTGCTCTATACGCTGCCGCAGAGCGACCTGGCCCCCGAGCCGACACCGGTGTTCTCCCCGACGCAACCTGCGACACCTTCTGCTCCGGCACATACCGGTGTTCAAGCCCAGCCGACCCCGGAGCCGGTTTCGCAACCGGTGGTGGTGCGGGAACCGGCGCCGGTCGTACAAACCGAAGCCCGCGAACATCCTCCGGCTGAACCTGTGCGTGCGCCGTTCGGAAGGGATCTGAAATGCGACCTGGAAATCGAGGCGTTGTGCCCCGAGGAGGAAGGGGAGCGGCGCGCCTGTCTGCAACGCAAGGCGGCAGAACTCTCCGCCCCATGCCGGCCGATGCTACGGGAACGGCTCGTGCGGATGAAAGAGGCGATGCAACAGCTGCGTATGGCCTGTGAGGCGGATCGAAGGCAGTTCTGTCGGGAGGTGCCGCTCGGCGGCGGGGCGTTGGTGCAGTGTCTGGAATCTCATGCCCAGGAAGTCTCGGACCAGTGTTTTCAACTCCTGCCGAAACGGGGTCGGTTGCTCAACTAGCCCGCATGAGGCTCCCCTTCGGGTCGCGCAGCAAAAAACGCATGGTGAGACCGGCCACTTCCACCACATCTCCGTTGCGAAGCGCGTGTTCCCCCTGAATGTGCCGGCCGTTCACGAGAATACGTTTTCCGCTCTCGGTCTGGCTCACCACGTATCCTTCGCCGCGCCGGCTGATCATCGCGGCTGTTTTCGGCGCAAACCACCCGGTCAAGGTGATGACAGCGTCGTCCTGCGCGCCGATCAGCGACACGTGTTTCGTCAGGTGATACTGTGCGTGCCCGCTCTTTCCCGAGAGAATCTCCACCACGCCGATTTTCTGTTCCGCCTGCGGGCGCTCGCCGCCCATCGGACGCGACACCACCATCGTTTCGTCGGTGAGCAGGCTCTCGCCGGTGCCGGCCGTGTCCGCCGTGATCGGGTGCACATCACGAAAAATCAACCGGTGTGTGCCGAGACGAATGCTGTCGGCGTCGCGTAGTTGTCGCCGGTCGATTTTCTGCTCGTTCACGAATGTGCCGTTGGTGCTGGTCAGATCTTCGAGAAACAGCACTTGCTGCACCTGGACGATCCGGGCATGGTGGGCGGAGACCGCGAGGTCGTCCAGGCAGAGATCGTTGTCGTGCTTTCGCCCGATCGTGAACGGCGTGCGCGAGACCTCGAGTTCTCGTGTGCCGCCCTGCGGCACCTTCACGAGGAGCGTGGGTGATGTTGGGTGGTGCTGGGACATGGTCGCTCCTTAGGATGATTCGGTGGTCGGTGCGGAGAACAACTGTGCGCACATGCGATACCACATGCCCGGCTTGCGCTGCCTGAGCATCGCCACGATGACGGTCGTATTGTCGGTGCCCCCGGCGGCATTCGACAGGGCGATGAGACGGTCGGAGACGGTTTGTGGATCGGAAGACTCCTGCACGGCGCGGAGGATCGTGTCGGCCGAAACGCCGGCGGTCAGGCCGTCGGAGCAGAGGAGGAACATATCGCCGTCCAACACGGGGAGTTCTCCCAGCTCGACCTCCACCAGAGGATGCACGCCGACGGCGCGGGTCAACACATGCTTGTGCGGTGCGCGCGTCGCGTCATGGGCGGTCAGCAGTCCGGACTGCACCTGCTCCTGGACCAGAGAATGGTCTGTCGTCAGGAGTTGCAGCGCATTGCCGCGGATCAAATAGAGGCGACTGTCGCCCACGTGGGCGATCGAGAGGATCGGCCCGACCAGCCAGGCCGCCACGACCGTGGTGCCCATGCCGGCGTATTCGGCATGACGCGCCGCCTCCTGATGCACCTTGTGATTGGCCAGCCGGACGGCGCTCGCCAGCCGGTTGGTGGCGGATGAGAACTCCGGTCGTACGGCGCCGATCAGGGGGAGAGACGGGTCGGCTCCGGCCTCCGCCAGGTGGCGTGGAATGATGTCGATGACGCGGCTGCTGGCGACCTCTCCTGCACGGTGGCCACCCATTCCGTCACAGACCACAAAGAGACCGGCGGAGGGATCGGCATGAAAGCGATCTTCGTTGTGCGCGCGGGTCAACCCGACGTCGGAGGTCGCTCCATGTGTCACGTACAAGGAGTGCATGGTCGGGCCTACCTCGGCATGATCTGAAACACGTCACGGAGGTCCTGCGCCATATCGCTGGCATGTCGGTATCGGTTCGGAATTTCTTTCTGGAGTGCGCGATCGAGGATGGCTTGGACCCTGGTGGGAAGATCGCGGCGGTATTTCATCAGCGGGGCATGCGGAGCTTTGGCGATGCGCGTGACGAGCGCCGGCATGTTTTCCGCGTCGAACGGCCGTTCACCGGTCAACAATTCGAAGAGCACGATGCCGAGGGAAAAAACATCGGACCGGCCGTCCACATCTTTTCCCGTGGCCTGCTCCGGCGACATGTATCGCGGTGTGCCCAGAATCATGCTGGTTTGGGTCTTCGAGCCGCTGGCCATCTTGGCAATGCCGAAATCCATCACCTTCACGAGGCGTTGTTTCAGGATCATGATGTTCGGAGGCTTCACATCGCGATGGATGACCCCTTGGCTGTGCGCATAGTCCAGGGCATCGGCGACCGTCGCCACGATTTGCAAGGCCTGCTTGGCCGGGAGGATCGTGGATTTCTGGCAATAGCAGCTGAGCAGGGTGCCTTCGAGGTATTCCATCGCGATATAGGCGAGACCCTCCTGCTCACCGGCGTCATAGACCGTGACGATGTTGGGGTGTGAGAGCCGTCCGGTCGATTCGGCTTCGCGAAAGAAGCGGTCCCGGAATTCTTTGAGCTCCTCCTCGTTGTCGATGTCGTCCAGCCGCATGGTTTTGATGGCGACGTGGCGTTGGATCGTCGGATCTTTGCCCAGGTAGACGACACCCATGGCGCCACGACCCAGTTCCCTGACGACCTGGTAGCGGCCCAGCGTGTCCGGGACGGTGGCTCCATTGCGGATGATCACGGTGCCGCCTGCACGGGCCGGGTTGGGAGTAACCGCGTCGGCGGTCGCGCGGGTTTCTCCGGTCGCCCCTGCCGGCGCCTCTTCTTCTTCAACCGCACGATGGCGTGGACGACCGGCGAAGGCCCGGGTCAGCGCCTCGGCATGACGAACCCAGGCGAACGTCAGCCAGATGGCCGCGCCGATCAAGCCGCCGGTGATCAGCCAGTTGTAAAGCGGTTGCTTGGGGGGCCCGAGCACCGGAACGCCGTGCGCCTCATAGGCGCGAGTGGCCACGAGGACGATCAGGAGGAGCGCGGAGGGAAACAGAATCGCGCGGAAAAAGGTTTGCCCCTTGCCGTTGTCGTGCAGGTCCTGCCTGGCCCGGGTCGCGGTGAGCCAGATCATCAACAGGCAGATCCCGTCGGCGATCAGCCGCACGGCCTGCGCGACGTTCATGCGTAACGGCTGGAGAAATGTGTGTGTGAACAGCGGAAGAGTGGCCAGTAACGGCCCGACCATAATCGCAAGGATGATGACGATCAAATACGGGCCGATCCAGCCCCAGGATGTGGTCATGTGTTGGAGTCGTGCGTAGTTGTTCCTCAGTGTAACCCAAGGTCTTGGAGTGTCAACGAAACGAGGGAATAGTGCACCCTGGAGACAGGAGAGGGATCGGTCCCGGAGAAGGCGATGGGGTGATCGCCGGGCTGCCGCCGGAAGATCAGTTCGAGGTTGCGGCTTTTCTGAGCGGATCGAGCAGTTTCTCGGAAACCTTCAACTGACCCCGGCCGATGCCGACCTCAATATCCGGCTTGGTGACACCGTGGAAATCGCTTCCTCCGGTGACGAGGAGGTCGCACTGCTTGGCCAGCTCAAGGTATTCGGTGGTCTGGCTGGGTGTGTGAGTGCTGTAGTGCACTTCGATGCCTCCCAGTCCGGCGGCTTTCAGGTCGCGGACCAGGGTGCGCAAGCCGTCTGCGGATGTTCTCACCCAGGTCGGATGCGCCAGCACCGGTACGCCGCCGGCCTCACGAATCCATCGCACCGCCTCGGCCGGTTCCGGCAACTCACGATCGACAAAGGCCGGGCGGCCGTTGGCCAGATAGCGGTCGAAGGCTTCCTTGGCCGACGTGACGAACTTTTTTTCCATCAAGAGCCGGGCGATGTGTGGGCGGCCCACCGATTCGGTACCGGCCAGGGCCCGCACTTCTTCATAGGTAATCGGGATGCCCAGCTCGTTGAGGCGTTGGACGATCTTCGGATTGCGTGTGTGGCGGCTGTCCCGCAAGGTGCTGAGACGTTGGGCCAGGAGCGGATCGGTCCAGTTCAGAAAATAGCCGAGGATATGGAGTTCACTCTCGCCGAGGCGCGAGCTGATTTCGACCCCGGGGACGACTTCGATGCCGAGTTCGGCCCCGATGGCCGTGGCTTCCGCAATCCCCTCGACAATGTCGTGGTCGGTGATCGCGAGCGCGGTGAGGCCGGCCTGCTTGGCAAAGGCCATTACGTCGCGGGTGGAAAAGCTGCCGTCCGAATGGGTGGTATGGAGGTGAAGGTCGATGCGACTCATCGTGGTAGTTCAGGCCCCGCTTTCTGCGCGACCAAGCGCGCGGTGTAGCATGGCCCGCTGCCATGGCCCCCGTCATGTTCGCCCTCGTCGTAATGGAGCACGCGAAGCGGGGCGGTCAATCGGAGTAGTTCGTTCTGCGCCAGACAGAATTCCCATCGGCGCGGATGCTGGTGACGGAAGTAATTCTCGATGCTGAAGGTTTCGTAGATCAAGATGCCGTTCGGTTTCAGCGCGTCTATCAGCACCGGAAAGAGGGGACGATGCAGGTAAAAAAAGACGACGATGGCATCATAACATTCCCGGCCCAAGCTCGGGGGATGGTCGGGCTTTTCTTCCAAATCCAGTACCCGCGTCGTGAGGCCGGAGAGGTGCCGTTCCCCGGCGGCTTCTTTCAGCGCCGTCAGTGCGAGACTGTCTCGATCGATGGCTTCGACTTCCATGCCATGGGACAGCAGATGCAGGGCATGGCGTCCACGGCCTGCCGCGACATCCAGGACCCGGCCTTTGGGGAGGCGCCCCAGTTGCTGCGTCAGAAACGGCGCGGGGCTCGGTCCTGCCTGCTGCGCGGTGCGAGTCCGGTCCACACGAACACCGACTGAGCCGGCGACCATCGCCAACGGCGCATGGAGTTTTCGGATCCAAAGCTGCACCCGGTCGACCGGGAATTCTGAGAAGAGCATCCCGACCAGCTGTTCCGCGAGGGTTTCCAGGAGGCGGCAGGTCAACGAACCGCTGAGCGCCACGAGGCGTTCCGCGACCCGGGCATAATCAATTGTCTCATCGAGGCGATCCGAGAGGCCGGCGGCGTCGACCGCCGCTTCCAGCTCCACATCGATCGCGATCAACTGCGGTTTGCCGCGTTCCTCTTCCGTGACCCCACAGCGGCCGTAACACTCCAGGCGTTCGATGATGATGCGCGGTGCCATGGCGGCATTGTCGTGGATGGGCTTTCGGGCTGTCAAGCAAGACGGGGGCGGGCCCCTGCCGAGCAGGATGAGCGTGAAACGTCAAACGTGAAACGTACCTCGCGAGGATTACCCCGGATTATCCATGAATGCCGTCGCGAGGCGTTTGAGACTGAAGCCCGCCGGGGTTTCTCGCCCGTAAGGCCGACGCAGGCGTACTGGCAGTCCGTCGAGGAGGCCGAACGAGAAAAACCCCGTTGGGCGAGCGGATCGGACGCCGGAGCAGGTATTCATGAATAGTCCGGGGTGAGCGCGTATGGCTGATGGCGTAGAGCTGGTTTTTCCGCAGCCTGCCTACCAGCGGGCAGCGAGACGTTTGGCGAGTCCATTCGCCGGCGAGAGCGCACGGCGGATCGGGGACAGGATCGTTGAGGGGATATGGATGTTCGTGATCTGCTGTAGGAGGCGAACGGCAGTCAATCGCAGCAGCTCTGCCGCTTGTGCGACGGTCGGTTCATCGCCGCGACCAAGGCGGAGCAGTTTCAATTCGGCTTTATAGACCGCGCGGCGCCGCCAGGTGGCATGAATGGCGACGGCGGCCACGAGGGTGAGGAGCAAAGGATTCGGGGGCATGGAGAACAACCAGCGCCACCATTCATAGAGAGCCAGGGCACCGAGACACATCGGCAGCGAGAGGACATCGCCCCATGCCGACTGGAGACGCCGGATCTGTTCATCGACGGATTGCCCGGTGAGCCGCCGTGGAGTCAGTTGCAGGGGAGTGCGACGGTTTTTCGAACCGAATAATCGCGCGGGCAGAAACATTCCAGATCCCTCCTGTCGTGAACCAGCTCACGTACAGCAGCATTGTATGGCAGGTCGGTTGATCGGAATAGCAAAGACAGAATTTCAGCAGCCGTCCCGGTCGTTGTTCCCGGGCGTGCTTATCGGTTTGTCTCTCCGTTAAGTTTGAGCACCAGGTAAGGCGTGAGGTAATAACACAAGACTGAAATCATTACGCCCGCCGCGGCGCCGATCAAGCCGCGCACATAGACGCCGAAGAACGGGAGCAGGAAGACAAGAAGGATCATCGCCACTGCGATGCGCTTATGCCGTTCATAAAAGGCGGTGCGTCGCGCCGGAGTGAGCGAGTCGGAGAAAGATACGGGAGATGGCACTGCCATGAGATTGCGCTATTCCTTTTCTGCCGGATTGCGTGTAAGAACGTGCATCCCCGACATGCACGGGGCGTATTCATTTAACACGGGAGGCTGGTTATGGCGAAGGGCATGCAGCAGAAAAAAGCGACCAAGAAGAAGCCGGCGAAGACGATGATGGAAAAACGCGCGGAAAAGAACGCGAAGAAGGGCCGCTGATCCGGTTTCGTTCCTGCATCAGCGCCGCCCGATGATGGCGACGCGTACCTGTGTGACCGGAGGGGCGCCGGACCGCATGCCTTTCCGGTCACGCAGGCGGTCGACCGTTCTCCGGCGCCCGCCTCAACGCAACTTCTGCAGGACCCCCTCCGCGACAACGGCGTCCGGATCGCCTCCTACCATCAAGTCCTTGTCGCCGAAGTGAGAGATCGAACTGGTGGTCACCCGCATCTTGAGGCCGCCGGGGACGAGGGCATATTCGAACAGCGCCGCTTCCTGCCGTTGATCCAGATAGCCTTGGCTTGCCCGCTCGAAGGAGCCGACGATCCCGACCGACAATCGCCCCTGCCCCCGCTCGACACGCTTCACGACCATCCGTTGTACGCCGCCTCCCGGTGGAACGTATTCCACCGTTTGACCGACCTGCGACAGCTCCACTTGCCGCGTCAGTCCCTTGTTGTTGGTGTACGAGTAGAGGGGAAAGCCCTGCGGGCTGAAATCGATTTGCACTTCGGCCTGGCTGCCGTCGGCACTGCTGAGCAGCCCTTTCCAGGCGCCGGTCAGGTCTGCCGCTTCAATGGCGTCGGACATGAGCAGCGCCATGACCATCATTGTCATGCCGATCAGCCGCTTCATCTTCATGACTTTCCTTCCTGTCGGTCGTTGTCGTCACACCGTGAAGGGTCGCTGGCGCACGAAACGCGCGGCTGCCCCGAGGGTAAAGAGATTCGGAGACTGGCTGGCCGGCAATCCCGCCTTGATGGCGGCGTGGAACTTGGCATAGTTCCCGCTGTAGTTCCCATGGTTCCAGACCTTCAGCAACTGTTCGGTGAACGCGCCGTTCTGCTCGCCATCCATGGAGGTTTGGTTATCCTGGCAGCCCGAGATGAGAAGCACCGATGCCTTGAAGTCTTTCGCGATCGCCGTCAAGCGCGGACTGACGGCTAGTTGGGCGAGCACGCTATCCGGATCGGCCACAGAGGCCTTGCCGGCCGCTTTGGCGACGTTCTGCTGCAAGGTATCGTAGAACTTCTGGTGCTCGCGATAGGTGCGGAGGCCGACGGAGATCGGCATCATTTTCGAGCGCCTGATCGATGTGTTGGGATCGAACTGCGGGGGCATGTTGCGGGTGACGGTGCCGCTATGGCAGCTGTCGGAGAACACCAGAATTCGCACGCCCGCCGCGAAGCGGCTCAATTCGAAGTACAACTCATCGTCGATCAGCTGGCCGTCGTACAAGCACCAGGTTTCGTCCTGCTTGTCCGCTTCCTCACCGGTGACGTCGGGGACCTGTCCGCCGTGGCCTGAATAGGTCAGAAAAAAGAGATCGCCCTTCCGCAGTGTCTTTGCGGCCTTGCGCATGGCCGCCAGGGTCTTGGCGCGTGTTCCCTTCTTGGTCAGCAGCACCGTGGATTTCATGCCGCGCGAGGCGGCGATCGCCGCCATATCCTTGGCATCGAACTCACAGGCCGCCAGGTCGCCGCTCCAGCCACCGTATGCGGCGGGGCTCACGGCGTTCAGGCCGATGTGCAGGGATAGGCCCTTCGGTTTGCTGCTGGATGACGACGTGGTCGTTGCCATACGTACCTCCTTGGTCGGTGGGACAGGGTCAGGATGAACAAGACGATGCAAAAATATGGCGGTACGGTAGTCCTTAAGGAGAAATCTGTCAACGGAGAAGGAGGGGAGAATGCCGGTATTTCAAGCGTGTCGGCGTTTGGAACGTCGTGTCGTGAGAAAAAACGAGATCGCCCGAAACTGTGACCCCGGATGTCACACCGCAGTGGTAGGGTCGGGCGAATGCGCAGAGCAAATGGCTTATGGCATATGGCCGATAGTAAGAGCGGGTAGGCCAGGCCACGTTTCTTGTGACGCATCGTTCGGGTATCCCGGGAATGTTCAATGCTCAATTCACAATGTTCATTGAACGTCTGCCTGCAAGACGAGAGACGCGTCACGAAGTAGAGGCCCTAGGTATTTATCTAGGATGGAATGTCGAACTTTGCGCGGGACGGCTACGGCAATTCTTGCTACAGTGCGCTGCCCTCTACAGCCGGTCACGGGAGGATACGTGATACATCGACGCAACCTCTGCCGGGCACTAGCAGCCCTGGCGCTTGTCGGACTATCCAGCCCGTTTCAGAAACTCGCCGCCGCGGAGGAACATTCACAGCCAACATCGCGCGCGCAACCTGACAGAGCCCACGAAGGTGGGCAGGAGAAGTGGGTTGTCTGTATCTCAAAACGTCAGGAACTATGTGAACCTGTGACGTTTTTGAGAGCATCTCGTCGCATAAACCAATTCTATTCAAATATGTAGGCGATGGATCACGCGTTACGAAATCTTTGGGCAAAAACGTCAAGGGAGGAGGGCGATCGGTGGCACCCCCTGATCCTGCACATGCTGGACGTGGCTGCAAGTGCAGAGGCCCTTCTGCACCGCGAACCGGAGTCGACTCGTTCAAGGATGGGCGCGATCTTAGGATTGCCGTGGGAGCTAGCAAGGCCTTGGCTGTTATTTTTGGTGGCTTGCCATGACTTGGGTAAGGCTTGCCCAGGCTTTCAGTGCAAATGGCAGAATTTGTCTGGCCTGGATGCAGGAAGAAGCCCCAATACCGACATCAATCACGCCTTTGTGAGTCAGATCGAGTTGGGCTCCTGGCTTATAGACCAGGGATGGCCAGATCAATTGGCAGAATTAGTAGCCGATGCCGTGGGATGCCATCACGGAGAGAGAGCTGCTCCAAGCATCCTAAATCATCTGATGGGGGATCGGAGGGCTACTGGAAAACCTGGGTGGAGGGATGTGCGCCATGGACTCATAGAAAATCTTCTAGATGTTCTCAAGCCGACGACTAGGCCCACAAAGGAAACTCTATCTGGCCCTGACTTCATGCTGTTGTCGGGGCTCACGAGTTTTGCCGATTGGATCGGTTCAAACGAAGAGGAGTTTCCCTTTGGAAGGCCCGCAGACTGCAGCGACTTGAACGCGTGGTTCGAGTCGCGAAGAACTCGTGCCGAACGAGCGTTAAATGCCATGGGATGGGGGCACAGAACCCCGTTGACCCAAGAGCCAAAGTCCTTCACGGATGTGTTTGGCTTTGCGCCGCGTCCATTACAGCAAACCGTTGCCGAGGCTCTGACCGAATTGGAAGCCCCTGCCATTCTGCTCTTAGAGGCTCCAATGGGTGAGGGCAAGACCGAAGCAGCGTTCTTTGCTCATCTTGAATTACAGAGGAGATTTGGGCATCGCGGTTTGTATGTAGCCCTGCCGACGAAAGCTACGGGCAATGCGATGTTCACGCGAACACTCAAATTCCTGCGTGACCAGGGAATTAAGAGAAATCTCGATATCCAGCTGGTACATGGTGGCGCATTACTTAACAATGCATTTCAGGACTTGAAAGTGTCTGGCATCTGGGACGAGAAGGAAGGGCAGGTAAGAGCCGGGGAATGGTTTACGAATAAGAAGCGGGCGTTACTCTCTGAGTATGGAGTGGGAACGATAGATCAGGCTCTGTTGCCCATTCTTCCGGTGCGGCACAACTTTGTCCGTCTCTGGGGGCTCGCGAATCGAGTGGTCGTTTTTGATGAAATTCATGCCTATGACGCCTATACGGGCACACTCCTCATTCACCTGTTGCGCTGGCTTCTCGCACTTGGAACATCCGTAGTTCTTCTTTCCGCGACGCTGCCACCATCGATTCGTCGAAAATTAGCCACTGTCGTAACCACAACATGGCTTGAGCAAGAGGTGGAGTATCCGCGCCTATCTGTTTTTCAACATGGTGAGAAAGTACGCCAGAAACATTTTCAGGCTGATCCGGCACGTCGCCAAACAGTGCGACTGCAAATTCTTCCCCCGACCTTACCCGAAATGCGTGTCGCCCTAGAGGCGCACCTTACTATGGGGGGAATGGGCCTGGTTCTCCTCAATACGGTTCAACGGGCCCAGGACCTATACCGGCTATTTCCCGACGGTGAGCCTGTGAGGCGGGGAGATCAACATGTTGGCAAGCGCCTGGTAGATGGAACGGAAGTCTTCCTCTTTCATGCTCGCTTTCCGGCAGACATGCGACAACAGCGTGAACAGCAGGCGCTAGAGGCCTTTGGAGTATCTACCCATCGAACCGGCCGAAAAATTCTGATCGCGACTCAAGTGGCAGAGCAAAGCCTTGATGTGGATTTTGATGTGATCGCGACTGACCTTGCACCCATCGATCTTGTGCTCCAACGTGCAGGGCGGCTGTGGAGACATGCGCGGTCAGTCAGGCCGATGGTCGAACCGTTTCTTCTGGTCGCGGGGCTTGCCGGCGACGCACCTCCCTCGTTTGGAAAACCGCTCTGGTGGGGCAAGGTCTACAGCGAGGACATCCTGTTGCGTACGTGGAACCTCCTGCGAGGGAAGCAGCAATTCACACTTCCGGATGAGATCGATGCTCTTGTTCAGGCGGTGTACGAGGAGCAGGTCGGCGTGCCTGAGTCAGTGCAGGATCGATTGGACAAAGCTTTGATGACCAGCGATGGAAAGATGATTGCTCATACAGGGCAGGCAAATCAGGCCATCATAGGCTTTCCCAATGACGCGTCTTGGAACGATCCCGCGCGATTTGTACTCTACGACGAAGATGAGCCGGGCGTGCATCGCACCCTCATGGCACAGACCAGGCTGGGTGAAGATTCGGTTGTTGTGATTCCCTTGTGGTCGGAAGACAGCTACGACTCTAATGTCATTCCGGATTTCGATCAGTCAAAAACGTGGTTCCTTCGCGCCATGAGTCTCACACGAGATGGTGTAGTCCAAAAACTTAGAAAGTTGGGAGTGCCGGAGGGCTGGAAGGAGTCGCCGCTCCTGCGTAACTGCTTCCCGCTGCGGCTAAGCGAGGATGGTCGATGGATTGAGAATGCTACCGTGCGACTTGATAACGACTTGGGACTGGTGTACGAGGCAAAGGAGAGCGAATGAGCCGTTTCAACCTAATTGACGAGAAGTGGATTCCGGTTCGTTTTCTCGATGGAAGCCGACAGGAGTTGGGGACCCAAGATACCCTGTTGCGGGCTCGGGAAATCGCGGCTATTGAACATCAGTCACCACTGGTCGTGGCTGCTCTGCACCGATTCTTGCTCGCCGTCTTGTACCGAGCATTGGAGGGACCGACTGACATCGATCAAGCCAAAAATCTGTTCAGGGATGGACTGCCTAGTGAAAAAGTCAGAGCCTATCTAAGAAAATGGAAAGATCGCTTCTGGTTGTTCGATGAGAAGTATCCGTTTGGACAGATTCCAAACTTTGAACCAAGTACATGGAGATCTTGGACCGTACTTGCCGCCGAGCACAATGCTGACAATGCTAAGGTGTTGTTCGATCATGTGGACGTTGAGGCCCCGGGGACCATTTCTGAATCTGCTGCTGCTTGCTGGATTCTAGCCACCCAAACTTTCTCCGTGAGTTGTGGCAAGAGCGAACTTGCTCATACTGGCACAGCTCCTTCTGCCACGGCTGCAATTATTCTACCTCTGGGGGTTGATCTTCAGGACACCCTACTTTTTGCTCTCATCCCAGAAAATAGAGAAATAGCTGGTGGCGACCGTCCTCTATGGGAACGAGAACCAGAAGCGGTTGATGCATTGCGACAGGGAGTTAAGAGAGCATCAAGTGGCTTTGCCGACCGGTACACCTGGCGAATCAGGTCTATCCGCTTAGCTCAAGACAATTTCGGTCGTGTCGAAAAGCTGGCGTTCGCTTCCGGCGTTGAAGACTCCTCTGTGGATCAGGTGGATCCTATGCTGAGCTATAGAATCCATGACAAGCACGGGAAATTGCCCATACAGTTTCGAGACCGAGGTCTATGGCGAGACTTTGATTCGCTGCTACCCGACCAGTCTCAATTGGCACCCCAAGTGATTGAGCACGCACTTAGACTAACTCGGTCAAATTTGGCGCGGTTCCCGAGATCGGTATTGGTTCTCGGTCAAGCGAACAACAAAGCAAAGATCGAGTATTGGCGTATGGAGAGGTTCGCGCTGCCGGAGGCACTAACTGGCAATCGTTCCGTCCGAACAGAAATACGACAGCTTCTTCAGGAAGCAGAGGACGTACAGAAATATCTCTGGCTGGCATGTCGATCCTACGCCCGCAATCTTCTCAGTCGAGGAGAACGAGAGCCCGACGCTAGCGATGTTAAGAAATTCGTAGTTCAAATGCCCACAGACTCTCTGTACTGGTCTGTCTTGGAGGCCCGTTTTCATGAGATTTTGCAGCAGTACTCCTTTGACCGCGACCCCGAGGATATTCGCTGTCAGTGGTTGCGGTTTGTCAAAGATGCGTTGATTCAATCTTGGGAGCAACATCGTATCTCGGTATCTACAAGCGATGCGTGGGCCATCCGCGCGTTGGTGAAAGCTGAAGGGCCTGTGCGGGCTAAGTTGAGAGAACTCGACGAGCAAATCCTTAAACTCACACCGACAATGGAGGGAGCATGAGCAGATTCATTGAGTGGTTGGAGGAGCTCAATAAAAAGGACACCAAAGTGCGGGCCGTGCTACGGCGCAGCTTGGCGTTTGAGCCGGGGACTTTCGTGCCCGCCTACCCTTACGTTGAGCCGTTTGTGAAGGGCGAAAGCGACCCATGGCGAAGGGAGATGCACTACCTGGTTGCAGGTCTTTGGGCCGCCCACTGGCGGGAGGGTCGACCGGATAGCCTGATTTCCATTGGAAGGGCGTGCGCCGCGCATCAGGCGGCTAGCGGGTCGACCAGCACCGAACGGCGCTTCATTACACTGCTTGATTCCGATGGCGATCAGTTGCCGCACCATCTGCGTCAGATGATTGCGCTGCTTAAAGATCAACCCATAGATTTCGATGCGCTTCTGAGCGGTCTGCTGTATTGGAACGATGATCGGAGGCGTACTCAGAACGGGTGGGCGCAAGACTTCTATCGAAACCTGGAAGACGATACAGAAACGGAACTGACTACCCCGGAGGAATTGCCAGCATGAAAACCTTGATCGAGATTCACGCGCTGCAAAATTTTGCTCCCTCGAATTTGAACCGGGACGATACGGGCGCTCCAAAAGATGCGTGGTTTGGGGGAAGCCGCCGTGCGCGGCTCTCTAGTCAATGTCAGAAGCGGGCGGTTCGCAGCTATTTCGACCAAAAGAGAGAGGAAGGGTTTTTCAGTTCCGAAGAACGCGCAGTCCGAACCAAACGGGTCTATGAAGCCATTGCCGATTTGTTAGCTGGCAAGCGCACAAAAGAGGATGCCTTGGCCAAGGCGGAAATAGCCTTGGCATACGTCAAGCTCAAATCCGCTGAAGGAGGCAAGACCCAATACCTACTCTTTCTTGGACAGAGAGAAGTAGCAGCCTTGGCCGAGGCGATTCACAGGTTCTGGGATCAGATCGTGCCTGAGGCGAAAGATGGTGGAGAAAAAGCCAAAGGGAAAGGGAAAAAGGCGGTTGCCGGCGGTGCACCGAAAGAAGTTCAGGATCATATCATCGCCATCTTTAACGGCGGCAAGGCTGTGGATGTGGCCCTCTTCGGCCGAATGCTTGCGGACATGCCGGAGAAGAACCAGCACGCTGCCTGCCAGGTGGCCCACGCGATCTCGACTCACGCAGTCGAGCGGGAGTTCGATTTCTATACGGCCGTGGATGATTTGAAGCCGGAGGACACGGCTGGGGCGGACATGATGGGAACTGTGGAATTCAACTCGGCCTGTTTTTACCGCTATGCCGTGGTCGACTGGGAGAAACTAAACGCCAATCTGCAAAGTGACGCAGAGCTTGCGGAGAAGGGGTTGAAGGCATTTCTGGAAGGTTTCGTTGTTGCCGAACCGACCGGCAAGCAAAACACCTTTGCAGCACACAATCAGCCGGAATTTGTGGCGGTGTCCATTCGTCGCAATACGGCGCCGTCAAATCTTGCCAATGCCTTTGAGACGGCTCTTCGTGCCCGCAAGGACGAATCACTGACTAGAGTGTCCGCAGAGAAGCTGGTCGATAAATCAAAAAAGCTGCGAGCTGTGTATGGCGGTGATGGACAGACCTTTGTATTGAATCTCACGGAGACCAAGCTCGATGGGTTTGGAACCTCGGTAAACAGTTTGAAGGAATTGCTGGAGAAAAGCCTCGCTGCAGTGAAGGAGTAAATCATGCCCACCCTGTTACTTCGACTGGTCGGTCCTTTGCAGTCTTGGGGAACGACCAGCCGGTTTGATCAGCGTGATACCGGGAAAGAGCCGAGCAAATCTGGTGTCGTGGGCATACTCGCCGCTGCGATGGGAATTGACCGGGAGAACTGGGACGATCTTCAGCCGCTCACTCATTTGTCGATGGGGGTCCGTCACGATCGCCCTGGAGTTCCTAAGCGCGACTACCAGACAGCGGGATGTGCCGGAAATGACTCTATCATCAAGGCGGATGGCAGTCAGTCCAAGGATGGAGTCGTTTCACATCGGTTTTACCTTGCGGATGCCGCATTTCTCGTTGCGTTGGCTGGCAATGACCGTGCACTGCTCGAGAGAGTTCATGCCGCGTTGCGTGATCCTGTCTGGCCACTGGCTCTGGGGCGGAAATCCTATGTGCCATCCGAGCCAATTTGGATTGAGCACGCTGTGCTAGATATCCCGTTGCTAGAAGCCTTGTCGCGATGGCCATGGATCGCTACATCGCGGAAATGGGAAGCGCTTCCTAAGAAGCTCTTGATCTCCCTCGAATCCGAAGATGGCTCCGGCGTCCTCAAAATGGACCAACTGCTGTCTTCTTTTGCTGAACGGCGATTCGGCGCGCGGTTTGTGCGCTCAGAGTGGATTTCGTTTCCGCAGGAGGTGAAGCATGTTTCTCCATAGAATCCATCTTGATCCACACTGTCGTGAGGCCAGACGCGACTTGGCTGACCCCTATCAGCTTCATGCGAGTCTGTGTCGAGCATTCAGTCCGCCTGAGCAAAAGTGTCCAGAAGGAGAAGTGCTGTGGCGACATGAGCCAGAAACGGGGTCCGATGGATATCCTCGCGTGCTTGTCCAAAGCCGCAGGATTCCGAACTGGGATGGTATTGGCGTCAAAGGTTGGCTGGCGCAGGCTGATCCCCCCATTGATCTGAAGAGCCGCCTAAAGTTTGATGCACTCACTGTCGGCCAGCGCTTTCGATTTAGGTTGCGGGCGAATCCGTGCGTTACTCGAAATGGTAAGCGGCTCGGGTTGCTTCAGCTCGTAGAACAGGAACGCTGGATTCAGCGAAAAGGGCAGTCGCATGGGTTTGTGCTTCCAAAACTGTCTTCCTTTGACCTTTCGGAAACGGGGCAAGAACGGGTTGATGTGCGGGTTTCCCACGAGCGGATGCTAAGCGGACGGCAGCATCAGGGAAACAGTATCCGCATATTCTCGGTCTTGTATGACGGTGTGATGACAGTTACCGACGTGGATGCATTTGTGAAGGTGCTGCAGACGGGTATCGGACATGGCAAAGCGTTGGGACTTGGGCTCCTGTCTGTGGCGCCGATAGCTTGAGGAGAAGAAGATTGGAGCCCCAGCATGGCTGAAATTTTGCCTCCGTTGAAACCCATCCCGATCAAAGAGCGCCTATCCGTGCTCTACATCGAGTACGGCCACCTTGATGTCTTGGACGGCGCCTTTGTGGTGGTGGATAAGAACGGGGTGCGGACGCATATTCCTGTTGGGGGTGTGGTGTGTTTGATGCTGGAGCCGGGCACTCGAGTCTCTCACGCAGCCTGTGCGTTGGCTGCCCGCGTCGGAACCCTGTTGGTATGGATCGGGGAGGCGGGTGTGCGGTTGTATTCAGCCGGACAGCCCGGCGGCGCGCGCGCCGATCGCCTCCTGTACCAAGCCAAGTTGGCCCTGGATGATGAATTGCGGTTGAAAGTCGTGCGCAAGATGTATGCACTCAGGTTCGGCGAGGAGCCACCTCAGCGTCGTTCTATTGAACAGTTGCGCGGCATCGAAGGCGCTCGGGTGCGTGAAACCTACAAGCGGGTAGCGGCGCAAGTGGGTGTCCAATGGAAAGCGCGGAACTATGATGTGGAAGACTGGGCTCAAGGCGACATTGCGAATCGCTGTCTTTCGTCCGCCACGGCCTGTCTGTATGGTGTGACAGAAGCGGCGGTGCTGGCAGCGGGATACGCACCGGCGATCGGCTTCATCCACACGGGAAAACCCCTGTCCTTCGTCTACGATGTGGCCGACATCTATAAATTTGAAACTGTCGTGCCGTTAGCCTTTCGGATTGCCGCCAAGAATCCGCTGAATGCCGAGCAGCAAGTGCGCTTGGCCTGTCGCGACAGCTTCCGCCAGACCAAACTGCTGGAACGCATCATTCCCGGCATTGAGGAGATGTTGGCGGCAGGAGAAATTCCGCGGCCTGCTCCGTTTGAAGAGCAGGTGCCTCCAGCCATCCCCAATCAGGAGAATATCGGCGATGCTGGTCATCGTACTTGAAAATGCACCACCTCGGCTTCGTGGACGGCTCGCAGTCTGGCTCCTAGAGATCCGGGCTGGAGTCTATGTCGGCAACTATTCGATAAAAGTGAGAGATCATATTTGGAGCCAGGTTGAAGCCGGTATCGGAGAAGGGAATGCCGTTATGGCCTGGCGCAGTAATAATGAAGCGGGATTCGATTTCGTCACGTTGGGCGTAAACCGTCGAATTCCGATAGAGGTCGATGGAGCGAAGCTGGTCAGTTTTCTTCCCGAAACCGACTCCAATACTCAACAAGCTCAGTCATCGTAAGTGGGTGTCTTTTCGCAAAATCAGTCGGTAGATTTCATGGGCAATGAATTGTCCTGGTAGATCAATGTGATGAAAGAAGTGTGTTCCCCGCGCGAGTGGGGATGAACCGAAATGGCGGATTAGCCCTCTTGCACGCGTGTGGTGTTCCCCGCGCGAGTGGGGATGAACCGTTATTTGTACTTGTTATATTGCAATCAACAATGTGTTCCCCGCGCGAGTGGGGATGAACCGTCTCTAGGGAAATTTCAGGGGAATGGGTCTGAGTGTTCCCCGCGCGAGTGGGGATGAACCGTACACGAGAGGTCAAGCATAAAATACGTATTTGTGTTCCCCGCGCGAGTGGGGATGAACCGCACACTGCGAGTGCGGCGCATTGA
>JACOEM010000016.1 GCA_024998565.1 Nitrospira sp.
TGCATGTATTAGGCGCGCCGCCAGCGTTCGTTCTGAGCCAGGATCAAACTCTCATAAAGGTTCTACTTGAATTGGACCTGAGGGCCACCTCTTCAATACACCTTACCTTACTCATTTCTCGCTCTATTCAGTTGTCAAAGAACCGTTTCGCGCTTCGGAACGTTTTGTCGTCCCCCACGCGAGCCGCGCACTTTACTATGCGCGCCTGACCTTGTCAAGAGGGCCAGGATTTATTTTTTTGATCTGGGGTTCCTGAGAATCCGTCGCAGGTCTTACAACCGCATCGGCCACTAGGCTGGATCAAACGTGCATCCTTATACCAATCTGGGTTTCTGGAGTCAAGCCTTGAAAAGATCTTTTTATTGTCGCAGAGTATTTCTATGGAAAATTGGCTTTCCCTGAAGCGACGGAATCTCTTAAAACTCACTGGAATCGCGGCCGTCGCTGGCATCACCGGCGGTTGCGATGCGATCGGATCTTTATTCGGTCGCATGTTCGCCATGCCCCCGCGCGAGACAAATTACTTCACAGAAAACAAAAAATTCTACGTGGTGAACTACTCAGATTCGCCTTTTAACGTCTCTCGCGAGCTTCGGCAGGACGAATGGCGGCTCTCAGTGAAGGGAGAAGTGAAGAAGCCCCTGTCTCTTGGCTGGCGAGAGCTATTAAACCGCAATAACTTCGAGCAGATCTCTACGCTCATGTGCATCGATACATTACCTGGAGGCGATAGCCTCGGGAACGCACGCTGGAGAGGGATTTCTCTCAAGAAACTTCTACAGGAGGCGGAAATTGATGAAGAAACCACGCGCGACATTGTGTTCAGGGGAGCGGATGCCTACGACGATAGCATTCCGCTGACACGCGCCATGCAGGACGATGTGATGCTTGCGTTCCTGATGAACGGCGAGAAATTGCCGAAGGAACATGGCTTTCCGTTGCGCCTGCTCGTCCCGGGTCTCTACGGCATCAAAAACGTGAAATGGATTGTGGAAATCGAAGCCTACGCTGGGGACTATCGCGGTTATTGGCAGCGGAAGGGGTGGACTGATGATGCCACCATCAAGACATTTTCACGCATTGACTCCCCCGGGCACTATCAGACACTACGTGGTCCTGAACAGCGGTTCCGCGGGATCGCATTCGGCGGTCCGAACTCAATCAGCAGAGTGGAAATCAGCTTGGATGCTACGAGAACGTGGGATTCTTGCGAGATTGAAACACCGATGTCGCCCTATTCATGGGTGATCTGGAATTACACCTGGCGGCCGCAGAAACGCGGCAAATACCAGGTCGCCGTGCGCGCTATCGATAGTAAAGGGCAGCCTCAGATCGCCGAACTTATTCGACCGCAGCCGGCCGGGTCGAGTGGACTGCATACGATTATTGCGGACGTGGAGAGCCTCTAACCGAGCAGTCGTTTAAGTACGTATTTCTACATTCACACCCACGTCCAATTTCCGACATCGGCAATCTTACCGCGCAAACGACAATCCAAGACCAGAGCGGCCGTAAAAGACGGTATCCACAAGACAGCCGCCTCTGCCGAACATAAGCGGCGGCTCACACAGATCATATTCAAGTAAATATGTCCCCACTGCCCCCTCCTGCGCGATCACGATGTCGCGATACCTGTCGGCCACAGCCAGCGCCACTCTGGTCAGGATGCTTGTCTCCCCTACTTGCGCGCCCACAACGATCGGAACACCTGCCGCCTTCTCGTGCGCGGCGACCGCGCACGATCTGAGCAGACCGCCCATCTTGGATACACGAATATTTACAATCCACAAGGAAGGCTCGCCTTCGATTAACGGAAACTGACCCACTTTCACAAAACTCTCGTCCAGAATAATCGGCACGCCACAGTGCCGGGAGAGTGCCCGACACCCCTCGTAATCGCCCACCTGCAACGGCTCTTCCAGTGCGGTAAACGAGCCATGTAAGCTCTGAATATACTCGCAGGCCTCATCCACGCGGTGCCAGCGATTGTTGGCATCGAGCCGCACGCGAAGGCCCGGTGGACCCGCAGCGGTGAGCGCCGCTACACGCTCACGATCGGCCTGCAGATCGCCCATGACCTTCAGCTTGAAATCGATAAACCCTGCGGCAAGATACCGTCGCAGCTGTTTTTCGAACGAGGAGAACTTCTCCCCGCCTAGTACCGCCGAGTACTGAAATGGCCCGGACAACGGCCTGCCGCCAAGCACCACTTCGATCGGCTAGCCCAGCTCTTTTCCCAATAGATCCAGACAGGCCGTTTCAACGGCGCACCAGGCTGCCGGATTGCGATCGATCAGATCTACATGCTCGGTTCCCCACGCCTGCAGATCATCCATCGATGCACATGTCATCCATTCGGCCCGGTGGCTGCGGAAAAACTCCTGGGCGCCAGTCACGGTTTCTCCGGTTACGTAATGCCGAGGACACCCTTCTCCCATCCCGACCAACCCACGAGCCGACTCGGCGTGAACCAGCACCGCCTCGGTCTTGGCCCGCGTAGCCGAAGCATGCGTAAAGGCCTGCCGGAAGGGGATCTCCAAGGATGTCATGGTCAAACCATGCAAGCGCATCACGTCATCACCTCCCCATGCCGCTCGAAATCAAACGTGCATTCATGGAAATATTGGAGGCGAATGAGCTTGAACTGCGCCTCACGCTGCCCCTGGCTGACGCAATGTTGTCGATAGGCATCGCCGGTGCCGCAACGTAACCGGAGGACACGGATCGGCTGCAGTCGCCCGCTGGCCCGCTTGGCTTTGCATTCGATGTTCATCGACGAGAGCGTTCCTCCAGCAGCGTTCCCAGGTCCAGCGTTGACGAGATATGCTCCACGCACAGGGTGCGGCGAGAATGCTCGACATCAGCCAGCATGACAAAAAATTCCGAGCTCAACCCGCGCGCGCTCAGAACCTCCTCCACGGCCTCGGAGACCTGATGCTCATAGAGCTTTTCCCCCGTGATATTCGTCACACCTTTTCCTTTTTGGAGAAAGCGGATCGTGGGCGTGCGGTTGAAATGCCCGGTCACTTCGATGAGATCGTTCATCGCATACCGGTACAAACCATTCCTGGTCGTCACAATCACCGCATATTTCCGGCCCGCCTCCAGCTGGTGAAGCAGGACCGGTTCAGCCCCCGCCCTGTCTTCCCCTCCCTCCACAAACTCAAAAAAGTTCTCGTCCAGAGTCGGGACACAAGAATTATTGAGCACATCCACATTCACCGTCCCCAAACATTCACTCGAGAAATAGCCCATTTCAATGATCCTGGCCTGCTGCGGCAACAGCGACCGTAATGTGGATATCAGCACCGCACAATTTCCACCCATCCACGTCACCACCGCCTGCAGGTTCGGCCAAAGCGCCGCATAGTCCAGCGATTCCTCCTGTCCGATGAATGCACGCAGCTGCGACAATCTCACGGGGCTGACTGCAATCTTCCCCGATGACGGCGGACCGACCCTTCGCGATTCACCGGACAAGGCATCCAGCAAAAGGGAGTACTCCGTACGAATCACCTCCAACACTTTCAAAATCGTGGATGGATTCGGAGTGGCCAGCACTGAAAGAGAGGGATCCGCCAGCGCTCGGACTGCGATAGTGAGATAGCGCTGCCGGTAATCCGACGCTGTAGATTCACCGCCCCGGAATAGACTTTTCCTTCGGATGGCGGCCGGCAAACAATCGAACATCAAGCCCGACATCGATCCGAACGGAGTGCCGTCAGGCAAGTGGCCCTCGATGGTTTGCCCGCTGATCACCAGCACGCGACCTTGGTAGATCGCCGGCACTCCCTGCCATTGCGCATAGGCACACAGGCCCTGATAACGGCGTATCGCTTCGACCGTTTGCGGGAGGATCGGGATGTTCTTCGGCACTCCCGTCGTCCCGCTAGTTTGCGCAAAGAGGATGGGCTGGACGGAGGTAAGAAGCGGCTCCCTGCTCTTTTCCTGCACCTCAATGGCAGGCCGCAGGTCTTCGTACGTACACACCGGCACCTCGCTGGCAAACTCCTCGTACCTGCGCAAGGACCCGAACCGATGCTTGCGCCCAAAGGCCGTGCCGGCTTGTCGCGCCAGAATATCCCGAAGCACAGCCTGTTGAGCCAGTTCCGAGCAATGGGTCTGAGCAATGAACGGATTCCAATCTCGATACTTCGCGACGGTCAGTGACAACGACAAGGCAGGATCATGGAGAAATCTCGACATCCCGGCTTTCACACTGTCCGCTTATCCAGACCGGGGATAACTGGCGCAGCCATCTGATCCACAAAACCACGCGGGTACTGCCGATTCACCAAGCCTAGCGCACCCACCGACCTATCAGCTGGCAGGTAACGGGACCGGAACACAACATCCCAGACAATCAAATGATTCCCGTAATTGTGATTCGACTCCTCCTTCTGCATGGAATGGTGCCACCGATGCAGTTCCGGTCCACTGACCACATAGTTCAGCCATCCCAGTCGCACGTCCGCATTGGAATGCTGAAAGAACCCGTTCACCGCGTACCCCACGAAGTACAGGCTCAACACGTCTTCCCGAACGCCAAGCGCGAGAAACGGCAGCGCATCAAGGCCAAATTGCAGTCCCTTATCGACCGGATGAAATCGCCCCACATTGAGCGTATAGAGGCGTCGCGGCACATGATGCACCGCGTGGAAGCGCCAGAGAGGCTCCCACTCATGGCTGATGCGATGCAGCCAGTACCGCGTGCCATCCACGATCAACACCATCAACACGGTCTGCACCGGAACCGGCCAGTCATGCGCCCACCACGAAGCGATGATCCAACCCCGTCGGTTGAGGACATCGAACATCATGAAGACCGACACCGCCGCCAAGGCCTTCGGCAAAATGACGTGCACGAGTGCCAGAAACGTCGAATCCAGAACGACCTCTACCCGCGATGGCCGCCAGTCGGATCGATAGGGCAACGTAGCCTCGAACGCCATGATCAGCAAGGTCCCGAGCGTGACCGGCACATACGTCGCCACCAGCACACCCGCCCCTAGCTCAAACAGCACCAGATTGCCGGTTACGCAGGCCATCAGGATTGCGGGATAGGCCCCGTATCGAAGCAGACCGATCACGCCGCACCTCCCGGGACCGGTGCGATCGAACAGGCTCCTCTTGCCGTATGAAAGGAACCACTGACGAGCAGAAAACAAGCCAGCGCCAGATGAAATAACGTCGGCACAATAGCGCCGAACCAAAAGTGATCCGGAGCCACGGTGATCCCGATCAACAGCCGCAGCCCCATGACGATGAAATAGATCCAACCAACGATCAGAAGGAGCCGCCCCTTCTTGCCTGAAGGGACCACGGTCCAGGACAGAAAACTCCACACCACACGGCTGCAAGCGGCAAGAATAATCAATTGGAACAACACGAGCACTGGATACGGAAGCGCTCCGCTCTGCCAGATCTCGAAAGGTGGCAGCACGGTCACCGGCGAAAACGCTTGAATCAGCTGTGCCGCCACACGGAAGAAGAACAGGATGAGCAGCCCAAGCAGCAGCCAGCCATAGGGTTGGAAATTCGCCGGCCTGACGAGGCATCAGCCATAGCTCCCTTATTCTATGTCGCCTCCGAGAGCAGACAAGAAAAAAGAGATTCTTTAGGCGTTCAGTGCGGGAATTCGGATGAGAAGGTAAGCGTTTGAACTTATGAGAGGAACAGTCAGGTTCATGAGACAGAAGCGAGAGAGGAAGTATTCTCAGGTGTTCACGTCAAAGGAACAGACCGTAGCGTGCCTGAATTCACCGGCGCTACCGACCGGCGTCGACGCGGGCATTGGCAAAGGTGCTCGCGAAGAGTTCCACCATCGCACGCACCCCTTTTCGGACGGCCTCGGAGACTTCGTCCCTCGGCCCGTACCCGAGAATCGCTTGATTCCACAGGCTTCCAGGCGTTTTTTGTGCAGTATAGGATCCCGCATTACAGTCCACATGATAGGCGGCTATGTATTGTTCGCCGACGGTCCAGACCTCACAGGTAAAAAATCCAAGCTGATTGAGCCGCTCGGGAGCGTCGGACGAAGGACCGCTCGACGATTCGAGCGCAATCCCCGGCACCTTATTGAGCAGCGTTGCCCTCGTCACATCGGTCAACTCAGCCCCGTTGATGCCAAGCTTCTCAGCCGTCCCCTGGGTCTGCACTTCGACCGCCACGAACTTTTTAATATGTCGCATATCGGACAATGGCACGGACTCCGGATTGGCACCCAGCGCAGATACGGTCGGCAGAAGACCGATCCCACACAACACCAGCAACAAGGACACCCTGCCTACGGCGATTGTCTGTGACCTCATCCTCACTCCCCTCATTCGACAAAGACGACTCAACAGTTTCACTCCTTCACGTTCTCAGATGACCTCAGCAACCAGACTCGTTCCATGAACCTGGGCACGGCTACATGACAACGCTGTCATGCACGCCATCTTAATCCTCTTCAGTTTTTTTTCCAACGCACAGCGTGCACCTACCGTCGTTACTCCACTGCGCGCTCCAGCCATGCTCCCACCGGATCGAGTCTGGCCGCCAACTCTGTTGCCAATCCGTGCCGCACTGCCAAGAGCGCAGAAGCATTGTACGTGAGCCAGACTCGGCCGGCCTGGTCTTGCCAAGCCAAGGCCTTCATCGGCAAATCGATGGCCACCGTCGGAGCCGCCAACATGAGCGGTGTGCCGCCTTTGGGATTACCGAAGATCAGCAACTCCGCAGGCGGCATTTCCAACCCGACCTTCCGCGCCTCGTTCGCATGATTGATGCGAGCAAACAGCAGCAGTCCCTTGTCGGTGACGGCCCGCTCGATTCGATCGATCGTTTCAGCAACCGTATAGTGACTACGCTTTGTCACAAGCGTGCCGTCGGCATGAGTCTGGGAAACAAGAATCAGCAGTCCCAGCAGCACACTACACAGACCGACGATGATCCGGCCACAAGTATTCATGAGAGCGACCTCCATACCTCGGACTATTCATGAATGCCTGCTCCGGCGTTCGAACCTCTCGCCCGGCGGCACTGTTCTCGTTCGGAGTTCTCGCCGGCATTCATGAATAATCCAGGTGAACGCCCTGCCATCAGGCACGCTCTCTCTCAGGAATAACCATAGATCTCAGCCGTCTCTGCCTTGGTAAGATCCCGCCACTGCCCCGGCAGAAGCGCCCCCAAAGTAATCGGGCCGATCGCAACCCTTACCAATCGCAAGGTCGGATGGCCCACCGCTGCGGTCATCCGTCGAACCTGGCGATTCATGCCTTCGCGCAGCGTAAGTTCCAGCCATGCGGTGGGCACATGCTTTCGGAATCGAATGGGCACCGGCCGCTCCGGAATCGGAGGCGCATCCAGCAACAGACGCGCCTGGGCAGGCTTCGTGCGTCTCCCGCCGACCACCACCCCCTGTTGCAGCCGCTCCACGGCAGCCGCATCGGGAATACGCTCAACCTGCACGAGATAGACTTTGGGAAGATAATGCTCGGGATCGGTAACGCGATGGGCCAACGCCCCGTCCGAAGTCAGCAACAAGAGACCTTCGCTATCCCGATCCAATCGACCGGCAGCATAGACGCCAGGCACATCGATGTAGTCGCCAAGGGTCGGACGCCCCTCCGGATCGGTAAAGCAGGGCAGCACATCGTAGGGCTTGTTGAACACCAGCGTGCGGGCAGCGCGGTGAACCGCCATCAGAACGGAACTCCCCCTATCGCTGCAGTCCTCCTCCTCATCACAGGAGTGGCCAGGCAGGAACGCAACACCATGAGGGGATACCTGGGAGGAATGACCAGTAACGAAGGACGTATCGCGACATCGCGACTAATCGAGTCGCCGGAAGCGCGCGGAGTATTCCTCATGGGGAACCGGTGTACTGAAGAAGGCGGATTTACTCTGATTCATGATGCGGGTTTTGACGAGCAGGCTCCCGTCCCCTTCCAGGGTCAATTCCTGCGAGATATCGGAAATGTTGCGGAGCGGCTCCTCGGCCACACCACCTTCCGAACGTGTCCGATGGATCCGGATCTGATTGCGATCGCAGGTCACTCGATCCTCCGGCTGTAGATCCAGTTGATGGGCCGTGATGGCGCCATCGAACCGGTTGACCAGTTCCAGGGTGTCCTCATGCACCAATTCCACGCGCACGGCCTCCTGCGCAAGATCCGCAGGCACCGCCACGCCCAGCATGGCATTCAAGGTGAGCTTGTGGTCCCGATTCCGGTAAAAATTCATCGTGCCGGGGAGAGGTTCTCCCTGAAGCTCATAGGTCCCGCCGATCTTGGGACATTCCGGCCAAGCCAGGCTCGGCTTCAAGGTCGGAGGGAGCGGCGTTCCCGGTGACTGACAACCGGAGAAGCCGAGAAGCCCCGCCAGCGCCAGAACGATGACACGCGCCCGCGTTGGATCCTGTCGATACATCTGGCTGGTCATGAAGAGCATGTGATGAGTCTAGCGAAGCCACGACCAGCCTGTCTAGTCGGATTATGCAGGCAGTCCAGGGCCACCGACGTGGTGCGTCACATAGACACAGTCCGACTGCCTTTCCTCACGGAAGCCACAGGCACAGGTCCATCCCCCACAGGCCCCATCAGGCCGAAGGTGCCGGAAACACAGGTGAGTCCAGCGTGCCAGGGACTCCCCGAGCTTGCTCAACCAGGCCAAATGTGGTTCCATCGAGCAGCCCTTCATACTCCTCATCGATGAAATCGCGAACCCGGGTGTAGAACAAGGAGTCCTGCCATGCGATGGGAAGGTCAACGCGAGAGTGGAAATATCGAGGATCGTCGTGGAATGAGTGCGGCCAGGCCCGGCATCGGGCTTGGATTGGGCGGCATCGTGCTCGTCCTCGCCGTGAGTTTCTTGACCGGGACGAATCCTCTGACGCTCCTCAACATGCTGAACGACGTTCAGGAGATCACCGCGCCGGTGGAACCGGAGCGTTCTGGACCGAAGGGCGCACCGCGCGACAGCCTCGGCAAATTTGCCTCCGTGGTGTTGGCCGACACCGAAGACACCTGGCGAACCCTCCTTCCCCGATTGGGCCGCACGTATGAGAATCCTCACATGGTGCTCTTCACCGGCGCCGTGCGCTCGGCCTGCGGCACCGCCTCGTCCGCCGTGGGTCCGTTCTACTGTCCCGGCGATCAGAAGGTCTATTTAGATCTCTCCTTTTTCAACGACATGGCCCGGCGGCTCGGCGCACCCGGCGACTTCGCGCAAGCCTATGTCATCGCACACGAGATCGGGCACCATGTCCAAAACTTGCTTGGTATCGCCGAGAAAGTCACCAGGCTCCAGCAACCTGCTTCGACCGTGGAGCGCAACGCGCTCTCCGTGCGCATGGAATTGCAGGCCGATTGTTTTGCCGGTGTGTGGGGCTACCATGCCCGGCACAACCGCAATTTGATCGAACCGGGCGATTTCGAGGAAGGGCTGCGAGCTGCCGCGGCAATCGGTGATGACCGGCTTCAGAAGATGGGGCAAGGCCAGGTACAGCCAGAGAGTTGGACCCACGGATCATCAGAGCAACGCATGATCTGGTTGCGGCGAGGGCTGCAGACCGGCGATCCCAACACCTGTGATACGTTCTCCGGCGGACGCACCTAGTTCAGCCAGGCTTCATGAACAATACAAGTTCCGGACCGGCTATGTACTGTCAGCCGGCCCCGCCGGGAACGACGTGTTGTTGGGATTCAGGAGGAAATAACCGGTGGGACGCTAAAACCCGATACTGATCCCGCCACCCGACCTGCTTCCGCCCCCGAAACCGACCCCGCCGAACACGTTCCACCAAGGTCCGGGCGCTCGACGATCATCCACTCGCCTGAAATCCCAGCGATGGAGATGCTTCACGTCCAGCGTGGGGAAACGATAGTCCGCCTCGTCTATTTTTTCGACCGACGCACCTGTAATTTCTCCGACAATCGTCACCCTGGTACCGTCCGTCATCGTGGCCGGATCCAGAAACTCATGCTGGAGCGCCAGAAACCGCCCTTTCGACTCCATACGGTCGGTCACCGGCCCCTGCTCGTCATCGAGCGGGAGCTGCAGCACCTCCAGTTGAGTACCGCCCCTCATGGCTTTCGCCTTGAGCACTTCACCGGCCCACACCACGACCCTCCCGTGATACGAATCGGGTGATTCCAAGACCTGACTGAACGTCACGGCCTTATCGACCTGCGGCTCAAGCGATTCGGGAATGACCGACGTCGCGCATCCGACAGTCACAGCGAGCAGCCCGATCACGAGATGCAGTCTGGCACGTAGCAGCATGGGTTCAGTATAACCATGCGGACGTGAGGATGCCACGGGAGAATCTCTTCGCAGCCGCCCGTTCATCGCCATTGACGCACGGCCGCATTTCATCCGCTCCCGCCTCTAGGCTATACTGCAGCCCTGACGACATCCTCACGAAAGGAACGGTTTCCTATGTCGCGTTCGGCAATCGATTACGTCAAACAGATGGTGCGTGGTTCGATCGGCATGATGGCCGCCGTGAGTCTGGCCACAGGCATCTTCACGAACGAGGCGGCAGCCATTGAGGGCACGATGCTGGAGCGCGCCAAACTGGCCACCATCGGTGTCCTGGAGGACACGCAAGACCAACGCACACCGGATAAACCGGGCAAGATTCTGGTGCGCGGCACCGGCTTTCACTTGCGCGACGGCTACATCGTCACCGCCCGCCACGCAGCGGAGAAACAAGATGTCACGACCGGCACCGTCATCCAAAAACAGATCCACGTCCTGACCACCGATCTCCATGAAATCCCCGCCGATCTTGTCGGCGACAGCGCGTTCATGGACGTCGTGGTCTATCGCGTCGCTGAAGTCCATCGCGCCAAGTTGCGCGCAACGGTCCCGTTTGCCTCCGGCGACGTGCAACCGGGGCAAGAAGTCTTCACCGTGGGCTACCCCATGGGCTGGGGCCCGACTATGTCGTTCGGACACCTTGGCAATACGAACACCTTTCTCCAGACCGTGGACACCAGGTTGATTCAAGCCGACGTGGCCGCCTGCAGCGGCAATTCCGGCGGCGGCCTCTTCAACGACAAGGGGGAAGTAGTCGGCATCATGCACGCCATCATTCAGACCGAACGGGACGACTCGACCGCACACTGCAGCCGGATGGCCTTTGCCATTCCCGCAATGCTGGCTGAACGGATCGTCACCGCCGCTCTGGACGGCAAGCCCATGGCCTTCTCGAAAATGGGCATTCACATGGTCGCCGTGAAAGACGGCACCAGGTGGCGCATGGCGGTGAAAGACGTGATGGAACCGGCCAAGTCCGCGGGCATTGAGAAACACGACATCATCATTGCCGTCGATGACACCGATATTCAGGATGCGGCACATTTGAAGAACTATCTGATCGAACGAACCAAGCCCGGGCAACAGGTCAGCGTCAAGGTCCGCCGAATCGATACCAATCTGACCTTTACGGTGACGCTGGCAGGGGGATGATCCGACCTGTCACGACAGGCCAGGCAGGGCTTGATACCAACCGTTGGCCTGGGCGAGCACGATAGGGCGGTCGAAGAGGGTGCTGATGTGGTCGTTGGTCAACAGACCTGCTTTCGGGCCGTCGGCCATCACCTTTCCCCCCTTCAGAAAGATCACGCGATCGATTTCAGGCGGAATTTCGTGCAGATGGTGCGTGACGAGCACAATGGTCTTGCCCTTGTGGATCTGTGCGCGCACCAGGTCCAAGTACTGAAAGCAGGATTTGAGATCGAGCCCGCTGGTCGGCTCGTCCAGCACCAGGACCGGCGGATCGTGGACCAAAGCTCGGCCAAGCAGAAATCGCCGCTGCTCCCCTGTCGAGAGATGCCCGAAGACGCGCATGGCGAACGATTCGATGCCGAGCTCCCGCATCACCGCATCGGCCCGGCTTACCTGGTCTCGCGTAAACGCCTGATGGTCGTAGGTGTCGTTACTGGCGTAAAAGCCTGAGAGGATGACATTGCGCCCCTCGGCGCAGATTAAATAATCCCGCTGCAGATCGTAAGAGACGATGCCCAGTTTCTTGCGCACATCCCAGACACTCCAGCGTTCGTCACCGAAGAGCCGCGCGCGCGTCTCCTCTAAGGCAAGAGGATGAACTTCACCGGATAACAACTTGAGGAGCGTAGACTTGCCTGCCCCGTTGGGGCCGAGAATGGCCGCATGTTCGCCCGCATTGAGCCGAAAGGAGAAATCGGAAAAGACGCGGGTCTCGCCCCGGTACACCGTGGCATGTTGAATGTCGAGGATCGGGAAAGGGATCGCCATACAGCGGGTTGGTGCTGACTGCGTAAACTAGTGCGTCTTCACTAAAACAGGCCCTGCCGCGTACCGCCGATCGTCTTCCCGGCCCGGCGAGACTGTTCGAGCCCGGCACGTGCCAATGCGTCCACCCGTTCGTTCTCCGGATGACCGTTGTGGCCCCGCACCCAGTGCCATTCCAGCTTGTGTCCGGACGCAAGCGTATCAAGCCGACGCCACAAATCTTCATTCTTCACCGGCTCCTTGCCGGCGGTTTTCCACCCGCGTCGCTTCCAGCTATGAATCCACTCGCTGATACCCTTTTGCACATACTGCGAATCGGTGTAGACACACGCCTCCACCGGCTGCGTGAGCGACTGCAACGCCTCAATGACGGCGAGCAGTTCCATGCGGTTGTTCGTCGTGGCCGGATCTCCGCCGCACAATTCCGTCTCGGCATTGTCGATACGCAGCAACACACCCCACCCGCCGGGTCCTGGGTTACCGCTGCAGGCCCCGTCGGTATAAATTTCGATCATTGGCTCAGAGTCCTTTTCTGTTCATCATCAGGTACTATGACCGACCGGTCGCCTGTCGCTCAAGAAGCACCTTCCCCCCGATCACACACACGAGTCAGACCGAAGCCGACTCGGCGTCGCAGAATCAACCTTGATCTATGCGGTTGGTTTCTTACTGACCGGAACAGCACCATTCGTGAAAGAACCCGGAATCTTGGGCGTCGCCGTCTGTACATCGGCGTTTTGCGCACGATGCAACAGTGCATGATCCATCAGCACCAGGGCCATCATGGCCTCGGCAATCGGCGTGGCCCGGATACCGACGCAAGGATCGTGACGCCCATTGGTTTCGATGGTCACCGGGTTCCCCTGCTTGTCGATGGAACGGCGCGGGATACGAATGCTTGAGGTCGGCTTGATCGCGATAGTCACGACCACATCCTGCCCGGTGGAAATACCGCCGAGAATGCCGCCGGCATGATTCGTCACAAACCCTTCAGGCGTGAGTTCATCGCCGTGCTCCGAACCCCGCTGCGCGACCGAGGCGAACCCTGTCCCGATCTCTACTGCTTTGACTGCATTGATGCTCATCATGGCGCCGGCCAGGTCGGCATCCAGCTTGGCATAGACCGGAGCACCCCACCCGACCGGCACATGCTCAGCCACGGCGGTAATCTTTGCGCCCACGGAATCGCCGGCCTTCCGCAACTCGTCCATGAACGCTTCAAGCTTCCCCACTACCTCGGCGTTCGCCGAAAAGAATGGATTAGTGTCCACGGTTTCCCAGCTCTGAAAGGGGAGGTCGATCGGCCCGAGTTGACTGAGGTAACCACGAATGACAATCCCGTGCTTTTCCTGCAACCACTTCCTGGCAATCGCTGCCGCCGCCACACGCACGGCCGTTTCGCGCGCCGAGGAGCGCCCCCCGCCGCGGTGATCGCGGATCCCATACTTCTGCCAGTAGGTGTAGTCGGCGTGGCCCGGTCGAAAGGTGTCAATGAGGTTGCCGTAATCACGGCTGCGCTGGTCTTCGTTCCGGATCAAGAGGCCGATCGGGGTCCCTGTCGTCTTACCCTCGAACACTCCGGAAAGGATTTCAACGGTATCGGACTCCTGCCGCTGCGTCACGTGGCGTGAGGTACCCGGCTTGCGCCGGTCGAGATCTCGCTGAATGTCTTCGGCGGACAGCGCAAGGCCCGGCGGACACCCGTCCACCACACAGCCGATCGCCGGTCCGTGGCTTTCGCCGAACGAGGTGACAGTGAAGACTCGGCCCAACGTATTGCCGGCCATGGGTTGGATGACTCCTACCTACTCGACGAGATCCAACTTGATGCGCAACTCCTTCAATTGCTCGGCACTCACGCCGGAAGGCGCTTCGGTCAGCGGGCATTGCGCGCGTTGCGTCTTGGGAAACGCGATGACATCGCGAATCGAATCGGCGCCACCCAGCAACATAATCAACCGGTCGAGGCCGAACGCAATGCCGCCGTGCGGAGGCGCGCCGTATTCCAGCGCTTCGAGCAGAAAACCAAACTTGGCTTGCGCCTGTTCCTTGCCGATCCCCAACAGATCCAGAATCCGCAACTGGATGTCGCTACGATGATTGCGAATGCTACCACCGCCGATTTCGCTCCCGTTGAGCACCATGTCGTAGGCCTTGGCCCTGGCCTTCAACGGCTCCGTGTCGAGGAACGGCAGGTCTTCATCCATCGGCGCGGCGAAGGGATTGTGCATGAAGATATAGCGTTTCTCTTCCGGCGAATAGTCCAACAGCGGGAACTCCGTCACCCACAAGGGCTTCCAGGCTGTTTTGTCGATGAGATTCAGTTCCTCACCAAGCAGCAGTCGGATTCGCCCCAAGACATCGTGCACGATGGCCGGTTTATCCGCGCCGAAGAGCACCAGATCGCCGGGCTTCGCTTCCGGCAAGGCCTCGGCAAAGGCCTTGGCATCGAGAAATTTGGCGATCACCGATTCTAACTGGCCGTCCGCAGTGACTTTCAACCAGGCCAGGCCTTTCGCGCCAAAACTTTTCGCCGTTTCACCGAGCGCGTCGATACGACTCCGCGCAATGGAGGCCCCTCCGGACACGATCAGCGCCTTGACGAGTCCGCCCTTGGTCGCCGCGTCTTTGAATACTTTGAATTCGCTCTTCGCCGCAAACGCCGTGACATCATGCAACGGCATGTCGAAGCGAAGGTCCGGCTTGTCCGACCCGTAGCGCCCCATGGCGTCGGCATAGGTCATCCGGGGAAAGGGCGCGGGCAACGGTACCCCGCCGGCATCCTTGAAGACAGAGACGATCATGTGCTCCATGAGCGTCATGACCTGCTCACGATCCACGAACGACATTTCGAGGTCAATCTGGGTAAATTCAGGCTGGCGATCGTTACGAAGGTCTTCGTCGCGGAAGCAACGGGCGATCTGGTAATACCGATCCACACCGCTCACCATCAACACCTGCTTGAACAACTGCGGCGACTGGGGCAGCGCATAAAACATCCCCGGATTCACGCGGCTGGGCACCAGATAATCACGAGCGCCTTCCGGCGTACTTTTGGTCAGCACGGGCGTTTCCACTTCCAGAAACTGCTCCGCATTCAAGAAGGCCCGCACCGCCTGCATGATCCCGTGACGCAATCCCAGCAACCGCTGCATCCTCGGGCGCCTGAGATCCAGATAGCGGTACTTCAATCGAAGAGACTCGGTGATCTCGATGTCGTCCTCGATCATGAAGGGCGGCGTCTTGGCTTCGTTCAGAATCTCGACGGCATCCACGAACACTTCGATCTCACCGGTGGGAAGGTTCGGATTCTTGGACTCATCCGGCCTGGCCATCACCTGACCTGTCACGGACACGACACATTCGCTCCGTAGGGTATGCGCCGCCTGATGGACCGCCGCATTCCGCTCGGCATTGAACACGACTTGCGTCAATCCCGTTCGATCGCGCAGATCGATGAACAGCACCATACCGTGATCCCGGCGACGTTGCACCCATCCATTCAATACCACCTGCTGACCGACTTGTGCCTTGGTCAATTCCCCACACCGATGGGTCCTGATCTTCATGCTCTTCTCCGCGTTGAGGGCCGCGACTTTCCAGCAGGGCCTCGTGATCCCGGGCGCGACCCTGATGATCCGCCACGCCGCTTCTGTTGAAAGTTCTGACCAGAACCGGGTCGCCGAACCCTCATACCACGACCGAGGCCTTGAGGTTTCGCACCGGACCGAGGCCGCTGAAATCCTGCTCCTGGTTGAGTGCGCGGCGGCTGTTGCTCAGGCCCGGAAGGACGCGAGCCAGGGGCACGGTCCAGCCCCTGCGGGATCGGACCAGCCTGAGAGCGTTGAAATCCAGCGCCTTTGGCCGGACGACGAAATTTGGCACCGGGACTCATAGGCCGCCGCGTGGTTCCACGACCTACGCGTGAAGGTTTCGCACCGGCCAGGGACCGCTGCGAACGGGGCCCACGATCGGAACGCTGGGATTTGGGTCCACGCCCTGAACGTTCTGGCTTGGGAGGACGTGGCGGAGCCGGTTCCGTCGGCGGCATCCAGCGAGTCGGCTTTCCGGACGCATCTAATTCCGGACGTTCCGCTCTGGCCACCCGATCTTCCACCAGCTCCCGCAACCGATTCGCTTCACGGTCGGTCAGGAATCGATATTCCCGCGGCGCCAAATCTCCCAAGAGTAACGGTCCCATCCGCACACGCACAAGCTTGATGACCGAATGGCCCACCGCCTCGACCATCCGCTTCACTTGATGTTTCCGTCCTTCGTGAATCGTGACCTCAAGCCACGAATTGCTCTCCGCCCGGCTGACTTTATTCACCTTCGCCGGCGCCGTGAAGCCATCTTCTAGTTTGACGCCTCGCTCAAGGGCTTCGATTTTCGCATCGTCGAGCACACCCTTGACCTTGATCAGATAGGTTTTGGGAACATGGTAGCGAGGATGGAGTAGCGCCTGGGCCAGGTCGCCATGATTCGTGAGCAACATCAGTCCTTCGCTGTCGAAATCCAGGCGGCCGACAGGAAACACGCGCACGCTGACCCCATGCAGGAGATCCTTGACCGTGGGACGTCCCTCGGGATCGTCCAGCGTGGACATGACGTTCTTGGGCTTGTTGAGGATCAAATACACATAGGGCTGCGCAGCCCGCAGATGCTTGCCGTCGACTTTGACGTGGTCGCGAGCGGGATCGACCTTGGTGCCGAGTTCCTTCACCACGCTGCCGTTGATGGTCACGCGCCCGGACGTGATCAATTCCTCGGCTTTACGTCGAGAAGCCAGTCCGGTACCGGCGATGAGCTTTTGTAATCTGACTTCCATTCACACTTTCTGTAAACCGTCTCTCGTCATCCGCGCAATCCGATTGGATCCATCTCCATCCCGCGCCTCACGAGCGACAATTCACGACTGCGTTATTCCCACTCGATCGTGGAAGGCGGCTTGGAACTGATGTCGTAGACGACTCGATTCACGCCCTTCACTTCGTTGATGATTCGGCTCGACATTTTCCCGAGCACGTCGTTCGGGATTTTGGCCCAATCGGCGGTCATGCCATCGAGGCTCGTGACCGCACGGATGGCAATGACATATTCATACGTCCGCTGGTCGCCCATGACACCAACGGTCCGGATCGGCAGCAGGACGGCGAACGCCTGCCAGATCTCCCGATACAGGCCGGCGGCTCGAATTTCCTGATCGACGATGGTTTCCGCCCCGCGCAGAATGGCCAGCCGTTCCTTAGTCACTGCGCCGAGCACACGGATAGCCAAGCCGGGACCGGGAAAGGGTTGTCGCCAGATAATCTCATCCGGCAGGCCGAGCTCCTGGCCCAAGACCCGCACTTCGTCTTTGAACAATTCACGCAGGGGCTCGACCAGCTTCAGTTTCATTCTGGTCGGCAACCCTCCGACGTTGTGATGAGTCTTAATCGTCGCCGAGGGACCTTTGAAGCTGACGCTTTCGATGACATCGGGATACAACGTGCCTTGCACGAGGTATTTGATGCCCTTCAACTTTTTGGACTCAGCCTCAAAATTCTTGATGAAGAGACGGCCGATAATCTTTCGCTTCCGCTCGGGGTCGGTCACGTTCTTCAGGCCGGTGAGAAACTGACTGGTACGATCGAGGATGCGCATGTTCAGATGCATCTGCGACGCGAAGGTTTTTTCAACCTGGTCACGTTCACCGGCGCGCAACACCCCGTTGTCGACGAAAATGCAGGTCAGTTGATCGCCGACCGCGCGGTGCGTCAGCGCGGCCGCCACAGAGGAATCCACCCCGCCGCTCAAGGCGCAGATTACCCGCTCTGTCCCGACCTGTTGCCTGATCTGCTCCACGGCCGTTTCCACGTAGGAGTGCATGGTCCAGGTCGGCTTGCAGCCGCAGATATCGTAGACGAAGTTCTTGAGAATCGTGGCGCCCTCGGCGGTGTGCGCCACTTCCGGGTGAAATTGAAGACAGTAGATGCGCTGCTTGGCATCGTGCCGTTTCATCGCGGCGATGGGAGAATTGTCGGTGTGTGCGATGGAGCGGAATCCTGGCGGCATCCGTTCGATACGATCCCCGTGCGACATCCACACGACGGTAGAGCCACGCTTCCCTATTCTCTTGAACAGATCCGATCGATCATCGAGGGTCAGTTCAGCCCGGCCGAACTCGCGATGCGGAGCCTTCTCCACTTCGCCGCCCTGCAGATGCGTCACCAGCTGCATTCCGTAGCAGATCCCGAGAATGGGAATGCCCTGTTCGAAGAGTTGCTTGGAGACCGAAGGAGCCTTCTTGTCGTACACGCTCGACGGTCCGCCGGACAACACGATGCCTTTCGGACGGTAGGCCAATACCGTTGCAAGAGACACGGTGCAGGGCAGGATCTGCGAATAGACCTGCGCTTCGCGGATGCGCCGCGCGATCAACTGCGTGTACTGGGATCCGAAATCGAGGACGAGAATTCTATCGTGCCAGAGTTCCATGGATATATGCTTTCAGCGGGTCGCTGTTCGCAGACGACAGGAACAGAGAACCGCGTGGAGGAGACGAGTGCTCAATGTGAGGCAGGTCGAGTGCCTTTTCGCTGACCGCTGAGGGCTCAAGCGTAATCGCTGCCGTTATTCCCAATCGGTGCGATAGTTGGGAGCTTCTTTGGTGATGATGACGTCGTGCACGTGCCCCTCGCGGAGTCCGGCCACTGTCTGACGGATGAACGTCGCCTTCTGCTGCAAATCCGGGATGGTCTTACATCCGCAGTACCCCATGCCGGACTTCACGCCGCCCACCATCTGATAGATATGCGGAGCAAGCGTGCCTTTGTAGGGCACCCGGCCTTCAATGCCTTCAGGAACGAGCTTTGGTGTCGGTCGTCCGCCCTGACCGTATCGATCGCCGCCGCCGCGCTCCATAGCGCCGATAGATCCCATTCCTCGATAGACCTTGTAGGTGCGTGCCTGGAATAGCACCGTTTCACCGGGGGCCTCTTCCGTTCCTGCCAGCAGGCTACCCAACATAACCACCGAGGCACCGGCAGCCAGGGCTTTCGTAATATCGCCCGAATACTTGATTCCGCCGTCGGCGATGACCGGAACACCCGATCCGGCCAATGCTCTGGCGCAGTCTGCAATCGCCGTCAACTGCGGCATGCCGGCGCCGGACACCATCCGTGTCGTGCAGATCGAACCAGGTCCTACACCGACTTTCACCGCATCCACACCGGCCTTCACCAAATCCTTGGCCGCCTGAGCCGTCGCGATGTTGCCGGCAATGATGTCCAGCTTGGGGTAGGCTTTTCTCACCATCTTCACCGTATCCAACACAGCCTGCGAATGCCCATGCGCCGTATCCACCACCACCACGTCCACACCCGCCTTCACCAGCAACGCCACCCGGTCTGCGGTATCGGGGCCCACACCCAATGCCGCCCCGACCCGTAAACGGCCGTGGGCATCTTTGCAGGCATTGGGATACTTGATGCGTTTCTCAATGTCCTTAATCGTAATCAGGCCTTTGAGCTCGAACTGTTTATTGACCACAGGCAGTTTCTCAATTCGATGCTCATGCAGAATCTCACGGGCCTTTTCGAGGCTGGTTCCCTCCGGGGCGGTGATGAGCTTATCGCGCTTCATCACCTGCGACACCTTCAGTTCCATCCGCGTCTCGAAACGCAGGTCTCGATTCGTGAGGATCCCGACCAGCTTGCCTGCCTTGGTTACAGGGATACCGGAAATCCGGTATCTGGCCATGAGATCGTGCGCATCACGAATCGTTTGATCCGGCGAGATCGTAATAGGATCCAGGATCATTCCGCTCTCGGATTTCTTCACCTTATCGATTTCAGCCGCCTGATCGGTAGGAGAAAGCACACGGTGCACGATGCCGATTCCACCCTCTTGCGCCATCGCAATGGCCAGTCGCGCCTCGGTCACGGTGTCCATGGCCGCGCTGACGATAGGAATATTCAGCTGAATGTTTCGAGACAGGCGAGTACGGGTGTCGACCTCGCTGGGGAGGACCTGTGATTTAGCCGGTACCAAGACGACGTCGTCATAGGTGAGCCCGAGCCGAATCTCCTTCTCTAACATCAGTCGCCACCCTCTCCCGGGCCTTTCGCCCGTTGCCCCTACACTCTCGTGGTTTTATCGACCTGTCCCAACTCTGCGGCGGCCTCCGCCTCTTCCTGCAACCGCTCGCTGCCTTCATCCGCCGGCATGAATTGCTGCACCCGGGTGTTTCCGCTATCAACGGCGAACACACTTCCCCGGGAATCCACCACGATGCCGTACGGGAAGTTGAATTGTCCGTCACCACCGCCGAATCCGCCCCACTGGGCGATAAAGTTGCCCTCACGGTCGAACTTCTCGACACGATGGTTGCCGGTATCCGTGACGTACACATCGCCCTGACCATCGACGGCAACACCCCAAGGAGAGCGCAACTGTCCGGCTTCCTGCGCCAACGGGCTGCTGGCATGGCCGGCCTCGGAACTGCCGCCCCACTTGGTGAGCAACTGCGGCAACACGTTGGTGCTGGTATCGAACTTCTGCACGCGGTGATTGCCCATATCGACGACATACACCGTGCCGTCGGCCTGATCTACGGCGATCCCGCGAGGGAAATAAAATTGACCGTCGCCGTTGCCGAAACTGCCCCATGACATGATGAACTCTCCGCTCATGTCGAACTTCTGCACTCTGAAGTTGGCGCTATCCACGACATAGATGTACCCGCGCACCCGATCGATCGCGATACCCCATGGGGCATTGAACTGGCCTTCGCCGTTCCCCCGCGATCCGAACTTCATCAAATAGCCGCCCAGCTTCCCGTCGAACTTCTGCACGCGGTGATTGTTGGTATCCACCACGTAGACATCGCCCTTGGCGTCGCAGGCAATACCCGTCGGGTTATGGAAGTTTGCATTGGCGGCGCCGAAATTCCCCCAGAGAATGATGAAATTCCCCGTGCGATCGAATTTCTGGATACGGTTGTTCCCGTTGTCCACGACAAAGATCGATCCCTGTTGATCGATGGCCAGGCCGTACATCGGCGCCATGAATTCGCCGCCGTGCAACAACGACGCGCCGCGACCGGGCTTGCCCCACTTGGAAACACACAGATAGCCGGAGGTGTTGACGAGAATCGTCGCGCTCGCCGGCGTGGAGATATTGTTTCCGAGGTCTTTGAACCAGACGATGACGGTCTTCTGCCCGTCCCCAGGAGACAGAATGAAGGGGATGGTCGCGCCGAACTTGATCGCCGGCGGCACTTCGACCCAGCCTGGTGTTCCCGCCATCGGGGTCATCGGGTTCTCTGAGATGTAGTAGGCCGCCACGCCGGTGTCGAGGTCGGTGGCGGAAATCGTGACGACAATTTCAGGCGAGTTCGTCATAAACGCGCCGTGGTTGATCACCGCATACGGCGTCTGCGGAGCCGTAATATCGATCAGCACCGGCGTAGCAGAGACTTCTTCCGACAATCCGCTCTCGGTGCCGTCCTCATAGACCGCCGTCAGCGCGTAATAGTAGGCCTGGTCGTTGGTCAATCCCGAGTGATTGTACGGGCTGGTGACGCCCTCGATCTTGGTGCCGCCTTCCTGCGTTAGACTGGCCGAGGTATGGAAGTAGAGATTGTAGGAGACAGCCCCCGGCACATCCATCCAGCTCAAGAAGGTTTCGGTATCTCCGGGCTTGATCGCCAGATTGCGGGGAATCGGGTACTCGCTGACGGCTTGCGCGCGTTCTCGTTCCGCCTTGCCACGGTCCAACTCTTCATCGGTCGGCACGTATTTGATGACCCGATGGTTACCGCTGTCGACGACGTACACCGCCCCTTCCTTGTCCACGGCCACGCCGGAGGGAAAGTTCAACTGGCCCTCGGTCTTTCCACGATTTCCCCATGCACAGAGGAAGGTCCCGTTTCCGTCGAACTTTTGAATGCGGTGATTGCCCTGATCGACGACGTACACATTGCCCAGCGCATCGCAGGTCACGCCCCAGGGGGCTTTGAACTGGCCGGGACCGCTGCCTTCACGGCCCCACTTGGTCAAAAAGCTTCCGCGGGTATCGAACTTCTGAATGCGATTATTCCCTTCATCAGCCACATACGTATTCCCCACGAAGTCCACGGCCACCCCGCGCGGGAAGAAAAAGGCTCCGTCGAAACTTCCATCCCGCCCCCACTTCAACAATGGAGTTCCATCGCCCTTGAACTTTTGAATGCGGGCGTTGTTGGTATCGGTCACGTAGATATTGCCGTCCTGATCGGTGGTCACGCCCCAGGGAGCATCGAACTTATTCATGTCGGCCCCGCGCCAGGCAAACCCGAACTTACCCCAGGCCTTCATGGGATTACCGTCGGTATCGAGCCGCTGCACCCGGTTATTGCCGGTATCGGCGACGTACACCTGTCCGTCCGAATTCGTGGTGAGTCCGCGCGGATAGTAATAACCACCTTCTGCACTGCCGGCTTCGCCGCCCCAGCGACCGAGGAATTTTCCGTCTTTGTCGAATTTCTGAATGGAGTGATTGTCGGTATCGGCAACATAGATATTGCCGTCCTTGTCCACCGCAATGCCGGTCGGAGAACTGAACTCGCCGTCCTCCACGCCCTCCTGCCCGATGATCTTGGCAATGAGGTAGGGAGCCGGAATCGCCATGACTTCTTGAGATTCTGGGCTCTCCCCCTTCTGCGTCACCACCGTCACGACATAGTGGTAGCACGTTCCGTTTGCCAAATCGTCGTGCATGAAGGGCGACTGCGCACCCTCGATACATGTCCCCTTTTCCTTGGTCACACCGATGACGGTCTTGAAATCGTCCGCGCTGGCGATGGGACGGGTAAGTTCGGAGAACTTGATCTGCACGCCCTTGGTGGTCATGAAATACAGGTTGTAATACATGGCCTCCGGCACAGCGTCCCAGGTAATCATCACCCGGCCGTTTCCAGCTTTGGCGGCCACTCCGGTCGGTGCAGGAGGCAGATCTTCCTCCTCAGCAACGGAGTCCCCGGCGCCCCATTCGCTTTGACTTCCCTCCGCCGTGAGATACCGCCGGTCAAACCGAAACATTTCGTCGAGCAGCCAAGCCTTGATCATGGTGTTCCTCGTGGTACGAGATTGGTGAAGATTGGCGGATGTTTCAATAACTTAGATCGGGCAGTCTAACAAAGCGAAAAGAAGGGAGTCAAGGCAAGACCAGCATGGCTTGGGGCGCGCTGGAGGCTCTTTCGCCGACGCCTCGGTTACGGAGTCATCGCGTCGACGAGGGCGGATGAAGCCGCGCGCGGAGGAAGGGCAGGTAGGCATCCATCCCCCCAAAGCTGGATGGACGCATTTCTTTCGAATGTCATAGGCTCTGCATTCTCGACGTTGGATAACAACACACGTCGCCCGGTAAGATGAACCAAATCGGAGGTGAACCATGTGGCCAACACGACTTGTGCTCGCAACCCTCGCCGCGAATCTGCTCCTTGTTCCCAGCGTGCATGCGGTCGAGTCATCTCCTGCAGAAATGTGGGAATGCCCGGGGCCAGAGGGAACGATCCTCTACACCAATAAAGAACGGCCCGATTGCCAGGCCAAGGTCCTCAAAGCGCTCTCCGTTGTGCCCTCTCTACCCGACCTGCCGCTAGCACCTCCCAGCGGTTCAACCTATCAGCCGACCACGAAACCGAAAGATTTTTCATACGACACTCCCATCGGCGCCTTGCGCAATCTTTCTCAGATACCAGAATCTGGACGCGACTGGTATGCGGGTAATGCCAGCGGCGGATCGGTGCAGGGCGAAGTTTGCAGTATGTATATGGAATGGATTCATCTGAATCAGAACAGCCGCGGCGGCCACTTCTTTGGCACCGATCCGTCGTACGGCAGTAATCCAACGGCCCGTAACTGGTACACCCCGAGTTACTCCTTCTATGACAACGCCCGCTACGTCACCCTGTCACAGATCTTCGGCGCGGGTTTCGTTCCAATCGGGTGTCATTAGGCACTCGCAGCAGCACTACTGCTGATCGTCATGCACAAAAGGCCTTCGGGAGAGTCCTTTCACAGGAGTCTCTCGAAGGCCTTTTGTGCACAACGATGAAGGAAATCCACCGGAAATGCAGGAACGAATTTTCAGGAATCTCTCAGCAAGGATGGTAGGGAGAGGTTAAGACTCCTCCGCAATATCGGCGACGACAAGGTCCACCCCGGCCTCGTTCTCCGGAACCGGGGCCTCGGAAGACTGCACCGCGTCATCTCCCGGCTCAAGAAGCGCCACAGGCGCATCCATGTCTTCGGACAGCCCTTCGACGACCGCCTCGGTAGACTGGGTCACAGGCTCTCCATCCACTGCCACGACCTCATCAATCGGCAACATCGCCTGCTCGGATTCGCCCAACTCTTTGAACTCACGAAGCGGCGGCAGCTGAGATAAATCGCGCAACCCAAAATGTTCGAGGAAAAACTTGGTCGTCCCATACATAATCGGGCGGCCCGGCTCTTCCTTGCGGCCGACGATGCGCACGAGTTTTCGCTCCAGCAGCGTCCGAATAACTCCTGATGTTTCGACCCCTCGAATCTGCTCGACCTCCGCGCGAACGATCGGCTGCTTGTAGGCAATGATCGCCAGGGATTCCAAGGCCGAACGCGAGAGTTTTGAGGGAGACTTTACCTTCTCCAACCGTTTGAGCCACGGGGCGAATTCGGCCTTGGTGACGATCCGGTAACCGCCGGCCACTTCTGCCAACTGCAGCCCGCGGCCTTCCTGCTCATAGTCCTGAGCAAGGCTCGCGAGCGCCTGATCGACATCCTGCTTCGTAACCGCTCCGAGCAATGCCAAGAACCGCGTGACCGGAATAGGCTCGGCCGTCACAAAGAGCAAGGCCTCGAGGATTCCCTTCAGTGCGCGCATGTCGGACAGCGCAGAATCGGCCGCCGGGGCCGCCATGTCGTGGACAACGCCCTGGCCCGACTCCGGCACCACCTCAACCGCATCGAGTGATGCAGTCGGCTCGTCAACCGGGTCCCGCACCTCCACCGATTCTTCGATTGCCTCCTCCACGCCGGGACTCATAGGTTCTTCCATTCAGACTCCTCCACTAGCTCCCCTTCCGCAACCGCTGAGAAGGCACGCGAGACAAGAATCGCCCCGAAAGTTTCGCTCTGAAACACGCGCACGACCCTGATTCGAATCAATTCGAGCAGGGCCAGGAACGTCACGATCACCACAAGCCGATGACTCGACTCCTCGAACAGCGCCGTAAAGGCCATGGATTCATGCAGTTCCAGCGCCTCGATAATGGCGCTCATACGGGTGCGAACCGTGAGGTTGTCCGGAATAATTTCAACAAGTCGCTTGCCTGGATGGCGAGACAGCACCCCCTGCAACGCATCGACCAGGTCAAAGAGGGAAATCTCATCGAGCAGACTCTCGTCTTTGGTGACCTCGACCGGCGGACCGGGCTCGCGCGAAAACACATCCCGCCACAAACGTTCTTTGTAGTCCAACTGCGAAGCGGCCTCTTTGAATTGCTTATATTCGAGTAGTCGCCGGACGAGTTCCTCGCGCGGATCGGGGCCATCCTCCTCGTCCACCGCCACCTCGTCGACCGGCAACAACATCCGTGACTTGATATGCAGTAACGTCGCCGCCATCACGAGGAATTCACCGGCCACAGCCAGGTTCAATTCCTTCATCACCGACAGATAGTCCAAATACTGCTGAGCGATCAGCGCAATCGGAATATCGTAGATGTTGATTTCGTTTTTCTTGATGAGGTGCAAGAGGAGATCGAGAGGACCCTCGAAATTCTCGATCTTGACTTGGTAGGGCAGTTCAGGTTGGTCCATCAGGTACGAGAGGCTCCCTTGGCCAAATTTTCAATCTTATACCAATTTATGGGGGGACCGGGCAAGACTAAAACTATATGTTGTGGGTTCAGCCAGGGCTACTTGGCCCTAATGATATAGACCAACAGCCCCAGCGCCATCACAAATAGGACGATCGTGACGGCCTGGGAAAATGGAGCCGAGGCGGAAGCCGAAGGACCCGGCACCGTTGTGCTGACACGAGCGGTTCTGGTCAACAGCGGTGTGCGCGCGAAGGTCGCCTGTGCGAGATCATCGGCCTGTTTAAATGCGGCATCCGAAAAGTCGGCCTGCGATCCGAACCGCGCGGAGGCAAAAGTAGCCGGACGGTCGAAGATGGCGAACAGAAAAAAGGCCTCCCGATCGAACTGAGACGAAGAGAAGTCGCACTTCGCACGGCAATGCGCGCCGGAGAATCCGGTGCCGAGGTGAAATGCCGCGCGTGAAAAATTTGCATCCTGTTCAAACACCACTTCCAGAAACTCAGTCAACCCCTGAAAGGTCGCCTCGCGAAATATCGCCGGGCCGGAGAACATCGAGCGGTGAAATCGAGCGTGCGGACCGAAATGCGTGTCCGAAAACATGGCTCCCTGCGTAAATCGGTTTTGGACAAAATAACTCTCCTGTTGGAAGGTCGCATTCGATCCATCGACCAGACCGAGAAACAGGGTGCGCGAGAGGTCGACGAATCCGGCGAAATCCGTGTGCGCCAACACCACCGGCCCGGTGATCAACAGAAACCCGCTCTTGAGCCGGTTGACGATCCGTCCTTTCACCCTCGACTGCTTGATCACGAATGGCCCGCGAATGACATGCACCTCCTCGTCATTCAGCCCCTCAAGCACTCGACGGTCCTCGGGTGCCAGGTCGCCCACCATACTCACCTTCTGAGCCGGCAGCTCATCGAGCACCAGGTCGCCCTGAATCACAACCCCCGACAGGTCCAGCCCCTTTCCCGCCGCCAGCGCCCGCAGCAATTCTTGCGCGGATACGGCACGTGCCTCCCGCTCAGCCTCGGTACAGGTATTCGGTAAATGCAGGGTGAACACAGCCGCTGCGTTTTTCACGCCCCTCTCCGCGACACATTCCGCGCGCAGCATCCCGGGGAGCAGCAACCATCCACACAGCACCGCTATTGCGGCCCAGATGGGAAATCGACATGATCCAGCGGGTCGGTTCGATGAATTCACAAAACCTCTCCGAACCAAACGACAGACGGGTAAACGTCCGAACACTTTACTCCCCCAATACCTTTGCTACACTTCGACTCATATGTCCGCCATTGCGCCCGAGGTTCGCACCAGCAGAGGCCAGCGCTTCCTATGCGCGGTCTTTGTCTGCACCGCTATGCTACTCGCAAGTATCCGGCTTGCCTGCGCAGAATCGGTGGTCGAAGTCCCGATGCTCGCAGCGATCCAAGCGAATAACCGCGGTGTGTTCGAAGTGCTTCTGCTACGTTGGGATCGCCTTTCAAGCCCTTCCCCCATGGAACTGCAATGGCAAGGCGGCAACATCCGGCCCGGACAGACAAACCTCAGTTCCATGGTCCTTGCGTTTCAATATGCGATCGACCACACCCCGCAGATCGATCATGCGGGCACGGTCAGTGCCATGGGCATCGCGTACGCCGCAACCGGGACAGACGGCCCGAGCGCCGGCGCAGTGATGACGGTCGGATTTGCGGCGCTATTGAAAGGAGATCATATCCGGCGAGGAATCGCCTTAACCGGTACGATTGCCAAGGATGGCACCATCGGCCCCGTGGGCGGCATCCCAGACAAGATTCGTGCGGCAGCCCGCGAGGGTTATCGCACGATTCTGATCCCCCAAGGCCAGCGGGACGATCCGCGCTGGAACCTCAACCGGCTCGCCTGGGAGCTCAACGTTGAAGTCACAGAGGTCGCCACAGTCGAGGAGGCCTACCGTCTCATGACCGGAGGCACACTCGAATAAGAGTCCCGCGGTCAGTGGACCTCGCCGGCTACGCTTCCACCCCTAACCCTTCGACGATCGCCCGAAACTCCGCGTCCGTGAGACGATGCATGCCGAGACTAAGCCGCCGAGTTAATTCTGCCTGATCCTCGATCCCCAACACACGCTGAAGCAGGGCCTGACAGTCCGGCGCATGAACCTGCCAACGCCGGAGCGGCGTGATCCGAACGAATCCATATCGGGCTTCTGTTCGCACCTCGTCCTTGAGCAATTCATCCAGGGCTTGAAACGGCTGGACAGGTGAAGTAATCGCAAATTCCGCTCGAATACCTTCCTTCAGCACATACACCAGTCCATGGGAGTCAGGCGCCAAAAACTTCTGGAGATTGTCGCGAATCAAGGCCGTGCAGAGGCCCCAAATCCCGGCGCCAAACTGCAGCTCGGCACTCTCCTGGGAAGTCCGTTCACGAAGGGCGCCGGCGATAAACAAAAAATGGCTCATGAAATCTATAGGATCAGGATGATGGCCAGAAGCCGCGACCAACCTAACGCCACAGCGACTGGCTCAAGGACTCTCCCCGAGACAGTCCCAGGCCTGTCGGGGCAGAGGACACCATCAGGCTTGTTCAGTGGCGCCTTCACTGGCTAGGGAGTACGTGACACGGAGAGGCATCACCCGAGCACAACCCGGTAAGCCACGACACCAACGTGGGCTAATTGTTTCGATATTCGTCTGCGTCGTCGAGGAGATCTTCCGACTTTTCCAGATAGTCCACATCGTCGTCTTCACCATCGAGTCCGAGCTCTTCTTCGATCTCTTCCTCGATTTCTTCCGACACATCCTCAAGGTCTTCAGCCATCTCTTCTTCGTCGTCGAGGTCCAGCGGTTGAGGCTCGGGTTCCACCTTCGCCACCTTGCTGACCTCCGGCACCGAAGGCTTCACAGGTTTCGACTCAGGAACCACGGCAGCTGGCTCGACTGGAGACTTGACCTTGGGAGGCACAGGCTTGGGCTTGGGTTTGGGCTTCACGGCAGGCTTGACGGCTTTCGACGCCGGCTTCACCGCTTTGGAGACGGGCTTGGCCTTAGAAGGACGCTTAGCCGCTGCGGCCGGCTTTTTGGTCACTTTTTTTGCCGGCTTGACGGCTTTCTTGGCGGCAGGTTTCCCCTTTACCGCTACCGCCTTCTTGGCCTTCACAGGCTTCTTAGCTGCCACGGCTTTCTTCGGCTTCGCCGCCTTTTTCCCCGCGACTTTTTTCGGCCGCGAGGCTTTGGCAGCAACGCGTTTCTTTTTCACGATTTTCTTCGCCATTCCACGTCCTCCTCTCAGGTCTTCAGCATGGCACGTCGGTGGTAAAGCGGCCTCCATCTAGCATGAACAACCAGGTTCTTGCAACCATCCGGTACGCGTGGCAGACTGTGCCAAACTGCAACGCTGTCGCGCCCCTCCAATCGTTCACATTCGTGACACCGGCGCCGCCCGTAGGCCGACTGAATCCTTCCGTCGGGAACCTGTCTCTATGTATAATAGAAGTATCTTTATCCAGGGGAATGATAACGCGATGAGCTGGCGAATGATCCTCCTCGTATTGGCAACAAGTACTCTGATAGCCTGGCCGACTTCTGCGACCCCGCCGGCAACGCAAGTCCTGATGGACAGCGGATCACCCTATTATGTGCCTGCAGCGGTGACCGTCACCGCCGGCGGCGCCATCCGCTGGGAAAATCCAACGCCCACCCACCATACCGTGACCCATGATGCCTGTTTTGAAGACAGCGGCCGCTGCGCCTTCGATTCCGGTGCTGTGGAGCCGGGGGGAGTTTATACGATCCCTAGCCTCCCGCCCGGCCGTTATCCCTACCAATGCCGTATTCATCCCATTATGCGCGGCATGATCATCGTGACGGAGTCGCCGCTGCTTCCCTCGCAGACGTAGCCAGTCCTCCTCATCGAAGTTCTTGCGCGTCGGCGCTGCGCTCGTGTAGGCTGCGGCTTTTCGTGCGCAGGACCTAACCAGATGAAAGCTGCGGCAGCCATCCAAGAGCCCCTCACCCTGAGCGGCGACACCCTGAGCCTGATTGCCTGGCGTATTCCCGACCTCGTGGCCTACCAGCATGCCTTCGACGAATGGTGGCTGGCTCCGCTCGACGACGATTTTCCGCTCGTCCGGCTCAATGCCGTCGGAATTGAAATGCTCACCTCCATGAACGGCCACATTACGGTGGGCGCACTCCTGGAGAAGTACGGTAATAAGATCTGCGGCCCGGACGGCCAGCCAGGGACCTGGCACCTGGCACGCTGGTCCACGCCTAATTATTCGCTCTGCTACTTCGGCACGGAGCCGCCCGGAGGCCATCGCCACAAAGCCAAATGGGACCTGCTCTTGCAACAAATCCGGGAAGGCTGGTCGGGGCAGCAGGAGTTCGAAGGTGAGGAACACCTCGAAGACTTCCATGTCCACGAGTTGAAGGAAAGCGACTTGGAGGACGGGCACTTCGATCTGATCGAAACCACCGTGTCCCACCTTTTTCGGGAACCCTGCGAAGCACTGGGTGGCACGACCTATGGTCGCCTGCTCATGCGCCAGATGCGCCGGCTTGGCTGGTTCAAACCGAAACCCAAAGTCATTGTCGAGATCGGTGGCGGATTGGGTTATGTCGCCCGCGAACTAGGACAGGAACTACTGCCGTTCGAGAAACAGGGCATCCAATACGTTTCGCTGGATGTCACACGCCCGTTCCTGCAGCTCCAGGCCAAACGCGCGAGAGCGGGCGGTTGGACCGGCGCTGGCACCCATGCCAACGGCGAATGTCTACCCTTCAAAGATAATTCCGTCGACCTCATCATCGACAACGAAAACATGGCCGACATGACACCGGTGAAGCTCAGCCGTAAGGAGCTCACGGAAGGCATAGGCGAGACCGCACAACATCAAGAAGCGCTAGATTGGATCAGGCGGCTGAGGTTGCCGCTTGAGAAGGAATTGCCCGAAGAAGTGATCTTCAATCTGGGACCGATGCGGTTCGTGGCCGAAGTCTGGCGGGTACTCAAGCCGGGCGGTCGGGCATTTCTCACGGAGTTTGGCGTCGAAGAAGGTTGGCCCGCCGCCGTGAAGCTCCCCCACCACACGGAATACGAGGTGCAGTACAACCACCTGCGACAAGCGGTACGTTGGCTTGGCTTTCAGGAGCGGTACCTGTCACTCCCGCAGTTTTTGCAGATCAAACCGGACACGAAAGTCCTCTGCACCGGCGCGGCCTATACGATTCAACGATTCTGTCAGGGACTGGGGCAGAACTTTTCTGTGCGGGCCTACACGGAAAGTGAGCTCACCAAGACCTTGGGCGACATCCTTCCCAAGCTCCAGGGGTGTCATTACCACGACATCGCCGACCCGGCCTGGTTCGGCCTTATCGACTTCAAGGTGCTGCTGCTCGAAAAGCCGGGCGGCATCCCCCAACCGACCTTCACCGAACAGAAGAGCGGCCTCCGCTGGTATTCGCAGCGATAAGGTTCAGACAATTCCTTGATTGACATTGATCAACAATCGCTCGAACGATATGGACCTACCGACCACAGGCAAGATGTATCAGCACACCCTCGCGCAACCCCAAATCGCTGACCAGCAGACTCGGCATCCCCAATGTCTCCATCACCGTACACAGGATCACCGCACCCGCGGCAATGACGTCTTCCCGGCCGTGTTCAAGCCCAGGCAGGCCTTCCCGTTGCGCCTTCGAACAACTGAGTAGCTGCAACTCCAACTGCTTCACCCTATCCAGCGTGAGCGTGTAGTTGTGAATCCTTGCCGGTTCATAGGCAGGCAACTGCTGAGCCATTGCAGCCATCGCAGTGATAGTTCCAGCGGTGCCGACGAACGTAACTCCTGGCAACCATGGCATCGCTGCTATTGCAGTGGTGGTTTCCCGGCGCACCCAGTCTCGCGCTTCCTGCACCTCGGTTAAGGTCGGTGGATCACTGTGCAAGATGCGTTCGCACAACCGCACGACACCGATATCGATGGATCTCGCCAGCGTCGCCTGGCCGGGCCGGTCCAGGATAAACTCGGTGCTCCCTCCTCCGATATCCAACGCCAGCAGATCCGTCACGCCAGGGGGCAGGCCGGAACGGATGCCAAGCATCGTTCGGCGGGCCTCCTCTTCGCCGGAAATGATTTCAATTTCGAACCCGGCTTCCCGTCGAACCAAGCCTAGGAATTCTTCACGATTCCCGGCGTCGCGCACGGCGCTGGTCGCCACGGCCGTTGCCGCGTCAACATGATAGCTCTCGATGACCTGACGCCATTCCTTCAACGTGGCCACCACCCGTGCCATGGCATCGGGACGCAGCACGCGATCCCGATCTACCCCTTGGCCGAGCCGGAGAATGCGCCGGTCCGATTGGAGTTCCCGCAACTCTCCGGCAGAGGTCAGTTCTGCTATGAGCAAACGGCAGGTGAGTGTCCCGATATCGATACCGGCAAAAATTCGAGGAGAGGCCGTTGTCTGGTTGGTCATCGGCTGAGGTTCACGGTCCTTCGAGCGTGATGTCATTCATTTCCAGGAGCAACTTGGTGCGTTCATCCTGCAGCGTCCGCACCTGTTGCATCAGGCGGGTGATTTCAGAATCGGACAGGATACGGTCTGCCGATTCACCACGATCGTGCAACGCAATCGTCCGTTCGCCGATGTCCCCGTGGAGATCGTCAAGCTGCTGATCCACCTTTCGCAATTCCAGGCGATAGCGAAGTAACTCGCCCTCTTCCAATGCACGAGTGGCGGCTTTGGCCGTGCCGTGCCGCAATGTCACCCAGCCGGCCCGCAAATCGTGACTCAAGCGCTGCAACATTCCCATCGATCACCCCTCCGCTAAACCGGCAGCAGCTATGCCGCTAACTGACATCTCCTAAGGCCAGCTTGCCTCGCCAGCGTCGAAGCATGGCGGCTTTGAATGCCTGGTGCTGGGGTAACGTCAGGCCCGGATCCTGCTCCAGCAATGTCACGGCTTCCTGCCTGGCCTGCTCCAACAATTGCGCGTCCCGCATCAGATTCGCAGCCCGAAACTCCGGCACCCCCCACTGACGCAACCCCAGAAATTCACCCGGGCCTCTTATGCGGAGGTCTTCTTCGGCGATGACAAATCCATCGTTCGAATTCACAAGCGCAGCCAGCCGTTGTTGCGCACCGGAGGCATTCTCCTCCGGCCGACCGTGACGACTGACTCGCGCCCTGGCCTCTCGCGCAAGATACGTCGCCATCAGAATACAGAGCGATTGTTGCGCTCCACGACCGACACGCCCTCGCAATTGATGTAACTGCGCTAATCCGAATCGTTCGGCATGCTCGATGACCATCACTGTCGCGTTCGGCACGTCCACCCCGACCTCAATCACGGTTGTGGCCACGAGGACCTGAATTGCCCCGGCCTTGAACGCCGCCATGGTACGCTCTTTTTCCGCGGTCGGAAGCCGGCCGTGCAACAAGCCGACCCGCGCCTGAGGAAAGATCTCGCGCTGCAGATGTTCCGCACCCTGAATGGCCGCCTTGAGATCCACCTTCTCGGATTCCTCGACCAGCGGATAGACGATATACACCTGACGCCCGGCCTTCAACTCATCTCCCACCAGCTGCCAGGTCTTGTGACGTTGCCCGTCGGTATAGAGCAAGGTTCGCACCGGTTTGCGGCCCGGCGGCAACATATCGATCACCGATACATCCAAGTCTCCATAAACGGTCATGGCCAGGGTTCTCGGAATCGGCGTCGCCGTCATCACCAGCACGTCCGGTCGATACCCTTTCTCCAGCAACGTCTTCCTTTGCAGGACGCCGAACTTGTGCTGTTCATCGACAATCGCCAGGCCAAGCTTCGCGAACCGCACCTTCTTTTGAATCAATGCATGGGTGCCGATCGCGACCTGCGCAACGCCGGACTCCAACTGCTTCAGCGTCTCGTTTCGGTCTTTTGCCTTACCGCCGCTGGTCAGAAGCACTGCCTTCAATCCCACGGCCTCCAGCAAGGGGGCGAGATTCAGATAGTGCTGTTCGGCCAGAATTTCGGTAGGGACCATCAACGCCGTCTGGCAGCCCGATCCACACGCCATCACCAGGGCATGCAGCGCCACCACGGTTTTCCCGGACCCGACATCCCCCTGCACCAGGCGATTCATCGGCCGGGAACTCACCATATCAGCTTGAATCTCGCGAAACACGCGTTCCTGCGCGGAAGTCAGCGTAAAGGGCAGAGCCTTCGCCAATTGCTTCAGCTGCGGCACGTGAGGATTGAACCGAATTGCTTTGGGCTCTTCCTTCATCTCCCGCTGGCGAAGCACTATGGCTGCCTGCAACAGCAACAGTTCTTCGAATGCCAACCGTCGGTGGGCAGACGTCACCCCCTGATCCAGAGCGGCCAGATCCGTCTTCGGCAGAGGAAAATGCACCTGCTGAATCGCCTCGCCAATAGGCGGTAGCCGATGGCGTGCACGGACAGACAGCGGCAGTACCTCCTCCATGTCAGCCCCATACTCCGCGAGTAACCCCTGCATCAAGACTCGCATCTGGCGCGAGGTCCATCCCTTCGTTTCATGGTAGATTGGAACGATGCGCCCCACATGGAGTAACTCATCCTCGCCGCCGCTCAGGACCTCAAATTGCGTCGCTTCCAACCGCACATCGGTCCACCCACCCCGACCGGCCGCCACCCGCCCGGACATCATGACCCGCAGTCCTTCCTTCAACACATCTTCCAGGTATGGTTGATTAAAAAACACCGCATGCACAGTCCCCGTCGTGTCCTGAACCGCCACATCGAGAATCGACAGCCGGCGAACGCGCGCACGCGTTGCCTCTGCCCGAGTGATCACGCCGCAAACGCTCCGTGTAGCCCCCGGCACAAGCTCGGCCACCGGCGTGATGACCGAACGATCTTCATACCGCCATGGTAACGTCCACAAGGCCTGCTCAACAGTGTGCGCGCCCAGCCGCTCCAGCAAGAGGGTTCGCTTGGGACCAACTCCTTTTGCATATTGAATCGACAGCTCCCACAGTGGCCGGGCAGGACTGGACTGAACCGGGGCAAGTTGCACTAGGCTCTCCCTCGGAGACCTCGCTGGTTGACTCACCGATCGTGCGTCCCCTTGTAAGCGAGTGAGCAGCGCCAGCGCTTTCGTGAGCCGATCCTGTTGTTCGAGGGGGGTGAGTCGTGTGTGGAAATCGACAAACAGGTTGCGCAGCGAGAGCAGTTCCGTCTCCAGCGCTCGCGGATAGACCCGCTCGCCAAGAGTGCCAATCACCTGTTCCGACACAAAACGGTCAAGATTTCTGACCGTCGGGAGATGGGCATAGGCATCGCGACAAGCAAATTCAATCGGTCTGCTTACGCGATGCAGGAAGGCTTGGAACGGATCGTGAGAGTCAGCGGATTCAGGACGTGGCATCCTGAAGCGGGATCGTACCACAGCTACCTGGACGGCTCAACGAGGGGACTTTTGCCGAACCATAGTCAGCCGGACAGACCCGGGCTGCTTTTTCAACTTTCCTTTGTCCACTCTCGGCTCGGTGGTACAGTGAATTCGCGTAGGATTCACGGAAGGACACCTATGTATCGACGCAATATCAAACATATCCTTGGGCCTCTCGCCGTGTTGATCGGTATCTTTATTTTCTATCAAACATGGCTGAAGCCTCACTATTTCCACGATACACCTGCGCCCCCCCCGCAGGTCATCATCGAGGAGACCGCCCCTGCGTCGAACGCTCCTGTTGCCCCATCGCAGGAACGTACCGTGCCGGAGATCAAACGGTCGAGGACCATCGATCCCGTTAGCATTCCAGTTCCAAGGCATTCCGAACTGCTCGGAACCATTCATGAGGAACTCGAAAAACACAATATTGCCTTAGCAGAGACGAAACTGGAGGAACTGCCGTCATCGATCTTGACGGAATCCGCTACCAAGCGGCATGTTGCCATCCTGTGGAATAACCTCGGAATCCTCCAGGAGAGAAGTGGAGGGACCGAAGTTTCCGTGAAGGCATTTAAGAAGGCGGTCGCGCTCGACCCTCAAAATCCGATTGCCCACCTCAATCTCGCCCATGCTTACTGGGGGTTGCGGGACCCCGCACTCACGGAAGACTTCCTCCGGAAAGTCGTGGCACTGTCGCCGGATGAGCCATTCCCCCATGTTGCCTTGGCAGACCTGCTACAGGAGAAGGATCACCTCCCCGAGGCCGGCAAACACCTCGCACAGGCCAAAGAGCGAATTAAGAAAGACCCTGGTCTTCAGTCTTACCTGAAGGCAGTCACGACGAAAGTACATCGCGTCGAGAAAGTTGAAGATAAATTCTCGACGCACAGCAGCGTTCACTTCACCGTCAAATACGATGGGGGTGACGACCCGGACACGTGGACCACCGTGCTGGATATTCTTGAAGAGGCCTATCGGGAAATCGGTCAGAAATTCAATTTTTTCCCGTCAAAGCCGATCATCGTGGTCCTGCACACAAAGAATCAGTTTCAAGGCGCCACGGGAAGCCCCAGTTGGGCGGATGGCCTGTTCGATCCCGTCCTTGGGCGCATTCAAATCCCAACCCAAGGCGCTGCAACCGATCGGGCTTGGCTGACTCGAGTGCTTCGTCACGAATTTGTGCATGCCCTGATTCATGAGGAATTGGGAGCAACCGGCGGAATGATTCCAACCTGGCTGAATGAAGGTCTGGCAATGCAACTGGCCGGTGATCCCTGGCAAGAGGTGAGCGGCGTCACGCCCGGTGAGCACAACCTGGTTCCTTTAACAACGCTTGAGGGGAGTTGGGAAAGTCTCCCTGCGGAGAAGGTCGGTCTCGCTTATAGGGAAGCCCATGCCGCCACGCACTATCTCATCGAACGGTTCGGCATGCACAAGGTTCACGAAGTGTTGCTCCACCTGAAGGCCCGACAGACAATTGCCGCCGCCATGCAGGATAGGCTACTGCTGTCCTACGATCACTTCCAGCAGCAATGGGCGGACAGCCTGGGCTCCACAGTGGTTCCGCCAAAATCCTAAAGGCTATCGCAGCTTCGTCTGATAGGCCTCACGCCCCGGCGAGGCGCTAGGATTCCAAGATGGAATGGCCTGAGGATGCGCACGAAGCTCAGGCTCGGTCGAGGGCTCCCCAATGCGATCCACTTGCTCGAACGAATCCTCCCACAAGAGCGTTCCGGATGTGCGATCGTAGGTCCGTACAACCAAATCAAAAATATGTCCGATCGGATCACCGACCGGCCTGACGAACAGCCCACCGAATAACACCCCTTCGATCCGAGCGCGCTTCCGAACCCCTGGAGCGAACTGATCCTGCCAGACAAGTCCACCTGTAAAAGGATTGACGGCGCGAACCGAGAAGAGGGTCTGAAGCTTAGTGGTGCTGGAGACCGATACCTTTAGCACCGATGTACGGCTCGGGATGATCGTCGCGCTGGCTCTCGTCGGGCCACCTTCCCCCACTTTCAGCAAATTCAACTGCCCTTCCCAGAGAAACCTTCCCGTTTCTGCGTCATACACTCTCAACATGAAGGCTGATTTCCCTTTGGAGTCAGTTCCAATGCCGCCGGCAAAAATGCGCCCTCTATTCCCATCATGTTCGGCGGCGCCCTCTTCCTTCACGTTCACATCGAACGAATCCTCCGACAGGATGGCGCCTGACAGCGCATCGTACGTCCGAACCGTAATCATTGAGAGCCCGGCCGCCTGAAACCCAAACCCGGCTGCCAACACGTCTGAATGATCGGCAGGCGCTTGGGCCACGACCTTCCCGCTAAATCCAGAAGTACCCTCGCTGCCGGCGGAAAAATAAGATGGGGCAGCCGAGGAAAGTGTAGAAAATAGCAGAAGGGCACCCGTCGACCACAATATCACTGCCAATCGTCGCTCTCTTGCTCCACGGTTAAACCCTCTCGATCTTCCACCTAATCGCGTTCCAACAATCCAGCCCGCGATGATTTTTCGGAATGTATGTAGGGCCACGTGTGCCTCCCTGTTGAGAGGCGGATTCTCACGCGAATACCTGCGCGCCGTAAATCACACAGCGGCCTAGGCCGCCCCCTCGATGGTTGGGTACACGGCGGCATCTCCGATGATCTTGGCCTTGCAAGAACAAGAAGATTCCTGCTTATGGAACCGGCGGAGATAGTCTCCAGTGGAACAGGAGAGGGGCCAGGGGAACTTGCGGTGGGCAAATACGGCAGCTATAGTGCCGCTATGAAAACCTTTCGTCCGGTCATCGCCCTTCTCGTCGCTCTGATCGCATTGGAAGATATTCTCTATATGGCGGGATCAACCGCTTCGCTTTCAACTATCCGTGACGGAGTGTTATTAGGGTTCCTTTTCGGTTTTCCGATGCTGTTGGTCGGCGGGCTTCTCACAATCCGTAAGCACTGGGTCGTTATGGCAGCCGTCATATACAGTACTATTGCCTTGGCGCTCGATCTCGCAACCATCGTCCAGGAAGCAAGTCAGGCGTCCCCTCGCCCGCTCATCCTGGCACTCACACTTGGTAGCAGCCTCCTCAACTTCCTCATCATGATCTTCGGAGGCCGTTGCGCACTTTCACTCCGGCCGGACGAAAGGCCTCCAGCTGCCCCCCATCCCAATCTTCAGTTCCCCTCTTCATCCTAATCGGTCTGGTCTTTACGAACCCCACAGCTCGAATCCGCTCGGCTGTTCCACTGAATGAATAGGTATTTCGAGCAGACGTGAGCGGCAGCATGCTCTCGGCGAATAGGCTGGCTTCTTCGGGATAGGAGCCTTCTCGGTCGTGAAGAAATGAATCCTGAATGATCAGTCGGCCGCCGGGGATATTGCAGAATATAATCGCCGAAACAGCGCTTGGCATAATTGAAAGCCTGAGCGAGCTTCGGAATAGGTCAGTTCCCTGCCCCCATGGCGGTAAAGAGCTTCAGCTCAGGCGGTGACAATCGCACGCGGCAATCGGTGGAAGCCATGACGCGACTGCTGGTGATAGGAGGCGTATCACGAGGTAACTCGGCTGAATTGTCTCGTGCTATGGCTGAATCTTGAATAGATTCTGGCACCAGCGCACGGCAGCCAGAACCTCATCAAACCGATCAAAGTCGACTGTCTTGTGGAACACAATGGCGACATATTCGTCATTCATATCGGTCTGTTCGGCGAAACCCGCCTTCAGGAGAGCAGGACGCTTCTTAGACACCGCAGGACCCAGAAAATATTTGGCCTGTTTCGCCACTTCATCGGTACCCAGGTCTTCGGTTGTCCCATCGCACATCAGACTCTTCACATCGTCCATGGCGATGCCGTGCTGACAGAAGAGTTGTCCGTCCGACCGCACTTCCAACAGCCACCCGTCATCCCCCAGATCGAGCGTCAAGGCTCCACCGGGCTCCAGCTCATAAAATTGTGGAACCGTGCTCACCAGCCGTGCTCGAGCCTTCTCCCATGATGGCAGCGCGACGGTATTCATGCGCGTGACTCCCGAGGCTGGGGCGTCGGGTCTTCGGCGTCTAAACGAGCGCGAAGCCGTTCGAGGCGAGTCACATTCTCAGCTAATTTAGGGAGATCGTACTTACGGTCCATACGCACCACCTGCTCCAGTAACTGAACAGCCATCTGCAGTTGGCCCAAATCTTCGTAGCATTGGGCGAGAACGTAACGGGCACCGCCTGTACGCAGTTCATCTCGACTGCGCTCCGCGATTGATTGACTGGTATGACAACAAGCAATGGCATCATCATAGCGCTTTTGGATGGCAAAGGTCCGCCCCATCATCCGCCAGGCATCGGCGACGCCTCCTTGATTGTTGAGACGGCGCATCAGCACCAGAGATTGCTCATAGTATCGGAGCGCCTCTTCGAACTGGCCCGTTTCACGCGCCACCAGGCCGAGATCGGAAAACAGCACTGCCTTTCCCAGCTCGTCATGTACTCGCGTCATGATATCGAGCGCCTCAAGGTAATAGGCTCTCGCTCGATCCCACTCCCCGGCATCGGCACGAAGATTCCCCAGATTGGCCAGGGTCGTCCCAATACCCTTCTCGTCACCCAAAACCTTCTGCAACTCCAGCACTTCCTGATAGTAGCTCTGAGCCGACTCACGGCGACCACTAACCGCGCAAATATTGCCAAGATTGCCCAACGTCGCGCTCAAGGCGCGATGATCACCGGTCAATCGATCACATTCCAGGGCCTTTGCATAACAGGCGTAGGCATCCGTATAGTGCCCGCGCGCAAAATGCTCATTACCCTGACGATTGAGTTCCTCTGAGAGTCCGTTTCGAAGGGCCATTCTTTCCTACGTCTGAAGCGCCTGTTCAACAGCCTGTTTGGCGCCGAATACGATGCTAGCGCCATCGCCCACAAGAATCGAGTCGAAGTTATATTTCAACAAACGCCGAAGCCCGTCCCGCGCCTTTGTGATATCGCCATACTTTTCCGGAGCCAGGAGGCTCAAGCTTCCCGCCGGTTTGCCAATTAACGCATCGCCGACGATCAACACGCCCTTCCCCTGCTGAATGTACAATGCCGACTCACCCGGAGATTTTTGATCACTCAGATGAATGACCCAAATACCGCCGGGCAACAACTCGCCGTCCTTGAATGTCTTGGACGGCTTTACATCCATCTGCGCGACATCGGCCTCAGGCACCTGTAGCTGGCAACGAAAATCGGCCTGGTACGACGCCGCCTCACGGACATGATCACGGTTAGTGACAATGATGTAATCCAGGGCGCCCTGGCGTCGAACAAATGTGTGGGCCTCGGCCGTCATCGGCGGCGGATCAACCAGAATCTTATGTTCCCCCACATTGAGAAATAGCCCGTTAAAATCGAGCTGCTTGTCTTCTGAAAACCAGCACCATTGCCAAATGCCGGGAAGGAGTTGTTTCACAGATATCGCCTCACGTGGATGGGATTACAACGCTGCCACCGCATCCTGGAGGGTCTTCGTAACCTTCGCACAGATGCCGGCTTCGCTGGGAAGATCGATGATATCGTCTTCCGAGAGGGTAATGAACTTCCGATTCGGCCCCTTCGTGAGGGAAATAAGGAACATGCTGTTTGTGGGCTTCGTCGGAATCACCACCTGAACGGTCTGATCAATACCCCGCACGACTTCCAGAAACTTCTGCTTACCCTCTTCCCATTCGTCCATGACTGATCCTCTTTTCCTGCTACATGGCTCCTGCGCCGGCTGGAGTCGAAGCTGCCAACAGCTTGTCCACTTCTTGGATGATGACCTCGGCACCTGCCAATTCCATATTGCCCACCCGCTGCCACCTGATCACACCGCGCTGATCGATGACATACACATTGGGAATGAACTTCCCGCCTCCATACAGTTTGTCGGTGGTCTTATTCGGATCGAGCAAATAGGGGTAGGTGACCTTCACGGGAAAGGCACTCAAGAATTCGCCTACGCCTCGTTTGGAATCCCCCGACGAATTGACCCCGACGACGGCCACATTTTTCCCAGCCATCGCCTCATGGACCTTTTGCAGATTGGTTCCTTGGGTCATACAGGGGTCACAAATATGAAACAGCCCGAGGACAACCACTTTCCCCTTTAACTGCTCAAGCGAAACCGCATCGCCTGTTACGGACGTCAACGAGAAGGCCGGCGCCGGCTCTCCGACTTTAAAAAACCCGGCGGCGACTACATGGTGAGCAGCCCACAGATGCACCAATACGATCGCAACCGCTATGAGAACTCGCTTCATCAGAGCCTCCTTCCTGAAACCAAGCCAATGATGGAAGCCAATACTCCCTCTGGCTGGTTCGCAGCAGGCAACAATCACTGCTGGTGATGCAGGTATCCTAGCATGCGTTTTTTTTCGGGAGCAACCACTTAGGGAGCAAGGCATTTATCTATTGACGAAGGGGAAACGTTTCATGGCGGGAAGCCTACGATCAGCCGGAGCGCTGCAACCATCGCACGACTGCTTCACGCATCCGGACAGAAAGAAGCCATTTAGCGACAATCCGATGCAACGGTTTCAAACAAGTGGCCAGCATACGAAGTCGTCGTTGAAACCGGAACCATGGCAACGAACAGGTGAGCACCTCCGCTTCCGCACGACAGAGCGCAGCCCCCAATCTCCACCGCTCAGACCAGGAATCTTTGAGGGTCATGTAGAGAGCCTCTGCAGAATCTTCATCAATCCCATGACGAGGATTCTTCAGCAGTTGCCTAGGCATCTTTCGAACGAGGATGGGGATGTCTGCATCTGCCTCTATCTCCTGAAGTATCGTCCGTGGGACGGCGGTATCGAAGAGGCTGTGAGCCATCGCCAGGCCGAGCAGGACCAACCGTCGACATCTCCACTCGTCTGCTTGAAACAGCACACGACTCCAATCTAACGCTGGCCGCCGACGCACGAGCTCCGCCACATCGCAGACCCACTTCAACTGCTCCCAGGCATGTTTTGACCCATGCACGCAAAGAAGAATCAACAGATCCTCAGGGCAGAGGCCCATCACCGATTTGGTTGGTAAGTGAACAGGTTTCAGTCTTCCCCAAAACACGCTCCGATCAAGCCGGAATCCGAAATGCCGGCGAGCCATCACCCACTGAAGATCGACCGCAACAATGCCGTTTCGCCTCTGAAAAAAGTGGTACGGCTCCCCTGACTCCTCCCCGCTCCCCATGTCCTGGCTGGTCAGTTGATACCCCTGAGACCATAAGACTTTCCGAGCTTGAGGAATCGCTCCCTGCTCAACAATCAAATCAATATCCGCACATTCCCGTAAACCGAGATCGCCATACGCCGTCTGTGCAAGCGTGACGCCCTTAAAGGGAATCGCCGTCACCCCCTTAGCCGCCAACGCATCCAGTAAGGTCACGAGTTCTTTAGCCAACAAGCTATTCAAAAGAGCGTTCGCTTGATTGTGCCGACGAAACGCTTCGTGAATGGAAGAAGGCACGGCAGCCGGACAAATCGTGACAAGATTGCGATGCACTAGCGGCGCCACGCCATGGGTTCTGGACAGCTTCCAGACCAGCTCCCAATCAATTCCATCACAGGCCAAATCTGCGACTTCGACTCGAATAAACTCATTCACCGTCGTTCGCGCACAGAGTGCAAGTAGTCGTCCCTCTGCATGCATGAGGGCCAAACCTGGCGCCGGCGTCATCCCCTTACGCGAAATACCTCCCAGACGAGAAGAGTTCCATTGTGCGACGGTGGACCTAGGACGCTGTCCCATGTCAGTTCTCTCTCCTTGCTTGCCGCTTCTCCAGAAGAGGCGTTACCAGCCATGGCAACTCCAGGACGTCGCGTCCGAAGTGGAGTCGATAACAGTCCGTTTGCTCGACCAGACGAACAAGTGCTTGAAACTCCCGACGCGCCACCTCAGCGTCATACACGAGCAACGAATGCGGAAGAATCATTTCTAATGCCACCTTTTTGGACAAGGGCTCCAGACAACTGTGCGAAGAATCGAGTACCTCGGGAAAGAGGATCACGCTTGGCTCGCAAGGCTGGCCTAATGGCCCCGGATATAGATCCTCAGCATGGAAATAGCGCTTGGGAACACCTGCATGAAGCACAGATGGCGGAGCCTCTCGCAGTTCAGGAAAGAACGAGACGGTGTGATCGGTCACATTGATCTTGAGCGGATACGGGAGGATTTCAACACGCGTGCCGTTGACCCGAAAGAACGGGTGATCGTCGGAGAGGTAACGATACCCTGCTCGCAGCAGGGATAGGAACGAGGTGGTTTTGCCCCGCCCACTGAAACCAGGAATCAGCACCCCCTGCCCCTTGTGCTCCAGGGCAGTGGCATGAAACGTATACAATCCGCGCCGCTTCAGAAGTTCCGTCATGGCAAAATGGACAAAACTCACCCGGATATCCGGCGCCATTGCCTCCGGCCTCACCAGATACCCATGGGCAGATTGCGAGACCCCATCGAGGACGACCAACCCGTCTTCATGAAAATCGGCAATCAATAGGCCGTTGTTTGAATATATGTCGCAGGACCATGTCGTCTGCCGATCGGGACCGATTACGAGACCAGAACCGCCATGCAACAATTGCGCTGAACCGGAAATCCGGACCGGAACATCCTCACGCCGCGCGATCGCGTCGAACTCCATCCGCATCGGGTGAGCCGCAACGGTGTCGCAGTGAAAGTGATGGAGTAACGCCTCAACCGAGTGTGCCAGCTCGGACGAATTGGTGGTGAATGTCATCTCTATGCCATGCACGGAGAGTAGAAGTTCCTTCATTGACGACGCCATGAACATTACCGCTTCTCCTTTCAGCCTTCTGCCTGTCGTCGCGACCATACAGGTATAGGGCGAGCTGGCCGGTCTACTTAACCGGCCAGCTCCATGGCTCTCCCTGGAGAGTCTGGCATGTTATACGGGTGTTCGATCCAGCACGCGGGACAACTGAATGGCCGTCACGTCGCGCAGCAACTCATGTTTCACGAGCGCCGGCTTGACGTATTCGGGTTTTATCTGTCGCTCCATTCTCGCTCACCTCCTTTCTGTGTGAAGTAATCCTTCCTGCTCCAAAAGCACGAACAACTCCAACATATCGTCCTGAGCCTGCTGTTCAGACACGTCAAACATGGCACAGATTGTTGAGTGAATCTGCCGTAGCGACTGCTCCCCTTTGCACAAATCCCAGATGGTTGATCCGACAACATTAAGCGTGTAGTAGCGGCCGGAGCTCAGATTCAACAGCACACTTTCACCATCAAGAACCGCGCTGTGGACCTGTTCATCCTGCCTGGGAAACAGTTCTGACAATTCGAGCTGACGCTCACTCCACAGATGCACAGTGGCAGGCATAGGGATACTCCTGGTTCAAATTACTGGAAACATGTGACTGCTCCGATACCATCATCCGCTCCACAACCGATTGTTCCGCGAAGTCTTGGTCTCCCCACAAGCAAACCGTCACACCACTGAAAGACAAGGGCGAAACTATCGTCATCACGCTCGTTTCGCCATCCCCAGTGAGATTGGACTCCACCTCCCTTTGGGGGAGATGGATTGTGTTTTCATCGAAACCGGATGAAAAAGGCCTAGGGCTGGAGGCGCTGATGGGTCTCAAAATTCGCCCAGGCCCGCCAGGTTCAGCCGATACCAAAAGAACGGTAACGTGCAGAGGAGGTCTCAGGAGATGCGAGATGATTGAGTACTTGAAGAAACCGGAGATTGCGGGAAGGTAACCGTCACCGTAAACGATTGCCAGTAGGAGGACGACTCAAGAAACACATGACCATCCAGCACCAGCCAGGCGTGTCCCTCCAGCTGCTGATTAAGCTTCAGCACCCCACATTTGAATTGAACGGGAAGGCCGGCACGGCGGGCGAAAAAAAACAGTGCTAACGCTCGCGGAAAACAATTTCCCCTCGGATTGTATGGAAACAGCGCGAGCCACCGATCCACAAAATAGGCCACATCTTTCAACACTTGCTCATCCGGATCGGCTGAACGCTCGCACAATAACCAGCCGAGCAATCGCCTGAGACTCGTCAGGCGGGACGCGATGCGGACCCCAACAACCACAACACCAGTGGCAACGATTATTCGATATTTCCGGACCAGGGACATGCCACTCAGTCTAGCAAGGCAGACGAGGAAGTCCAGACGATCCTATGAAACGGCGATGACGAGGAGGTCAGCGTGGAGCTTCAAAGAGCCCGAGTTGGAGTTCTTCCGCCCGGGTAAAGGAGATCGGATATTGTTCGGTAAAGCAGGCATCGCAGTACTGCCCCGGCGTGCCGGGAGCCGCCTTCACCATGCCGTCCAGGCTCAAGTAGGCGAGGCTATCCGCGGTGATGTATTTGCGAATCTCTTCGGTGGTGTGACTGGACGCGATCAATTCCTTCTTGGTCGGGGTATCAATGCCATAAAAACAGGGTGACACGATCGGCGGAGAACTAATCCGCATATGCACTTCTTTCGCTCCGGCATGACGCAGCATCTTGACGATTTTTCGGCTCGTCGTTCCCCGAACCAACGAATCGTCTACCACGACGACGCGTTTCCCTTCGAGGACTTCGGGAACGGCATTGAGCTTCACCTTCACCCCGAAGTGACGAATTGACTGCTCCGGCTCGATGAAAGTGCGACCCACATAGTGATTCCGTATCAGTCCGGTTTCAAAAGGAAACCCAGACCCTTCCGAATACCCCAACGCCGCCGGCACCCCTGAATCCGGCACGGGAATCACGATGTCCGCATCAACCCGCGATTCTTTCGCCAATTGCCGTCCGAATGCTTTCCGGATGGAATAGACGGCTTTGCCTCCAAAAATGCGGCTGTCAGGACGGGCAAAGTAGACATATTCAAACACACACATGGCCGGCTTGGTTTGAGCGAATGGCTTATAACTGGTGACGCCCTGATGATCCAGCACCACCAACTCTCCCGGTTCGATCTCCCTTACATATTCGGCATCCAACAGATCGAACGCGCAACTTTCGGAGGCCACGATCCAGGCGTCACGAAACCGTCCCAGGCACAGGGGGCGGAATCCATGGGGATCGCGCGCGGCGACAATACCCTGATCGGTCATCAGAACCACTGAAAATGCGCCGCGAACCTGTGTAAGCGAATCGATGACTCGGTCCAGCAGCGTATCCGCCCGTGAATGGGCGATGAGATGGATAATGACTTCCGTGTCGGACGTCGATTGAAAAATAGCGCCATAGGCTTCCAGTTCACTACGAAGCATGGTGGCATTGATCAAATTCCCGTTGTGCGCCACGGCCAGGTTACCGAAGGCAAAATTGACGCTCAAAGGTTGCACATTCTTGAGGCCTGCCCCGCCCGCAGTGGAATAACGGTTGTGCCCGATCGCCATCGTGCCGGGCAGACGTGCTAGCGCCTGTTGAGAGAAAATGTCCGCGACGAGGCCTTGGCCCTTTTCGACATAAAACTGTTCGCCGTCATTGGAGACAATGCCGGACGCTTCCTGTCCGCGATGTTGCAGCGCATAGAGACCGAGGTAGGCGAGGTTCGCGGCTTCTTTATGGCCGTAGATACCGAACACGGCACATTCGTCGTGGAACTTATCGGGAGAAATCAGCGGGAGTTCGTTGGCCATGACGTCCGTATCCTAGTTCTGACCTAATGCACGAGGGATTGCCAATCCCCAACGGTCATACAGTGCCGTCAATTCGAGATCGATTTTGCAGCCAGCCGTCCGCTGGTCACCGTCTACTTGAATCACTAACCGGTCACCTCCGACTGTACCGATCCGAGCGGCATGAACACCGGCATCCCAGGCCGCGTTTAAGACCCGCTCGGCTAGTTCCGCTTTCACGGAGAGCAGAATTCGTGATTGGCTTTCCCCAAAAAGCAACGCGTCTCGACGAAGACCGTCAAGCGGCAATTGTACCACAGCCCCCAATCGTTGAGCTGAACCCGAGATGCAACACTCCGTGAGCGCCACCGCCAATCCGCCATCGGAACAGTCATGGGCCGACTGCACCCACCCCTCGCGGATGAGTCGAATGGTGCAAGCCTGGACGGCCCTTTCGGTATCCAGACTCAGCATAGGCGGCGAACCCTGCTCCCGATGGTGCAAGACCTTCAGATATTCCGTTCCACCAAGATCTTCACGGGTCTGGCCCAGGAGAATGATCGCATCGCCGGTTTCCTTGAACCACTGCGTCACGGCACGATCGGCCTCTTCGATCAACCCGACCATTCCGATCATCGGGGTGGGGTAAATCGACAGGTCATTCGTCTCATTGTACAGACTCACGTTGCCGCTCACGATGGGCACATTCAACGCCTCGCACGCATCCTTCAGTCCTTCAATCGCAAGTACGAACTGCCACATGACCTCGGGCCGCTGCGGATTGCCGAAATTCAGGCAATCGGTCACGCCGATCGGCTCAGCTCCCGAGCAGGCCAGGTTTCGCGCGCATTCCGCAATGGCAATCTTGGCGCCCTCATAAGGATTCAAGAGACAATAGCGCCCGTTGCAATCAACGGACAACGCCAGCGCCTTATTCGTCCCTTTCACCCGCAACACGGCCGCATCCGACCCCGGACGCACCATCGTATTTGTTCGCACCATGTGGTCATACTGCTCGTAGACCCACCGTTTACTGGCAATGGTCGGCGAATCCAGGAGTGCGAGCAATGCAGCATTGGCGTCTTTGACGTCGGGCAGGGCATCGTGATTCAGCGCCTGCAGCATCTCTTGATAGGCAGGCGGCGAACTCGGCCGATCATACCGGGGCCCCTCGTCGGCCAAAGCCTTGGCTGGAATCTCTGCAACCACTTGGCCATTCTCTTTGAGGACGACCTTGCCCGTATCCGTCACCCGGCCGATCACCGCCACATCCAGATCCCACTTGCGGCAGATCTCGATCACCTCGTCTTCACGGCCGGCCTTCGCCACCATCAACATCCGTTCCTGGGATTCCGAGAGCATGATCTCGTAGGGCGTCATCCCCGGTTCACGACGCGGCACATCTGCCAATTCCAACTCCACGCCCGTACCTTCTCGCGAGGCCATTTCGCAGGCCGAACTCGTCAAACCGGCAGCGCCCATGTCTTGAATGCCGACCAGGCAATCACCGGCCATCAGTTCCAAACAGGCTTCGAGCAACAGCTTCTCAGTAAACGGGTCACCGACCTGTACCGTCGGACGCTTCTGAGCGGCTTGTTCATCGAACGAGTCCGAGGCCATCGTCGCGCCGTGAATCCCGTCACGCCCGGTCTTCGAACCGAAATAGATCACCGGGTTCCCGACGCCGGCCGCCTTACCCAGAAAAATCTTGTCCTTCTTCGCAATGCCCAGGCAGAACACATTCACCAGAGGATTCAGGGCATAAATGTCGTTGAAGACGACTTCTCCGCCGACGGTGGGCACCCCCATGCAGTTGCCGTAACCGGCAATACCCGACACAACACCCTTAAGCAGAAGGCGGGTATTCGCATTATCCAATCCACCGAATCGCAGCGAGTTCAACAACGCAATCGGCCTGGCGCCCATCGTAAAAATATCGCGTAGAATTCCGCCCACCCCCGTCGCCGCCCCCTGGTAGGGCTCAATGAAAGAGGGATGGTTGTGAGACTCCATCTTGAACACCGCGCACAGACCATCTCCAATATCGACCGCGCCAGCATTTTCGCCTGGCCCCTGAACCACGCGCGGCCCCGTCGTCGGCAACTTCTTCAGGTGGATGCGGGAGCTCTTGTACGAGCAATGTTCGCTCCACATGGCCGAGAACATGCCCAGTTCGGTCCAGTTGGGTTCTCGCCCCAAGATCTCCAGGATCTTCTTATATTCGTCATCGCTCAGCTTATGCTGTTCGAGGATGGCTTTGGTAATGACCAGTGCGTTCATGAATGACACATTCTCGATCGTAGGGGGTTACCGACAGTTCCGGCACGGCTGCTCACGCGAACCGGCCGTCATACTCCGATCAACTTGGATTGCAATTCAGGCTTGCCGAACGAGCTCAACATCGACTGAAAGATCAGCCGACCATCTTCATTGCCCAATATCGATTCCGCACTGCGTTCGGGATGCGGCATCATGCCCAGCACATTTCCGTCCGCATTCATGATCCCGGCGATGTTGTCCAGCGACCCGTTCGGGTTCGCATCGGGCGTTACCTTGCCGTCTGCCGTGCAGTAGCGAAAGAGCACTTGTGCATTGGCTTTAATGCCGCCGAGCGTGACCGGATCAGTGTAATAGTTGCCGTCGGCATGCGCGATGGGAATCTTCAGCACCTGGCCGGACTCGCATTGATTCGTAAACCGTGTCGCCGCGTTTTCCACCTTCACGTAGACGTCTTTGCAGATAAAATTGAGCGAGGTGTTGCGCAACATCACACCTGGCAGGAGACCAGCCTCCAGCAAAATCTGGAACCCATTGCAGATGCCGATGACCAGGCCACCCTTATTCGCAAAGGCCTTCACGGCTCCCATCACCGGAGAAAACCGCGCGATGGCGCCGGTCCGCAAATAATCCCCGTAGGAAAACCCGCCCGGCAGCACGATCGCATCGAGCCCCGCGAGCAGAGTTTCCTTATGCCAGATCATCTCCACATACTGGCCGAGCACATCCTTGAAGATATACTGGCAGTCGTGATCGCAATTACTGCCGGGAAATACCACCACGCCGATTTTCATTTCACTCACCCTCACCTATCGCAGTGCGATGGTAGGATCTGGTTTTACTGCGCGCGTTGCGCGAGCACAAAGCAGGTCCTGCCGTCGCGCTGCCTCACTGCAACTCGTACTGATAATCCTCGATCACCGTATTCGCCAGCAATTTTTCACACATCTGCTTCACCTGGGCATCCGCCTTGGCGAGGTCCGGTTCGTTCACGTCCACTTCCATGTACTTGCCGACTCGCACGTTTCCCGCATTCTTAAACCCGAGGGAGTCCAGCGCATGTTCGATCGCCTTCCCCTGCGGGTCGAGAATTCCCTGCTTCAGCGTCACATGAATCTTGGCTTTCATTGTGCTTTTCCCACTTCCTGCTGTGCTTTGCCGACCTTCTGCACGTACCTCCGGATCCAAAAGATCACGCCGATGGTCCCGAGCCCTGCCAGCGACATCAAGACAAACGCCCAGCGCCAGGGCGATTCCTTGAGGTGATAGGCCATCAACGCCACCGTGGCCGCCCACACCAGAATCGCCGCCACCAGACCATAGTTCAAAAACAACTGGAGAAACCGGTTCATGCCGCCTTTATTCGCACACCCGCTTCAACACTTCCTGATAGGCCTCTTCGATTTTCCCCAAATCCTTCCGAAACCGGTCCTTGTCCATCGACTCTTTGGTCGTCTGGTCCCAGAACCGGCAGGTATCGGGAGAAATTTCGTCGGCGAGGATGAGTCGGTTATGAAACACACCGAACTCCAGCTTGAAATCGACGAGCATCATCCGGCGTTCTCTGAAGAACGGCAACAACACGGCATTGATTTTGTGGCCAAGCTCACGCATCTCCCGCAGCACGGCCGGAGTCGCCACATTCAATAGGCGCAAGTGATCGTCGTTCACGAGCGGATCGCCCAAGGCATCGTCTTTGTAATAAAACTCGATGATCGCCGGGTCGATGGCCGCGCCTTCTTTGAGACCCAGCCGCTTCGCAAGGCTCCCCGCGATGACGTTCCGCACCACCACTTCGACCGGCACAATCGTCACTCGCTTGGTGAGCATCTCACGGTCGCTGACGCGTTCGATGAAATGCGTCGAGATCCCCTGCTGTTCGAGAAGCTGGAACAGCCGCTCCGAGACCTTGTTGTTGACCACCCCTTTATCGACGATGGTCCCGCGCTTCTGCGCATTGAAGGCCGTGGCGTCGTCCTTGAAATACTGCAATACCTGATCCGGCCGTTCAGTCGTGAAAATCTTCTTAGCCTTGCCCTCATAAATCATCGTGCCTGCTGGTTCGACGGTCATCCCTCTCTCCTTCGACTACTGTGCGAACTTTTCCAGGATCTCATCCAGCGGACTCATCGTGCCCAACAGGGTCGGATGTCCGAAGCGTCGATTGTGGCGGAATTCCTTCACCTGCTGCAGCGCCCGCACCAGATTGTGAAAGTCCTCCAACTTTTCGGTCTCAAAATAGGTGATGAAATCGACGTCGTCGAAACCCGTTGAGTGATACAGTTTCCGTTTCACCGTCTTGAGATAGGGAAGCGCCGCCTGCGTATGCTCCTGCATCAGGGCGGTCCGTGACTCCTGGTCCAACCCCCACCATTCCGCGTCCTTTTTGATGGGAATCACAATTGCGTACGGCCTGGAACCGGATTCGCCGTTCACCTGTAACTCTGTCTTCATGGATTCAGGGAAGCCGGCAACGTAGGTCGGCTTCTTGCTCAGGCCATGCAGCAATCCGCCTGTGGTGAGATGTCGCCCCAATCGCGTCCCCATGAAGGCTGACAGAAACTGTTGGGTGTCGGACAAGGTCCGGGCATGTATCCGGAACATGAGATCGGCATGGTCGGATAGCCCCCGGAGCAGATAGGACTCGACCAAAATCTTGCCGGACCACTGCTCGACTAATCCCTTAACCTCCGCCACCGAAATGACGCGCGACTCGCCCGGGAGGTCCCACCAATCATGGTCCATCTGGAAGGTCGCAAATGTGCCGTATACCCCAGGCTCTGTGAGAAGCTTCTCGCGATCGGCTGCGGGAGCAGGCCAAACCGCGGCCAGCACCAACAGACCGGCCAAGAGCCCGATTCGTGCTGTCGACCGCAGGCTCATGCCCGTTTCCTCCGTCGTCTGGCGGACGAAGCACCGCTCGCCCCAAACACCCGGCGGAAGACTTGGTCGAGATGCCGCAAGTAATAGGCCGGATCGAAACAGGCCGTGATTTCGTGCGGCTTCAAGTGAGTCGTGATGAACGGATCGCGAGCGACCAGTTCTTGAAACCCGACCCCGCCTTTCCAAGCCGTCATCGCATTGCGCTGGACGGCTTCGTAGGACTCTTTGCGCTGGGCGCCCTTATCGATCAAGGCCAGCAGCAGTCGCTGCGAATAGACCAGGCCTCCGGTCAGATCGAGGTTGCGTTGCATCCGCTCGGGATACACGATCAGATTCTTCACCAGGTCGGTCACGCGGGCCAACATGTAATCAACCAGAATGGTGCTGTCCGGCATGATCACCCGCTCCACCGAGGAGTGGCTGATATCACGCTCATGCCACAGGGCCACGTTCTCCAGCGCGGCCAGGCTATTGCCGCGTACCAGGCGCGCCAGACCGCACAGATTTTCCGACGCGATCGGATTGCGCTTGTGGGGCATCGCCGATGACCCCTTCTGTCCGGCGGAGAAATATTCTTCCGCCTCCAGCACCTCCGTGCGCTGCAGATGACGAATTTCGGTGGCGATTTTTTCAATGGTCGCGGCCAACAGCGCCAGCGCGGAGGCATAGGCCGCATGCCGGTCGCGCTGCACAATCTGGTTGGACACCGGATCCGACGCGAGCCCCATCTTGGCGCAGACATACTCTTCAATTTCAGGGCCTTGATGCGCGAAGGTGCCCATCGCGCCCGAGAGCTTGCCGACGGCGATATCCTTGCGTGCCGCTTCGAGGCGCGTCCGGTGCCGGCAGGCCTCCTCATACCAAATCGCCAACTTGAACCCGAACGACACCGGCTCGCCATGAATGCCGTGCGACCGGCCGACCATCACCGTATGGCGATGCTCGAGTGCCCGTTTCTTCAGCACAGCAATCAACTCATTGAGATCCTCGAGAATCAGATCGAGCGCTTCGGTCATCTGCACGGCCAGCGACGTATCGACGATGTCCGATGAGGTGAGCCCCATGTGCAGGAACCGGTGCTCAGGTCCGACCGAATCCATCAGTGATTCGAGGAACGCGATCACATCGTGTTTCGTGACCTTTTCGATCTCAGCGATGCGCGCCACATCGATCTTGGCCTTCTTGCGAATTCTCGAGCTGGTCCCGCGCGGAATCTGCCCGCCACGCTCAAACGCGGCGCAGGCCTGTAACTCCACTTCCAGCCAGATTTCATATTTATGCTGAAGGTCCCAGATGGCACTCATCTGCGGACGGGTATATCGATCGATCATCTCTTCCTCGTTGTTCGTCGCTCGTGACGCGTCGTTCGCTTAGGCAATCCAGAGGGGATGTCCCTCGAAAAACGTTTCACGTTTCACGCTTTACGCTGCTGTCGCTGCCCACCACCGGCAATTCGGGAAACGCCCGCTTCCGTTCCAACCGTGCATCCGACCCGAGCACCTTGTCGAGAATGCCGTTCACGAATTTGGAGGCCTCTTCGTCGCCGAAACTCTTGGCCAGCTCGATCGCCTCATTCAGCGTGACCTTGGCCGGCACCTCCGGCACATGCAGCAATTCAAAACAGCCCATGCGGAGAATATTGCGGTCGATGATCGGCATCCGGCTGACCTTCCAGTTGGTCGCATAGGTCCCGATCAGCGCGTCCAGTTCCTTTTTGTTGGCCCGGACGCCGGATACCAATCGCTCCGCGAACACACGCAACTCCTCAGCCAAGGGATACTGAATCCAGAAATCGTCCAGCCAGGGACCCGCCTGGCCGTGAATATCGTATTGAAAGAGAATCTGTACCGCCCGTTCACGGGCTTGATGTCGAGAGGCCATAGTGCAACGCCGGTCAGCGTTTCGGCCTCGCTGCCGATCGCCCGGCTCGTCGTGACGGGGCAGCCGGCTGCGGCGTCTCCCCGCTTCCTTCCTTTTTGAGCAATCGCATCACATTGACCATTTCGATCGCCGTTTTCGCCGCATCGGCGCCGCGATTCAACTTATCGGGGTCGGCGCGCTCAATGGCCTGAGCCACGGTATCGGTGGTGAGGACGCCGAAGATGACCGGGATATTCGAATCCATCGAGGCTTGTAGAATCCCTCGACTGACTTCGGCACTGATGTACTCGAAATGCGGCGTATCACCACGGATCACTGCGCCGAGACAAATCACCGCATCGAATCGACCGGACCGGGCAAGCTGGCGGGCCACGAGGGGAATTTCAAACGCGCCCGGCACCCGTACCACCTCGATGGCCTCATCCGTCACGCCGGCCTTCGTCAGTGCCTTCACGCACTCCGTTAGCAACCGGCTGGTGACAAACTTATTAAATTTGCTCGCCACGATGCCGAACGTCAGCCCCGTGGCGTCTTGGGAACCCTTGCGAAGCTTCATGGGATGAGATAACGAGTCAGACGTCTCATGGACTGTGTGCGCCGAATAAGGAGGGGGATCATACCTGGAAACGCCCTCAAATGGCTACACGTTTCAGGCCGTCGGCGCACGCATCTTTCCCACACGAGGATGACTCAGGATTGAGACCGGCTGGAGCGACACTAGACCTTTTTCAAAAGGTGGCCGAGCTTGGCTTTTTTGGTGCGGAGATATTTTTCGTTGTCGGCGCGGGGCGCGATCTCAATCGGCACCCGTTCGACCACCTTCAGGCCGTAGCCTTCGATGCCGACGATCTTGCGGGGATTGTTGGTAATCAGGCGGATGCGATGCAACCCAAGCTGCACGAGGATCTGGGCGCCGACGCCATAGTCGCGCAGATCGGCCTTAAATCCGAGCTGGAGATTCGCTTCGACGGTATCGCTGCCGGAATCCTGCAGACCATAGGCACGGATCTTATTCAGCAGACCGATCCCGCGCCCCTCTTGATTGAGATAGAGCAACACGCCCCGGCCGTCCTTCTGAATGATCTCCATCGCCCGATGGAGTTGCTCACGACAGTCGCACCGCAACGACCCCAGCACATCCGCCGTCAGACAACCGGAATGGACTCGGACCAGCATCGGCGTCTCGGCATCCACCCGGCCTTTCACCAGCGCAATGTGGGTCGCGCCGTCGATATCGTTCTCGAACGCAATCGCTTCAAAATCGCCGAAGGTGGTGGGGAGCAAGGCACTGGCCGCTCGGCGCACGAACGTCTCACGATGCATGCGGTACTCGATCAACGCCTTGATCGTGACCATTTTCAGCTTATGCCGCTTGGCAAACTTGGTCAGTTCCGGCACACGCGCCATCGTGCCGTCTTCATTCATGATCTCGCAGATGACGCCCGCGGGGTACAGTCCGGCCAATCGCGCCAGGTCCACCGACCCTTCCGTCTGCCCCGCGCGCCGAAGCACCCCGCCGACTTGCGACTTGAGCGGGAAAATATGACCGGGACGGGCAAGGTCGGCCGGGGCAGAACGGGGATCGATCGCCACATGAATAGTCGTGGCACGATCGGCCGCCGAAATCCCGGTGGTAATCCCTTTGCGAGCGTCGATGGAAACCGTGAACGCGGTGCCGAACGTAGCCGTGTTCTCAGCCGCCTGCGGCGTCAATTGTAATTCCTCAACACGCTCCGGAGTCAGCGCCAGACAGATGAGGCCACGGGCATGTTTGGCCATGAAGTTGACGGCGTGCGGCGTGACCTTGCCGGCCGCCATCACAAGATCGCCCTCGTTTTCACGATCTTCGTCATCGACGAGGATGATGAACTTCCCCTTCTTGATATCCTTGATCGCGTCTTCGATCGAATTAAACGGTGTCGCCATAATCCCTCGATGGTGCAGGCCAGCCTGCTTCGGTGGCCCAGCTAACTCTTTTCAAACCACCCCTGTCAACGGGAAAAACCACCGGGGCTCGGGGCCTGCGCGACGGCCTGCGGACGCCACCGCAGGGCCGGAGCCACCGTCATCGCTGCGGCGGCACTCACGACCGCCAATCCCACGAACCCGAACAGGAACGTGCCCGTACTTTCCCGCAGCAACCCGAACCCGATGGGCACCAGGAACCCGCCGATCCCGCCGGCCGCGCCCACCAGGCCGGACGCCAGACCGATGTCCTTTGGAAACCACTCGGAGACGATTTGAAAAATCACCCCGTTCCCGAACCCCATCACGGCAATCGTCACCACCAGCAATCCTACGGCCCAGGGTAACGCCGGAAGCGACCCCGCCAGCACCGTCATCGAAGCGAGTGCAATAAACACCCCGACCAGCACCGGCAGCCCGCCCCATCGATCCGCCACATATCCGCCGACCGGACGAATCAAACTTCCTGTGAACCCGCAGAGCGCGGCGATGGAACCACCGACGATCGGATCGCTCCCATACTGATCGTGCAACAATACCGGGAGAAAACTCGTCAGCCCGACGAATCCGCCGAACGTGACACCGTAAATCATACAAAGCCAATACACCGACGGCACCCGCGCCATCGCCCAGGCCGCCTGCCACCAGGCCCCCTCTCCTGCCGTGCGCACAGTCGGCTCGCTCTGCACCACAGTGGTAAAGAGACCGATCGCGATCAGAATGGGGACGGCCATGATTCCGCACGCCCAGTGCCATCCGAGCGCCGTTTCCCATCGCGGAGCGAGCAGCAGCACCAACACGGTCCCGATATTCCCCGAGGCCACCAGGCCCAACACCAGACCTTGATGGGTCGCGGGATAGGCCCGGCTGGCCACCGGCATGGCCACCGCAAAACTCGCCCCTCCGGCACCAAGCAGGAGCGCAATGCCGAGGAGCTCCACATAACTCCGCCCTCCGAGCGCCGCCCAGATGACCGCGAGCAGTTGAAGGCCCAACACCAGCAGACCGGTCCGCTTCGCCCCATACCAGTCACAGGCCCAGCCGGCGGCAATTCGCAGCACCGCGCCGCCCAACAACGGCAGGGCCACAAGCACACTCTGTTGGGTCGCGGTCAGCCCGAGTTCCTGCCCGATCGCCACGGCCAAGGCCCCGAACAGCAGCCACACCATGAAACTCACGGTGAGATGCAACCAGGCGCCGGCCAGGGTCGGCCAATGTCCGCTGCGCAAGGCTACCGCCAACGTGCTGAGGCTCATTAACGACTTCATTCCGCGCCGGCTGTGTCCATGTCATCCGTGTGGTTTTTCAGCATCATCCACGCACTATACGAGGCGCGATTTCAGAGACGCAAGGGACGCGCGGGCAAGCCGGCCTATCACGTTGTTGCCTGGCACCCGACATCTGGTATAGTCAGCCCTTGCTCGGAATTCATGATGAGCGTCCTGGCTGGTAGCCCACGGTTTCAACCCCTATGACACAGCGCGAACACACGCACAACTCGGATTCTCACGCAGACCTGGACGAAGACACCGACGCCATCGAACCCGAGGCCCTTGAGCCGACGGACGAAGAGGTCACGGAGGAACATGACGCAGCCGACCACCAGCCGTCAAAGGAACCGCAGGAGGCCCCGCTCTCAACCTCCCTGGTCCCGGTCACCACGCTCCAGCAATACCTGACAGAAATCCGTCGTTATCCCTACCTGAGCAAAGAAGAAGAACTCCGGCTCTTCGAGGAATATCAGCTCAGGGGCAGTCGCGATGCGGCCATGAAGCTCATCCTGGCCAACCTGCGGGTCTCCGTCTCCATTGCGTCGGAGTACCTGCATACCGGCGCCGACCACATGGATTTGATTCAGGAGGGCAACGTCGGCCTGCTCCAGGCGATCAAAAAATTCGACCCCACGAAGAACGTCCGCTTTTATGCCTACGCGGCCTGGTGGGCAAGGGCCTACATTCTCCGGTACCTGCTGAATACCTACCGATTGATCAAAGTCGGCACGACCCAGGACCAGCGCAAGCTCTTCTACAATCTGAAAAAGGAAAAGGCCAAGCTCGAACGGGAAGGCTTCGCGCCCGACAGCAAGTTGCTGGCGGATCGCCTCAACGTGCGCGAACGCGATGTCATCGAGATGGATCAGCGGCTGGGCAGCTGGGAACTGTCGCTCGATCAACCCATCGGCCAGGAAAACGATGGCACGCTGATGGATATCCTGCCTGCGCATGAGCAGCCGGCGGACGAACGACTGGCCGATACCCAACTCAAGGCACTATTCCGGCGGAAGCTGGCCGAATTCACGAAGACCCTCGATGAGCGGGAAGAAGACATCCTGCGCAACCGCATTCTCTCCGAAACACCATTGACGCTGGAAGACATGGGCGCGAAATACGGCATCACCAAGGAACGCACCAGGCAGTTGGAGGCGCGAATCATCAAACGCCTCCGCGACTACATCAAGAAGGATGTGAAGGACTTTGACCGCCTTCGGATGTAGGACGGCGGCCTTCTTCAGGATCGTCATCGCCGGCCTCATGCTGGCGGCGGTCGGCGAAACCGCTTCACCTGTCCGCGCACTGGCCGACTCTCCCATCACGCGGGAAAATGCCCGACCTGGCAACTCTGACTGGATCCTCACCGACCCGGCCGACCATGAGGTTGAAGGGTATGCCTCGGCCACCAGCATCCACCGCGGGGACACACTCCACTTCTACATCCATAGCACCGACCCACGCATCACCGTCGCTATCTACCGGATGGGGTGGTATGCGGGAGCCGGAGCCCGGTTGGTCCAAGGCGGCATTTCGCTGCCGGGAGTGCGACAACCGATGCCGACGGCGGACCCGGTCACCGGACTCATCGAATGCGATTGGCAGGTGTCCTACACGCTCAGCACGAACACGGAGGACCCGGGCGAATGGCTCAGCGGCGTCTACCTCGCCAAGTTGACCGGCACGAGCAGCGGCAAACAAAGCTACATCATCTTCGTCATCAGAGAAGACAACCGGCCGGCCGACTTCTTGTTTCAATCCAGCGTCACAACATTCCAGGCCTACAACAACTGGGGCGGCAAATCGACCTACCCCTCGAACAGCCGCGATGAACTATGGGCGCGGAAAGTCTCGTTCAACCGTCCCTACGGCCGAAGCCAACATCCTCAGGGCGGCAGCGGCGTAGGTGCCGGAGAGTTCCTCACCGCCATGTCGATTCACCCGACCCGCTCCCTCTCGACCGCAGGGTGGGAATACAACATGGTCCGTTGGCTGGAGCGCAATGGCTACGACGTCACCTACAGCACCGATATCGACACCCATAGCCGCTCAGGCTTCTGGAAGGGCCACAGGGCCTGGCTCTCGGTCGGCCACGATGAATACTGGTCCGATGCAATGCGGCGCCATGTGGAAGCGGCGCGCGACCAAGGGCTCAGCCTCGGCTTCTTCTCCGCCAATACCTGTTACTGGCAGATCCGGCTCGAACCCAGCCCTCTCACGACTGAACCCAATCGGACCATGGTGTCCTACAAGGAGGTGGCTCTGACGGAGGATCCCTATGCCTTGGATGGCGATCCGTCCAACGACCACCGGATCACCGTTCAGTGGCGCGATCAGCCGCTCAACCGACCCGAACACAAGCTCATCGGCGTAATGTTCGAGACCGTCCCGGTGGATGGAGATGTGCTCATCACCCAGCCGTCTCATCCGCTGTTCACTGGTATCCCCTTGCCCCCGGACCATCGCCTGCCCGGCCTGCTGGGGTACGAGATCGACCGGGCATTCCCGGAGGGACCGGCGGGGTTGGAGATCCTTGCCCATTCTCCCCACCAGCGGAATGGACAGGTCGTGTATGGCGATATGACCCTCTACCGAGCCCCGAGCGGGGCCCACGTGTTTGCGACAGGAACCATCCAGTGGAGTTGGGGCCTGGACGATTACAATGCGCCGGCGCTACGAACCGCCCGAACCAGTGAGGCCGCCCAACAGATCACCCGCAATATCCTGGAGCTACTGGCTCGGAAGACCCTCTCGGCTGCTCAATAATCGGGATTTCGACTTCCTTCTGACTCCGACTTGAGCCCTTGGCGCAACCTTGCGGCGAGCTTTTCCAAAATATAGTGGAAAGACTCAGAAAGCATGCCTTAGAGAATCAATAGCTTAGAGGCCATTACCCCATTGCATCTCACCGTAGAATAATTTTATAGTCCATCCATTGACTTGCCTCTTGCTAGCGCTATCTATGTCTCGGGTTTACTGCAGGTAGCCCTTGCGGTAACACGTCAAAGCTGATTTACCAGCTTTCACACAACTGTACATTAGGGCCTCGACGCTCATCACCAGAAGGAGGATTCGGTATGGCTACGGAAGCGAAAGACAAGAAGTCCACGGCTGCGAAGAATTTTCAGCCGCTCGGTGACCGTTTGTTCGTCACCTACACTGAGGAAATGGAACGGACCTCCGGCGGGATCTATGTCCCTGACTCTGCGAAGGAAAAGCCGCAGCGGGGTATCGTGCAGGCCATCGGAAAGAAGGTCGAGAACATCAAGGTCGGCGACCAGGTGTTGTTCGACAAGTATTCCGGCAGCAAGCTTCGGATCGAAGACGAAGAGTGCCTCATCCTCAAGGAAGAAGACATCCTGGGCATTTTCACCCACTAATTCTGTCTGACCCCCAAACACCTGAACAACGACTACTAGACGATTAACGGAGGACGATTATGGCAAAGCAACTGTTGTATAGCGAAGCGGCACGGGCGGCCATCCTGCGCGGGGTGAACCAGCTCGCCGATGCCGTCAAGGCGACGCTCGGTCCCAAGGGCCGGAACGCGATTTTGGATAAGAAGTTCGGCGCCCCGACGATCACCAAGGACGGCGTGACCGTGGCGAAGGAAGTCGAACTGAAGAACCCGTACGAGAACATGGGCGCCCAGCTGGTTCGCGAAGTCGCGAGCAAGACCAGCGATACGGCCGGCGACGGAACCACCACCGCCACCGTGTTGGCCCAGGCGATCTATCGGGAAGGCGTCAAGAACATCACTGCCGGCGCCAACCCGATGGAAATCCAGCGCGGCATCAACAAGGCCGTGGAAGTCGTGATCGGCGAGCTGAAGAAGCTCAGCAAGCCTTGCCAGAACAAGACCGAAATCTCCCAAGTCGGCACCATTTCCGCCAACAACGACAAGACCATCGGCGACCTCATCGCGGAAGCGATGGAAAAGGTCGGCAAGGATGGCGTGATCACGGTCGAAGAAGCCAAGTCGATGACCACCTCCCTGGATGTGGTCGAGGGCATGCAGTTCGATCGCGGCTACATCTCCCCCTACTTCGTGACCAACGCCGAGCGGATGGAAGCCGTCATGGACGAGCCGCTCATCCTGATCAACGAAAAGAAAGTCAGCAGCATGAAGGACCTCCTCCCGGTCCTCGAGCAGGTTGCCAAGCTCGGCAAGCCGCTCATCATCATTGCTGAAGAAGTCGAAGGCGAAGCGCTCGCCACCTTGGTGGTCAACAAGCTCCGCGGCACCCTCAATGTGTCGGCGGTGAAGGCCCCGGGCTTCGGCGATCGCCGCAAGGCCATGCTGGAGGACATCGCGATCCTGACCGGCGGCCAGGTGATCTCTGAAGACCTCGGCCTGAAGCTCGAGAACGTCAAGCTGACGGATCTCGGCCGCGCCAAGCGCGTCACGATCGACAAGGACAACACCACGATCGTCGAAGGTCATGGCGATCCCAAGAAGATCGACGGCCGCGTGAAGCAGATCAAGGCTCAGATCGAAGAGACCACCTCGGATTACGATCGCGAGAAGCTGCAGGAGCGGCTGGCCAAGATCGTCGGCGGCGTGGCGGTCATCAACGTCGGTGCAGCCACCGAGACCGAAATGAAGGAAAAGAAGGCGCGCGTGGAAGACGCCTTGCACGCCACCAAGGCAGCCGTCGAGGAAGGCATCGTTCCTGGCGGAGGCACGGCCTATCTGCGCTGTCTCAAGGGATTGGATTCCCTCAAGGATCTGCCCTTGGAGCAGAAAGTCGGCGTGGACATCGTGCGCCGGGCGCTCGAAGAGCCGGTCCGTCAGATCGCAGCCAACGCCGGAGCCGAAGGCTCAGTGGTGGTCGGTCGGGTCCGTGAGGACAAGAATCCGAACGGCGGTTACAACGCCGCTGCCGACGAATACGTGGACATGATCAAGCTGGGCATCATCGATCCGACGAAGGTGTCGCGTTGTGCCTTGCAGAACGCCGCCAGCGTCGCGGGCTTGATGCTCACGACCGAAGTCATGATCACGGAATTGCCGGAGGAGAAGAAAGAAGCTGCCGGTGGCCATGCTGGTCACAACCACGGCATGGAAGGTATGTACTAAGGTTTCCGTTTCTTCTTCGCTGTCGAAGACCGGTCCGGCGGTGGCCCCGCCGGGCCGGTCTCTTTTTCGAGCCGAGACGCGCTGCGGCGGGAGTGGCCTTCCGCCGCAGCCACCACGGCGGCAAACAGGGCTGAGGTCTCCGGGTGGTAAAAGAGCGACCGGAACGTCTGATGCACGATTGCCGTATGCCGCTGCCGGTCCGCTAGAAACTCTGCCAACGCCCCTTCGCGCGACTCCGCGCTGTATCCCATCCTGATCGCGCAACGCTGCAGTTCCTCATTACTGTCAGGCAACGCGTGCGTCTGCAAATCATGCATCATCTGCAGCTTGTGTTCGACATCCCGTAAGAACCAGTACGCCTCGGTCAGTCGACGTTGATCGTCTTCCTCTACAAACCGCTGCCGGCAAAACCGGTGCAGAGCCCCCACCGTTCTGCGATCCAAAATCTCGGGAACCGCCTTGCCGATGAGCACCTGAATCGTTTGGACGAGAAATTCCAGTTCTCGAATCCCACCCGTGCCCAACTTCACATTTCGATGCTGATGCCCGCGTCCTGCGATCTTTTCATCGATCATCTCTTTGACTGAACGGACATCGCGGATGATCGCCAACGCCCGCTCCCTGGAGAGAGGCTGCAGATCAGGCTGAAAGACAAATCCTTCGACCATCTGCACGAACGCCTGCCCGACCGCGGGAGACCCGGCGATAGGCCAGGCCTTGAGCAGCGCCAGCCGCTCCCACACCTGGCCACGCTGGGCGTAGTACTTCTCGTAGGCCTCGACTGATCGTGCGAGCTGGCCGACAGATCCCTCGGCGCGCAGTCGCAAATCGACACGAAACACGGCGCCTTCCCGGGTTTGCTCGGCCAGGGCCTTCGTCAGTGAACGCGCCAGCAGCTCAAAATATTCTTCGTTGGACAGACCATGATTGTTCGACTGGCGCCCGCCCTTTCCTTTTCTGGTCTCACCCTCCGCAGACGCGTAGACGTAAATCAGATCCACGTCCGAGCTGTAATTCAGCTCATGCGCGCCGAGCTTGCCCATCCCGATGACGACAAACTCCGTCTCCACCCAGGCGCCGCTCGCGTCTTGATGCATCGGCGTCCCATGGACCGCCTTGAGATCCTGATCGACGATTTCATAGGCCGCATGAATGAGGACCGAGGCGAGATCGGACAAGGAGCCGGTCGTGTCTTCGACCGTGGCCAGATGCAGAAGGTCCCGCACACCGATGCGCAACATTTCCCGGCGACGCACCCGTCGCAGGACATCCAACTTTAATTCGATCACCTTTAGCGAGCCCAGGCTTTGACGAAGGGCCGCCACCATCCCTTCCCGGGTCGGAGCGGTCGTCAAGACATCTTCTTCCGCTAACCAATACACGAGCATGGGGTCGCGAATGAGAGCAAAGGCGAGAGAATCGCTGTTTCCGAAAATCGTACAGAGCAGCCCCAACATCTTCGGCGAGGCTTGCAGATACTGCAGGAGCGAGGAGCGATTGACGCTGCCCGAAAGCAGTCGTTCCCAATGATTCAGAGCTTGATCAGGATCGGCCGTGCGGGCAATCTCCATCAGAAGCCCGGGCAGAAGCGTGGCCAGAATCCGGCGTGTATGGGGATCCCCGGCCATACTCTGGATATTTGTATCCGCCTCGGCCGGATGGGTGATTCCGTAGCGGCTCAGAATCTTGACCACCTGATCCGGCTCAAGACCGGACGCCACCAGTAAGGGGGATGGATCGGGGAAGACCCGGGAGGAAACGGAATCCCGGCGCTGGGCCGGCGGGTCCTGCTGTGGCAAACGTCTGGTCATGGCGCCGCATTATACTGGCGCAATTCTTCCGGTACAACGAGAGCGCCTTCGGGTATACTCCACCGACACATGCTGCACGCGAACGCAGACCGCGACCAGCTCCTTGCCACCCTGACTCCGCTTTGTCAGGACATCGACCGCGACATCCTGCAAGACTTCGTCACGCGGATGGACCCGGATTATTTTTCTGCGTTCTCCCCGAACACACTCGCCACGCACGTCAAGCAAGCCGCCACGCTCACACCGGACCATCCATGCGATGTGTCCATTGAGGAAACCACAGGGGGCCGTTTGGTCATCACCATCGTGGCCTATGACTATTTTTCAGAATTCGCCACGATCTGCGGGCTCCTGTCTGCCTTCAGTCTCAACATCGAAGAAGGGCGCATCTTTACTTCGGCAGAAAGTGAACAACCCAGCCGCAGCCGATCGGCTGATCCGTACCCGATCCGGACAAGGCCGCAAGGTCGCCCTGGCCTCACCAGGAAGAAGATCGTGGACGTGTTCACGGTGAGCCCCATCGAGGGGCAGACGTTCGCCCCCGCAAATCGCACACGCCTGACCGACCAACTCACCCGCATGATCATGCTGCTCGACGAAGGACAACTGGACGAAGCCCGGCAGCAGGTCAATCGCCAATTGGTCGAACACCTCGGCAAACGCCGGAGTTCCTTCAGCGGCCTGCTCCACACTGTTCAGATCACTTTCGACAATAGCCAGTCTGCGACCGATACGATCATGGACATCCGGTCCGACGACACGCCGGCGTTTCTCTACGCCTTCGCGAACGCGCTCGCGATGCGCAACGTCTACATCAGCAAGGCGCTGTTCGCGATCGAAGACGGTAAGCTGCACGATCGTTTTTACATCCGCAACCGCTTCGGACAGAAGCTGCTCGATCCGGGCGACCTGGAGCAGCTGCGCCTCACCGCCGTGCTCATCAAACAGTTCACTCATGCCCTCACCTGGGCGCCCGATCCGGCCAAGGCGCTGGAAGCCTTCGACCAGTTCCTGGACCTCGTACTCGAAGGCTCGCGTCAGGCCGGGCGAAAACAGGCCTGGGCCTTCGTGAAAGACAAGAACACCTTTCCGCTCCTGGCACGGCTGCTCGGGGCGAGTGATTTTCTGTGGGAAGACTTCCTCCGGCGGCAACATGTCAACCTGCTGCCGTTGCTGAAAGATTATCGCGATGCGCCGCTCATCAAATCCCAGGCAACATTGCGCAAGGAATTGAACCGCGCCATCGTCAAGGCGAAGACCGACGAGGCACGGAAGGAAGCCCTCAACCGATTCAAGGATCAGGAACTCTTCCGCATCGACATGAAACACATCGTCGAACCGGAAACGAGCCTGCCCGACTTCTCGCTCGCCATCTCAGAACTGGCTGAAGTGATCGTCGAACGCAGCCTCGTGGACTGCCAGGCCAAGCTGACGAAGCTCTACGGCAGCCCCCGTTTGACCAACAAAAAGCCCTGTCCCTTTGCGATCCTGGGCGCGGGGAAATTCGGCGGCAAGGAAATGGGCTATGCCTCCGACATCGAGGTGCTCTTCGTCTATGGCGGGCCCGGACGGACCAGCGGCAAACAGGGCATCGAAAACAGCGAATACTTCGAGCGCCTCGCGCAGGAATTTCTGCAATGGATCGAAGCCAAACAGGAAGGCATCTTCCACATCGACGTCCGGCTGCGACCCCACGGCGGCAAGGGGTCCCTCGCCAACGCGTTCGATGAGGTCTGCAAGTATTACAGCGCAGAAGGCCAGGCTGCTCCGTTCGAGCGGCAGGCGCTCATCAAGCTGCGCCATATCGCGGGAGACACCGCGCTCGGCAAGAAGGTGGAGACTCATCGCGACAGCTTCGTTTACAGCGGCGCGCCCTGGGATCTGACGGTGGCGCTCGACCTGCGGCGGCAACAGGTCAAACAACTCGTCGAGCCGGGCCAGATCAACCTCAAGCACAGCCACGGCGGCATCGTCACGCTGGAATACGCCATCCAGTACCTGCAGGTCATGCACGGCCACCGGCACCCGAGCTTACGCACGCCGAACACCCTCCGGGCCTTAGCCGCCCTGATCGACGTAGGGCTCATTCCCCGCGCGACCGGCGAGAACCTGCGCAAGTCCTATCTCTTCATCCGCATGCTGATCGACGGCCTGCGCATGGTGCGCGGCAACACCAAAGACCTCGTCATCCCGCCGCCCGACTCCGACGAATTCATCTTCCTCGCCCGCCGCGTCGGCTACCAGACCGAAGATTGGCAGGCTGGGGCAAGACATCTTCAGACCGATATCGAAGAGCACATGAAGCAAAACAGACAGTTCTTCGAGAAGATGTTTGGGAAGTTATGAACGTCACAAACATCAATTGTGTCTCGCGTAGTAGAGAACGGGCTATGAGGATGATTCAGTCCGTCTGGATTGTAACCCTAAGCCTGCTGCTCGGTTGTGCTGCCTTGCCCGCTCGGCCGCAGGCCCCTTATCTTACAGTTCCTTACCCTATTAATGACGTCCAACGAGCAGCGGCAGACGCCATGACTGTGTATGGCTTCCAACTGAACTCAAGCAACGCGTCTAAGCGAGAGGAGACTGAATTACGATACCTTGAAGGCACACGGCCGAGGACTCAAGGGGTCTCCTGTAGTCCTGGTGGGGAGACAATACTGGTGTGGCTCGAACAATATCGATCGGAAGTCACAAGAATTTGGATTCACACTGCCATCGCTTCATTTGGAGCGGCATGCCAACGCAACTGGAATCAAAATGTGATCGAGGAGCTACAGAAGGCTTTGCAGGATAGCAAGTATGTACACTGATCGTAGAGGTCGCCGAATACCTCTGTTGGTGATGGCGTTAGTTGTTATCCCTTGTGGCTGCAATTTGGCTCCATCACCAACGATCTCCACGCGCATCCTTGCTCAAACGCACAATATTTCTTCTCCCCAGTCAAATTTCTCGTTGATTCTGGCGACTCGCCCCTCTGATTGTCCCATTGAGATATCTGAACAGATGGCTGAAAAGGCCTTTCGACCCCTTGCTATTCTTGATGTCCATATCGAACAAACTAGATATCGATCCTCCAAACTTGAAGATGCCTTACCCCAGCTAAAGGCGATCGCCTGTCACGTTGGTGCCGATGCCGTTATGGATATTCGGCAATGGTCCCTCCAATTGAGCGACGAAGCCCATCTTTACCACGTACGTGGTCTTGCCATTCAGTATGAAAAAGAAACTAACACCAATAGATAGCCGCCTCAGCACAGTTTCATCCTGCAGCGCACGAGGGTGATTCTGGGCCCTCATTGCCCCCCTCCCGTTCAATGAGATATTCTGATGACCAGAATTGTGGTCATGATTGACGGAGAGGTCTGCCATGACAAAAATATTGTCGTTGTCGGAGGTCAAAACGCACCTGCCTGAATTGATAGCCGGGGTACAAGAACGCGAGGAGGAAGTCATTGTCACGAAGAGCGGCCGGCCGGCTGCCATGTTGATCAACGTCGATGAATATACCCGCCTCAAAGAGACCGTGGATGTCCTGAGCGATCCTGGACTCATGAGCCAGATTGCCGAGAGCCGGGCTTTTTACCAAACGAAACACAAAGGGCTCTCGTTTGAAGACGTGTTCGGCGAACCCCTCACGCCCGTCAAGAAGCGTCGCACGGGGTGACACCATTCAGCCCGGACACCCTCCGCATGTCCCAGAGGTGATCCCTACACTCCATCCCGATCTGACGCAACTGATCAAGTCAGCCATTCGTGCCATTGCCGCGAATCCCGAATGCGGTGAGCCGCTCCAACGGGAACTGGACGGGTTACGAAAATATCGCGTTCGGCGATTTCGCATCGTCTATGCCGTTGAGCAGAAAAGACGAGTCATCCGCTTGATGGCCGTTGGCCACCGTCGATATGTGTATGAAGAGCTGACCGACCAACTTCGTCGCAAGCTTCGGGAATAGCACTACGCCGGTTGCCCTCCTTACCCTCTCGCCCCTACCTCTTCTTACTGAGAACCCACAGGAAAGCGGTTTCTGATCTTTCGCGCACAAGTCCTTGTGCACGCTCCTGACATTGTGCCCTAATATCCTGAACCGCTTCTGAAAACAGAAAGGACTCCCCATGCCCAAGAAAATACTCGTGGTGCTGACGGCGACGGAAAAGTACCCGAATCTGAACCGGGCAACCGGCATCTGGCTTGGCGAGGCCGTGCACTTCGTGGAGAAGGTCGAACGGGCCGGATTTACTGTGGATTACGTGACTCCGTCAGGCGGATATACCCCGATCGATCCCCACAGCCTCGCCATGGCGGAACCGATTGACTGGGAGTGGTACCACAATCGCCAGTTCATGAACCGTCTCGGCGCAACGCTCAAACCGAGCGACGTGAACCCCGGTGACTATGCTGCAATCTATTTCGTAGGCGGGCATGGCGTACTCTGGGACTTTCCTGACAATGCCGATTTTCAGCAGCTCAGCCGCAAGATCTACGAGAACGGCGGAATCGTCTCATCGGTCTGCCACGGCGCCGTCGGCTTATTGAACATCACCCTGTCGGACGGAACGCTGCTGATTAAAGGCAAACAGGTCACCGGATTCTCGGATGAGGAAGAACGCCTGGCCCAACTCGATCAATACGTGCCGTTCATGACCGAGACGGAACTGAAGAAACGAGGCGCCGCCTACAGAAAGGCGGAGAAGCCCTGGGAAGCATTCGCCATCGCAGATCGTCGCGTGATCACGGGACAGAACCCTGCCTCCGGCGGCGCCGTGGCCGACCTGGTCATCAAGGCCCTGAAGGGCTGATCGCAACCAGACCACACCATAGGCAGGTGTCGTCAGACCTGCGCGATCACGAATTCCCCGCCCAGCCCAGCGATTCACTCTGTCAGGTCCCCGCGTCGAGATTCGGCAAAATCATGTTACAGTGGGAACTGCGGAGTGATTGGAGGGGATGATGCTACGACGACTATCTGCGGTCCTGCTCTGCTGCGCGGGTCTGACTGCATGCGGAGAAAGCGGTGACAGCACCGGCTCCGGCCTCAAGCCGGTGGGAGAATGGGCGAAGATCGGCGAGACGGACAACTACGTGTATTACGCCGACTACGCCAGCATCAAGAAAGCCGACGAGACCGTCGTGATGCTGGACCTGTTCGATTACAAGAGCGCACAGACAGAGGGTGGAGGCGCACCCGCTCTTTCCAAAGCCACACAACGCGAATACGACTGCCAGAACAAGAAAAGCCAGTCGCTCAAGTCAAGCTGGTTCTCAGGGCAAATGGGAGCCGGTACTGTCGTGCGCTCCGGCGGCACGTCGAACCAATGGTCTGCCGCCACGCAAGGTACCGCCACCGGCGGGCTCTTGAAAGCCGCCTGCGGGAGTTCGTAGCCCCCACTATCGGACGCGGCGCTCCAACACGATCTCCACCGACGCCTCTAGTCGAGTGGCCTTGCTACTGTCCGCCTGCCCCTACTCCACACAGGGCGCGTAGGCCTTGGGGCAGGTCGGATTGAGCCCGCGGGCCGGGCCGTCCTCCGCAGGCAGCCCATTCATAAATTCCAACACCTTGGGGGAGTAGTTCGGGGCACGGGTCCAAAAAATGTAGTTCGCCCGCAGTCGTTCCCTCGCGAACGAGAACAATTCGGGAATGGTCGGCACTCTCCCCTTCCCGTCGTGCTGCGTATTCTCATAGTTGGACTGCATCACCGACGGCGTCAGCGGCACGACTCCGGACAGCGGCGCATAAAAATGATAGACGCCCTTGGGTTTGTTCGGATGGTCGAAGTTCAATCCAGGATCGTCGATGAACACATCGGGCCCGCCCAATGCCGTCCCGATCGTGCGCATCTGGCCCACGAACGACGGCAAAATCTCGCGCGGATAATTCACAAGCTGATACGTCATCGTGTTCGGAAACGCCCCGCGCATGGCCCGCTGCACGCTGAGTAGATGGTCATACTGTCGCTCGAGGTCCCGCGTGGACACCGGGACGAGCGGTTGTCCCATCGCAGTTTCAGGAAGACCGATACCCTCGAAATACGCATGGCCATTGAAGCGCTGTCCCAACTCACGAATGAGCGCAACGAGACGATCACGAACCGCCGGGTTCCAGAGTTTGAGATTATTCCCGCGTGGCACGTCCTTGCCGAAACTACTGAACGGGAAAGCCCCTCCCTCATATTTCTCGGTTGCCATGTAGGATGGCACGGGCAACACCTGAGGCTTGAAGGATTTCAGTTCCAACAGCACAATCAGCCGCTTGTGCTGCGGTGCCAATTCAGCTAACACCCGCTCGATTGCCGTGAAGTCATACCGGCCCTCTTCCGGCTCCAATTCAGGCCACTCATAACGAACCTGCAACCCGCGCAAGGCAGGTGTCGCTTTGAGTTCGCGATACACCTGCGCCATGATTCTCGGGTTGGTCCTCATGAAATTCATCAGCGCATAATAGTGGCCGGGGTGCCACTTCACCGCACCCGGAACCGACGACCCAGCAGGGCCACTCGTTTCTGCCCACCCGCCCGTACAGACCGCGCCGAACATCACGATCGCGAGGCCCATGGCGATGCCATACCGCCGAATGGTCACCGGATATCCGAAGCGACATTTCCAGGCTTGCTGTCCGCCATCGTTCATCGCAACTCCTTCTTTCACACATTGCGCAGCCCGCTGACATCGGAAACGACCATCATGTGGGTGGCCTCTGACGAGGACCGATTCTGGCAGGAAGGCCGTGGTGCCGCCATACCAGGCAGCACGGCTTTGACGTAGTGGAAATGAGGACGGTCGTGCAACGGTCCTATAAGGGATCGGAATCAAATTTGACTTCGCGCGTCCACGACGAGGCTATAGATGAACCAGTAGAGAGGTGAGACGCTGCAATATATACACGGTGGCCGCGACGACGAGGTGAGAGCCGACGCGGAGGCGACACGTACCCTGTGAGGTATGGTCAGCCTCCGCGTGAAGAGAGCATGGACTGAGGAGACTTCCTGCGTAGGCCTACAGCTCCAGCACTTTTTGATAGGCCCGGAGTAAGTCGCCCACGGAGAGCACTCCGATGATCGTGCCGTCTTCCGTGACCGGCAGATGTCGGATGCCTTCTTTTTTCATCAAACTAAGCGCTTCCATCAGCGGCTCACTGTCCTCGATGGTGACCACGGATTTGCTCATGCAGGAGAGCACCGTGGTCGTGTTCGGATCCAATCCCTTGGCGACCGCCTTCCGGCTGAGATCCGTATCCGTGATGATGCCGATATACCGCGATCCGTCGTCGACCAGCAGGGAACCGATCCGCCACTTCTGCAGCAGCCGGCCTGCCTCCTTGATCGACGCACTCTTATGCACGCTCCGGACTTCGGCCGACATGAACTCAGCCACTGTGTGACCGTCGATCCGCTCACCGAGGGTCCGCCGCCAATCCCGACCGGCTCTGGTGGCCTTTCTCAACTCAAGTTGGGCCAGACAACTTTCCAACACCTGCTTCCGTTGATGAAGGCTTTCGCGATCCACGTTGTGCGTGCCGGCCTCCTGCGCTTCCTCCGGCAGGATCGCGGCCTCACCAAGCTTGGCGTACTGATAGGCTTCGAGTTCCTCGGACGCTCCGCCGAAGGTTTCACTCAGCACCTCTTCAGTCTGCTCATCGAATCCGTCCAACGAGGCGGTAGCCTTACGTCGGGATAAAAACGGCTGGATCGCAACCAACGTCGCTTGAATCTGCTCTATGTGCCGGCTGAGAAGATCCGCCGGTTCCTGACTCGATTTCACTCTCTTGGCCATGCTGCCTCCTTGTTGAGGACAAGAGAATAACGCAACTGTGGCAGCGGCTCAAGCCTTCACGCCTGGCAGGCTGCTGAAAAAGTCCGTCCGCGTTGAAGCGCGATCTAGGCAGGAAGCGGTTGGGGTGTGAGCCCCGTCGTCTCGTTGCCGGATGCCGTCGATTTCGATGCCCCCGTACCTTTTGGCACGGCCTTCCCGCGCACACGATGCATTTTTTCGCGCGTGTGGTAGGGCATGATCATTTCCAGCACCGCGGGAAGCCGGTCGCAGGGCACATCCTCCATGATTTTGGTGGCGAGCTTCGGATCGGGGCCCGAGCGCCCGCCCACGAACACATCCACGGCATCGACGACCTTGCCGCCCACCTTCGCCTTCTTGCCCAAGAGTCCGATATCCGCCACGAGATGGTTCCCGCACCCGGCCGGACAACCGGACCAATGCAAGGTGATCGGCTTGAGGGTATCGCCCAGCTTCCGTTCCAGCACCCGTGCCGTTTCGACCGCCCGGCTTTTGGTTTCAATGACGGCCAGATTGCAGTAGTCGCTTCCCACACAACTGACCAGTCCCTTGTAGAGGGCGGACGGGTTGTAGGCGAATTGCTTGACCAGCGGCTCTTCCGCCAGTTCACCCACCAGCCGGTCGCTGATATGAGGGATCACGAAGGCTTGCGCCGGCGAGAGACGTACTTCTCCATTGCCGTACCGAACCGCCAACGCAGCGATGCTCCGGAGATCAGCCGCCTTCACCCGACCGACGAGCACCTTCAGCCCGACATAGTTCATGCCCCGTTGTTTTTGACGGAAGATGCCGATGTGGTCGCGCTCCGCCGCTCCCCTCGCATCCACCCCCGCCGTGGGCAGGGTTCTCCCGACCAGCCGTTCGACTTCGTGCCGCAACCGAGCTTCGCCCCAGGCCTCCACGAGAAATGCGAGGCGCGCTTGGGTGCGATTCTCACGCGGTCCATGATCACGATAGATGTGCAGCAGCGTCCGGCAAACCTCGAAGGCTTCCGCCGGATTCACGAACATGTCCAGGGAGCCGGCAATGCGATAGCCGCCGGACCCCAACTTGCCCCCGACCAGCACGTTGTACCCGTAACACTTGTCATGCCCCAGGTCGTGATAGGCCGGGACCAGCGCGATGTCTTGCGTCTCCGTGTGGAGGCAATTGTCCGGACAACCGGTGACCGCAATATTGCACTTGCGCGGCAGATTCGTATAGGCCGGATTACCCAGCACTTCGTGATTGATCGCGCGCACGATGTCCGTCCCGTCGAGCAACTCGTTGGGATTCAGGCCCGCCACGGGACAGGTCATGATGTTCCGTACCGTGTCCATTCCGGTTTGCAGTGACGTCAGGCCCGCCTCCTCCAACTTGCTAAACACCGACGGCACATGGGCAATCGTCAGATGCCGGAGTTGGACTTGTTGCCTGGTGGTCACATCGACCACCCCGTTGCCGTATTGCAGCGCGATGTCGGCCAACGCCTCGAGTTGAGCCGACGTAGTTTGACCACCCGGCAGGCGTACCCGCAACATGAAGTGGCCCGGAGTCGGATTTCGTAAAAATAACCCGTACCACTTCAAGCGTTGAATATCGTCTTCCGGAATAGCCTCCCATCCCGCTTGCGCATAGTGTGCGATCATGTCCCGCACCGTCAGCCCGTCCCGCTCCGACTTGATTGCCTCGATCTTATTCATCACCTGCCTCCCAATGCGACGGAATAGTCCGGTCCGGATTTCCTCAACACCACCGCTCCTGCCCGACTCAACTGATCCACGACCAGCAACACCTGTGACGCGCTCAAACCGGAGAGGGCCATCAGTTGCTCGAATGTCTGAGGAGCCTGATGCTCCAGGACTGTCAGTACGGCAGTTTCTGCATTCGTGCTCATGATGTCCTCCTTTCGGTTGATCGCGATCCACGCATCAAGGACCGATTCCTCTTAAAACGTTTTGTACTCGAGCCACTTGCCGTTCAACGTGATCTTGCACCGGGCCTCGCCCTGACTGCCGGTGACCTTTTCCATATCCAACGTAAAGTCGATGGCGCTCATGATCCCGTCGCCGAACATTTCATTCGCCATCTCCCGCATCGAATCGCCGTAGACACCGATGACTTCCAACAGGCGATACTTAAACGGATCCGTCGCATTCGGGAAATCGGCCCGGACGGGAAACGCGCTCAGGGAACTGATTTGTTCTTTATCCAAATCCAACAGCTTCCCCACTTTACCCGCTTCTTCCGGTGACAAGCGGTGATTCCCGTTCAACGCTGCGGCGACGAACGTCGGATTCTTCCCGACCGTCTTCGCCACCTCCGCAATCGTGACCTTCTTGTTCAACCGTTGTGCCTTGATCGCCTTGCGTACTGCTGCTTTTTCCATTGTGATCTCCCTTTAGTGATTCGCCCGTGAATACCGTCCCGCACCGTGCTTCATTACGATCCTGCCACCACCGACGCCACCGGTTGAGATACCGGTGCCACCCTCGCCTCACTCACTCGATAGGGACTCACCATCCAGTAGAGCCCCCCGACAAACAACCCGCCGCCCACCAGGTTCCCCAGGACGACAAAGAGCTGGTTGTACCAAAAGGCCCCCCAACTCACCGCCGCGTCATGCGGCAGAAACAACGCCATACCCAACAACGATTGATTGGCGATGCTATGCTCGAACCCGGTGCCGATGAAGGCAAACAGGCACCAGAAGATCAGGAGAATCTTCGCCGTATCGTTGTTCGTTCGCCCGGTCATCCAGACCGCCAGACAGATCAGCCAATTGCAGAGAATGCCCCGCACGAACAACTCCCAGGCAGGCAGCGACATTTTGACCGAGGCCACTTTCTCGATCAGGTCCGTCGTCGGCCCTTTGGCAAACACGCCCGATTGAACAATGAGCCAGGCCAACCCCAACGAACCCGCCAGATTGCCGAGCCAGGACCAGGCATTCAGTTGAATGACTTGCGCCCAGGTGAGACTTCTTGTCAGACCACCGATCGTGCCGATGAGGTTGTTGCCGGTAAACAACTCGGACCCCGCGAAAATCACGAGGGTCAACGCAATCCCGAACGACACCCCCATCACGAGCTTGACCACCGGAGACGCGGCCGCCGCCAACGGTCCCCCCACACTGAAGATCAACGCAATTCCAAACCCGAGATAGATCCCGGCCAAAGCCGAAAGGATGAGATATCCGCCCGGTGACCGTTCGAAAAACGACCACTTCCTTGCTGCCACCCCTGCGATCCGCTCGTGATCCGCTGTATGCATGAGGCTCTCCTTTCGGTGGTCATAGTGCCCGCACAACTCAAAAAAAACGTCCTCATCCCGCATTCGGGAAGAGGACGTCGTTGTCCTGCTTGGCAAGGTCGCTACGACCTCACCCGGTGCTGTGTGCCGACTTCAGCGTCGACAGCAATAAAAAAGGCGCCCGCCACTCTTGGAAGAATGACGGACGCCTTTGTCCGTTTACCGTATTTCGTGCGGGTGTGAATCCAGGCGTCGTTGCCTGTTCTCACCCAACCCCTGCATGTATACCATCGCCTCGTGGATTCGTCAAGCGCTCTCCACGAGGAAACCCCGACTACACGTCATAATACAGGAAGAACTCGTACGGGTGCGGCCGCAACCGCATCGTATCCACTTCCTTGGTGCGCTTGTAGCCGATCCAGGCTTCGATGAGATCCTCGCTGAATACCCCGCCCTTGAGCAGGAACTGATGGTCCTTCTCCAGATGGTTCAGGGCCTCGTCCAGACTCCCAGGCATCGTGCGAATCTTGGCCGCTTCCTTGGCTTCGAGATCGTACAGATCCTTCTCAGCCGGCTCTCCCGGGTTGATCTTGTTCTCGATCCCGTCCAAGCCGGCCATGAGCATGGCGGCGAAGGCCAGGTACGGATTGGCGGCCGGATCAGGGAAACGCACTTCGATCCGCTTCGCCTTCGGGCTTGGGGAGTACATTGGAATACGAATACCAGCCGACCGGTTGCGGCTCGAATAGGCCAGCAACACCGGCGCTTCGAAACCCGGCGTCAGGCGCTTGTATGAATTGGTCGACGGGTTGGTGAAGGCGGCCAGCGCGGGCGCATGCTTCAGGATACCGCCGATGTAGTGCAGGCACATCTGAGAAACCCCGGCGTATTCCTTCCCTGCGAAGAGCGGCTTGCCGTCCTTCCAAATGCTCTGGTGGGTGTGCATGCCCGATCCGTTGTCCCCGAAGATCGGCTTCGGCATGAAGGTGACCGTCTTGCCGTGTCGACGCGCCACATTCTTGACGATGTACTTGAACATCATCATCTTGTCCGCGGTTCTCAGCAGGCTATCGAAGCGGATATCGATTTCAGCCTGGCCTGCCGTGGCCACTTCGTGGTGATGCTTCTCGGTGGCGATGCCCGCCTTTTCCATCTCGAGAATCATTTCCGTACGGATGTCCTGCTGCGTATCGGTCGGCGGAACCGGGAAATACCCTTCTTTGTGGCGGATCTTTCCGCCCAGGTTGACGCCCTCCTGCCCCATATTCCACACGCCCTCGTCGGAATCGATGTGGTAGTAGGCACTGTGGTTCGTCTGGTCATACCGCGCATGATCGAAAATGAAAAACTCGGCTTCCGGTCCCCAATAGGAGGTGTCGCCGATCTTGGTGCTCTGGAGATATTTCTCCGCCTTCTGGGCGATGAACCGCGGATCGCGATCGTACATTTCACGCGTGATCGGATCGACGACATTGCCGATAAGGCTCAAGGTGGGCACTGAACAAAACGGATCCATGCAGGCGGTTGCCGGGTCCGGCACGAGCAGCATGTCGCTGTTGTTGATCGCCCTCCAGCCTCGAATCGACGATCCGTCGAGCCCGGACCCGTCCTTGAACAGGCCTTCCGTCAGCTCGCTGACTGGAATCGTAAAATGCTGCCAGGTGCCGATCAGGTCCACGAACTTCATGTCCACGACCTGGACCTTATTCTTCTTTGCAAAATCTAACACCTCACGAACGTTCATCCCCTCCTCCTTTCAACCGCCGATAAAATAACCGCACCACATTCTGTCGCTTACGCCGCATGAGCCCCGAGAAACAGTTCTATCTCATTGAGAATCGATGCCCGAATCGATTCCAAACGACCGGCCTCCTCCACCTTCTTCCCATCCATCCCCGTGACATAAAACACGTCGGCCACCTGATCGAGCCGGGTGGAGATCCGGGACGCATGCACCGACAACCCCAACTGAAAAATCGCGTTCGTGATAATGTACAACAATCCCTGCCGATCATCCGCAAAAACATCCAGAATGGTAAAGCGGTCGGACGTCTCATTGTCGATCCGCACCTCCGACGGCTGCCGGTGGGCAGGTAAGGACCGCCCCATGTTCAGCCTGGCCCCTCGACGCATCACTGTTTCGATCGGCTGGCGGCCGGTCAACACCTCCGTGATGGTCGAACCGATCGACTCGCGCCGTTCCACGGGTGGAGCGCCCTGATAGTCAGGATCGGCGACTTGAAACGTATCCACGACGATCCCGTCTTTTCTGGTCACAATCTGGGCATCCAGAATCTGCAATCCGCCGGCGGCCATGACACCGGCAATCTTCGAGAACAACCCAGGGATCAGATCGTCGTGCGCCATCACGGCATATTCACAGGTTCCCAACGGGGCGTTGAATTCCGTCTCCACCACCACCCCACCGGCTTGCAACCGGCGAATGGCGCCAAGATGCGCGGCGATGCGACGGGGAGAGGTGCCGTAGACGTATCGTAAGGGAAACTGTTCCAACTCCGACCGGATCCATGTTCTGTCGGACGGGAGATCCCGATCGGCTCCCTGCTGTGAAGCCACGTCGTCGGCAATACGTGCAAGGCGCTGCGGTTCATCCGCCGTCTCACGCTCGCCGGACACTTCCTGCATGGCCCGCAGGTATAACTCGATCAAGAGGGACTCTTTCCACTTGGTCAGGACATCCGGGCCGACCGCGGCGATATCTGCGGCCGTCAGGGCCAGCAACTTGCGCAAGACTTCCGGCGTGCCCACTTCACGCGCAAAAGGCAGCAACACTTTTTCATCGTAGGGATCGCGGCGAAAGGCCGTGTGGGCCATCAGCAAATGACGATGTACCAACATGACCAGCGTCCGCGAGTCCCGCTCGTCGAATCCCAATCGCGAGGCTGTTTCTTCCGCCAACCGCTTCCCGACTTCGCTATGGTCTTCTTCGTGGCCCTTCCCCAGATCGTGGAGCAGCAACGCCAGGTGCAACAGGTCCTTCCGCTTGATTTCCCGATAGACGTCACCGAGTACACCGGGATGCTCGGCCAAGGCTTCGGCCTTCGCCACCGCCAGCAGACTATGCTCGTCGACCGTGTACTTGTGGTACTGATTGAATTGCATCAGCCCGCGCACACGCGAGAAAGCCGGCACCAGTTTCTCCAATAGGTGGGCTCGATGCATCGCCTCCAGTGTCCGTGCCGTACCGGGCCCGGCCAAAATCGATAGGAACGTGCGACCGGTCTCCGGGGTATGAAATTGCTCAGCCGACAGCGTCTCCGCCTGACGATGAATGTCTTCAAGGAGCGAAGGGTCAATATTCAACCGGCGCGATCGCGCCAGATCGAATAGGGTCAGGAGCGATGCCGGCCGATCCAACACTTGAGAACGCAATTCAACCGGCACCGTCAGCGCCTCGCCGTCGACGACGAAATACCGATCGATCCGGGGAGACGGCAACCATCGAGCCACCCGCTGCCACAAGGAACGACGGCGACACCGCTCGACAAATCGCATCAACGCCGCGTGCAGCCCCATCGTGTGCCGATAGTATTGCTGCATGAACTGTTCGACGGCGAGCAGATGCGGCCGGTCGGTGAAACCCAGATGTGTGGCCAGCCAGACCTGTTCATCAAACGTGAGAATCTCCTGCGCCATACCGGCCCGAGTGTGGAGGAACGAGCGAACGCGCAACAAAAACTCTTTCGCCTCCTTGATCGCCCGATAATCGGCTTGGGAGAGAATCCCGCGATCGGACAATTCGCGAATCGTCGCGGTATGGAAGCGCGCAGCCCCGATCCATTGCAGGAGATGGAGATCCCGCAATCCGCCTTTGCTTTTTTTGACGTTCGGCTCCAGAAGGTAGACTGTCTCACCGAACTTGTGGTACTCGCGCTGCCGCTCGGCCACCTTCTGGTCGAGGTAGGTATCGAATCCATGCGACACGACTTTCCGGACATACCGCGCATGAAACTGCTGGAACAGGTCGGCGCTGCCGGCCAGGAACCGAGCCTCCATCATCGACGTCCGGACCGTCAGGTCGGCAAGTCCCAGATCCACACAGTCTTGAATAGTCCGTACGCTATGGCCGACCTGGAATCCGCTGTCCCACAACGGGTGGAGCACCTGCTTGACCAGTTCCGGCATCACCTTCGCGGCGTCCGGGTGAAACAGAAACATCAGGTCGATATCGGAGTACGGGGCCAATTCCCGCCGGCCATACCCGCCGATCGCGACCAGGCAACAATG
>JACOEM010000017.1 GCA_024998565.1 Nitrospira sp.
CCTCGTAGGGATACAGCATCTTCCGTCCCAGTTGCCAGTTATAGACTTCTGGCATTGTGAATCCTCCTTCTGAACATGATCATGTAGTTAATGGTTCGCATTCGTTTCAAGTACCCAGGAGCAAGTGCCGAGAGGCGAGCCCCTCAGACTGTGTCGCTCTGTCCTAGACCTTGATCTTGATATGTTCACCTTTAAGCCACTTGATCATGAACTCGTTTTCCTGACCCGGCGTGAACCCGGTCCGGACTGGTTCCCACGGACCACGCGCTCCGATACCGCCGTCTTCCGCCTTGGTGATGCGGATCAAGCATTCCTTCGGAACCGTGTTGATACCGTGGTGATCGATGGCATAGCCCCACTTGAACTTCCAGGCAATCGTGTGTTTGCCGGGGAGTGAGTCGGTTTGGTGCATCGGCATCAACCAGTTCCGGGTAAAGGACTGTTGGGCCCCATACCGGAAGTTGGACTGATAGCCGGTGTCCACCGCGATGGCGCGTCCGTCTGGCCGCGTCTCGTGGCCCTTCACCGATTTCGCCGTCGCCACGTACGGAGCGTGCTTCGCCATCGTCACGTGGTACGGATATGCAGGGTTATACTTCGCCCGGATCATCAAGCGGGCGACCTTGTAGAACGGATCCGACGGTTTCCAGCCGCGATAGGGCCGGTCCACCGGGTTACCGTCGACAAAGACGTAGTCGCCGTCGTTGATGCCGCGGTCTTTCGCTGCCTGCGGGTTGATGTGCAACTGGTGCTCGCCGACCCCCGGTGTCCGTTTGTCCATCCGGTACGGATCGCCGAAGTTCGACTCATAAATCTGCACCCAGTCGTTCACCGACCATTGGCTGTGCACCCGGTGCCGGGTCTTGGGCGTCACGCAGTAGAACTGGTAGCCCTTTTCCCACAAGGGGTTCGGGTGTTGTTTGATTTCGGACCACGGCAGCTTGATATTCCGCACCGTCTTATCGTCATGGTGCTGCGCCGTCACGGGAATTCCATAATCCTCCGGCCGGACATAGGGATTGGTCGTCATGATGGCATTCGGCAGATACGGCGTACACTCCGGGCCTTCCCGGTGTGAAATGAAGTTTTCGCCGTATTCGATGGCTTCCGGCTCAATACGGTAGGTCTCGATACGACCCGACCGCGTCCACTGGGGCTTGGACTCGTTGGTCTCTTCCCAGAGCGGGTGGCGCGGATAGGTGCGTCCCATGACCATCCAACCCTTTTCCGACTTCAACATGACGTCAGCGCTGTATCCGTAGCAGGTGGCGCTGGCATCCAGCATCCGCTGCGGATAAACATCGACGCGGTTCATGTACACGAAGTGGAACACGCCGCGGAAGCGCGCATCTCCGGTCATTTCAGCCAACTTGGCTGCGACGCCGGCGAAGGTGTCCGCATCGTTACGGGTGTCGTACAGCGGACGGATACCACCCTTCCAGATCTGAATCCACGGATTGGAGACCGTGCCAGTCATTTCCGGATAGGTGAACTCCATCCAGGAGTTACACGCAAACGCCACGTCGGCATGGTTGACGTCCGAGGTCATCTCGATGTCTTGCGTGACGATCATCTCGATGTTCGGATCGACGTTTTTCACCATGTCATAGTGGTGCTTGGCGTTGTTCAGAATGTTCACGTTGGTGACCCAGCGGACTTTGCTGGGGCTCGGCATGTGGGTCTTGCCGGTGAACACCTTGCGTCCGTACTTCGGCGTGTTGACGATCAAGGCCGTATCACCATGGTTCCAGTAACCGACTTCTTCACCATAGTAGTACGAGCGGGTCTTGATCTCTTTGCCGTGAGCATTCGGATCCAAGGTCAGGTTGAACGGATCCTCACCGGTGTGCACCGCGAGTCCCGCGCCGGACCAAGGCACGGCGTTCCAGATACCGGCCTTGTAGTTACCAGACCAGGTATGGCAGCCCGTCCCGAACTTTCCGATGTTGCCGGTGATGGTCATAATGAACGCCGCCGCCCGACCCATTTCCGTCATGTGGAAATAGTGACAGACGCCTTCGCCGTTATGCATCGCGGCCGGCTTGATCGTGCCCGAATCACGCGCCCAACGGACGATGAGGTCCTTCGGCGCACGGGTGATCTGATGGGTCGTATCCAGATCGTAGTCCTGAAGGTGGACTTGATACATCTGGTAGATCGGCATCACGTCGATTTCGCGACTATTGAGCAACTTGACGCGGAAGGTTCCGGTCAACGCTGGATCAATGCCGCTTTCCTTGAAGTGGAAGCCGACCTGTTCCCGGTGCAGAGGAACAGCCTTCCCCTTCGCCAGGTCCCAGACCATCATGCCGCCGAGCCGTTCGACCTGCTCGGGCTTCAAGGACTGGATGCGTCCCGAATAGCTCTTGGAGAAATCCGGGAACTTGTAATCCGCAATCACATCGCGCGGATCGAGATACTGCAGCGTATCCGTCCGTACGAGCAACGGCAGGTCGGTAAATTCCTTGATGTAATCGATGTCCTGCAAGTTTTCATCGAAGATGATCTTTGCAGCGCCGAGGAAGTTCGCACCGTCGGTCTCCGGCCGCAGAGGAATCCAGTAGTCTGCGCGGTAGGCCGTTGGGTTGTATTCCGGCGTAATGACGACGATTCGCGCGCCGCGCTCGATGGACTCGAGCTTCCAGTGCGCTTCCGGCATCTTGTTCTCGACGAAGTTCTTCCCCCAGCTGGTGTTCAGCTTGGAGAAGCGCATGTCGGCGAGGTCGACGTCGCAGTTCTGGGTCCCGTTCCAGAACGGATGGGAAGGATCTTGGTCGCCGTGCCAGGTGTAGTTGGAATAATATTTTCCTCCCTGGGCTTTATCCGAGTCGACTTTGCGGATCCAGGAGTCCAGCAACGGCAGACATCCGCCGTTGAAACGGGTGTTCATCATCTTACCGACGATGCCGAGCACCGGCATACCGGCGCGATGCTTGAACGTTCGCACGCCCGCGCCCTTCATCATTTCGATCATTTCCGGAGCATAGCCCTGCTCACGGAGACGACGAGCACCGGCTTCACCGCTGTAGCGCGTCGCGATGACCACGGCGGCTTTGGCAACATAGGTGAAGGCCGTATCCCAGGACACCCGGTTGAGGTCGTCCAGGAAGCGGCTGTCGAATTTGTACTTGCGCTTCACATCGGGCGTCAGCTCGGGGGAGCCGTCGTCCATCCACTGCTTCCAGCCCTTCCGCATCAACGGACCCTTCAAACGATAGGGGCCGTACACGCGACGGTGGAAGGTGAAGCCTTTCAAGCACATGCGCGGATTGTGCGCGAACGTTCCGCGGTTGCCGTAGAGGTCTTCATAGGTTTGGTGGTCATAGTTCTGCTCAACGCGCATGACGACGCCGTTTCGGACGAACGCGCGGACGCGACAGCCGTGGGTGTCGTTCGGTGAGCAGCACCAGGTAAAGGATGAGTCGTACCGGTACTGGTCGTGATACACACGTTCCCAGGACCGATCCGGGTACTCACCCAGCGGGTTCCCAACCTCGATGACCGGCTGCAGCGCGGTCAACGCGAGGACTTTATCCGCCACGGCCACGGCCGCGACGGTTCCCGCCGAGATTTTGAGAAACTGTCTCCGTGAAACGGAAACCTGCATAATAGCTACCTCCTTGTGAGGCACATGAGTCCCTCATGCACCTGTTCGTACAACCTCACTACACTCACGTGGATGCAATCTTGTCTGGAGTACCCCCTTTCCTTGTGTCGAATTGGAAACATTCGCCCCTCACAATTCGAAATTGTCGAGCGGACATTCGCTCGCGCTATAGGAGTATTACAATTCACGTGCCGTGGAGGACGAAGAATGTGGCCTCGGTTCGTCTTGGTAACGAGTGTTTTATATTAATAAAATCAATGTGTTGAGACTATCGATGGGGCGGGAAAGAGGACGGTGGTGGCTGGCGAAAACGAAGGGGTCAGTAACTGCTGACTACGAGTGGGGATGTGTTGTTTAAGCTATTGAAATATAACGATCTATTCATGTCTGTAAATGCGGACGCGCAGGCTATTCATTGATTTATTCAATAAAAACAATTATTTATATTCACTTGTGGTGGGTGGGTGTCATGCTTTGCTGACACCGCTATTTTTCGTCTTTTGTATAGCGGCGCATGATCTCGTGGAAGTAGGAACGTGGTAGGCCGGCGTCCTGGGCGGCATGGGTGACGTTCCCCTGATGGATCGTCAGTTTGGTCGAGATGTACCGACGGTTGAAGGCCTCCAGGACCTGTTCCTTGGCTTTCGCATACGGCAGGTGGAGATAGTCTTCTTCGGGGGCCTCGCGCTGTCGCTCGTCTGGCACGGCGAGCATGCCGGCGACGTCCGCGATACCGATGCGGTCGCCCTTGGCGAGCATGACCGCCCGTTCCATCACGTTTCGTAATTCCCGGACATTCCCCGGCCATGGGTAAGCGACGAGCTCTGTGACGGCGGAGGGATGGAGATCCTCCACGCGTTTCGTAAACTCCTTGGCATAGCGTGCAATGAAGTGTCGGGCGAGCACGGGGATATCTTCCGTCCGTTCACGGAGAGGCGGTACGCGGATCACCATGACATTGAGGCGAAAGAACAGGTCTTTCCGGAACTCGTTCCGCTTTACCTTCTCAGCCAGGTCCTGATTGGTCGCGGCGATAAAGCGGACGTTCACCTTCCGCTGCTGGGTGCTGCCGACCGCCCGCACTTCCCCGGCTTCCAGCACACGCAGGAGTTTCGCCTGCAGATTGGCGGGGAGGTCGCCGATTTCGTCGAGAAAGACGGTGCCGTGGCTGCCTGACTCGATCAAGCCGGTTCGGTCCGCCACTGCGCCGGTGAATGCGCCGCGGACATGGCCGAACAACTCACTCTCCACGGTGCCTTCCGAGAAGGTGGTGCAGTCGACAACCTGGAACGGGCCGTCGCTATCGAGACTGCGCTCGTGAATCGCCTTGGCGATCAATTCCTTACCCGTGCCGGTTTCCCCGATGATCAGTGTGGTGGAGGGGACCCGGGCGATGGCTTCGATCATGGCCATCACGTTTCTGATCGGGGAGCTCACACCTACCAGGTTCTTGAAGGGAATGCGTGGCGCGGCAGGCTCGTCCGGTGAGGCCTGCAGGAGGATTTCCGACATGCGCATGGCCCGATGAATGCGCGCCGACAGATCCATCGTGTCGTAGGGCTTCACGATGTAGTCGAATGCTCCATGGCGCATCGCGTCAATGACCGTCTCGATCGCATGGACCCAGCTGACGATGATGACGGGGATACGCCGGTTCAGGTCCTGTACCCGCCGCAGGAGTTCGATTCCGCTCATGCCCGGCAGCCGCACGTCGGCGATGATCAGATCGATCGGTTGCTGTTGCAGCCGCTCCAGCGCGCCCTCGGCCGTGGCGTTGATGACCAGCGTGACCTGCTCATCCTCATGGCGGGGCAGTTCATGCTCGACCGTGCGCAAGAACATGTCCACGTCTCCCGCGTCGTCCTCGACCAGCAGGATCGTGAAGACTTTGTGCTTGGTGCCTGACATGCGTGTCTTTCTCGGAAACTCCTACAGTCCGCTCACAGCAATGGTTTTTTGATCTGGTGCGGTTCAGACTGGCCCGGGGTCGGCCATGAGTGCGTTGCGTGAATTGCTGTCCTCTGGCCCGTATCTTAGGAGGGCAAGGCGAGGCAAATCAACTCTGTGGCCCACTCCAAGCAGGGCCGTATCCCGACGGCTATTTCTCAAAAATCAGCATGAGGTAGGCCAGGAACAGGAGCAGGTGGACGGCTCCGAGCAGGACATTGGTGCGTCTGACGGCAAAGGTCAGCATGCTGACCACGAAGGTCAGGACCAGGAGGATGGTATCGACTGTGTCGATCCCGAGAATGATGGTGGATTCAGTAAAGAAGCCGATAGCGAGGACGGCTGGAATGGTGAGGCTGATACTCGCGAGCACCGATCCAAGGAGAATATTGACGGAGCGCTGCAATTGATTGGCCAGAGCGGCCCGGACCGCGCCAAGAGATTCGGGGGCCAGCACGAGCCCGGCGACCAGCACACCGCCTAACGCATGGGGGGCATTCCACAGGCGAAGTGTGTAATCGATCGGTGTCGCCACATGTTCCGAGAGAATGACGAGCGGAAGCAGGTAGGCCACCAGGAGGAGTGTATGGCGCCAGACAGGTGTCTTCGGGGCCTGTTCAGTCTGATGGAGCAAGGCCATTTTTCGCTTGCTCTGGCTCCGGGGTGCCACGAAGTAGTCGCGGTGGCGCAGATTCTGAATCGCGAGAAACACACCATACAACCCCAAGGACATCACGATGAGAAAGGTGGATTGATGGGGGGAAAATGTCGGACCGGGGGAGGAAATCGTATAACTTGGCAGCACGAGCCCCAACACCGCCAACGGGACAATGACTGCGAGGAACGCGTTCGCCCCTTGTAGATTGTAGGTCTGTTCGTGGTACCGCAGGCCCCCGAGCAGGAGGGAGAGGCCGACCATGCCGTTCAGCACGATCATGACCACCGCAAACATGGCGTCACGCGCGAGCGACGCATTCCCGTTGCCCGTATACATAAAGGCTGTAATCATCATCACTTCGATTCCGGTGACCGACAAGGTCAGAATGACGGTTCCCATCGGTTCGCCGAGCCGCTCCGCAAGGTGCTCCGCATGACGAAGGACCGCAAAGGCGGAGAGAATAATCACGAGCAGGAGCCAGCCGAGGATGGCGCTCAATCGAATGGGGTTAGAGAGGTCGCTTAGCCACTCATGGCCAGAGTGAAAGAACAGGGCGGCAGTTCCGACAGGCAGGAGCAGGAGCCATTCTCCAAGCGTCCAGCCGGTCGGCTTTGGGGTGTTGCGATTCGGGAAGTGGAGGACCGAAGACTCATGTTGAGTGGGTGTGGTGAGAGGCAACATGGTCTACGTGAATCCGCCAATAAACATCACTGCCGCCCGGCTCAGGACGTGCTTCTGAGTCCGATGATGCCGAGGACGATGCAAAGCAGCGAGAGCACTTTGATGATCGAGGCAGTTTCTGCGAAGAGGACCATGCCGAGGACGGCGGTGCCTGCCGCGCCGATACCTGTCCATACCGCATACCCCGTTCCCACGGGGATCGTTTTCAAGGCTTGAGCCAGGCAGCCGAAGCTCGCCGCCATGGCGACCAATGTTCCCACTGTGGGCCACGGCCGGGTAAATCCTTCGGTGTACTTCAACCCGATGGCCCAACAGATTTCAAAAAGTCCGGCGACACAGAGTAACGTCCACGCCATAGTTTTGCTTGCATCAACCTTCGTGACGTGTGACCGGGAAAGGGAGCTTCACACATGGAACCGTTCCAGCATAGAGATAACACGATCAGCTCGTCCGGGTAACCTCGGCAGATCACTAGGGACATTGAGCGGGGCGACTGAATGGAATGCGGAAGACGCATTCTCATCGGAGGGACAGTCGTCAGCGGGCGGGTTCCTCTTCCAGCGCTGCCGGTTTATCCGGTCGATCGAACCACTGATACAGCACCGGCAGCACGATCAAGGTCAGGAGGGTGGAGCTGACTAACCCACCGATCACCACGATGGCCAGCGGCCGCTGCACCTCCGATCCGATGCCGTGAGATAGCGCCAATGGAAGCAGCCCGAGCAATGCAACGACCGCCGTCATCAGCACGGGGCGCAATCGGAGTGTGCAACCGGTGACGACCGCTTCCCCCTGATTCATGCCCTCGTCGCGAAGTTTGTTGATGTATGAGACCAGGACGATGCCGTTGAGCACGGCCACCCCGAAGAGATTGATGAACCCGACGGAAGCCGGCACGCTGAGATACTCGCCCGTCAGCCACAGGGCGGCGATACCGCCGATCAGGGCAAAGGGCAGGTTCAAAATAATCAACGCGGCGTGACGCAACGAGTTGAACGACGAAAAGAGAATGAGAAAAATGACGCCGATGGTGATCGGGACAATAATTTTCAGCCGGGCCATCGCCCGCTGCATGTTTTCAAATGAACCGCCCCAGAGCAGCCGGTACCCGGTGGGCAACTGGACCTGCCGGTCGATTTTCGTCTGGGCTTCATGCACGATGCTTTCAATGTCGCGGCCGAACGTATTGAAGCCGACATAGATCCGGCGCTGCAGGCCTTCACGGCTGATCAGTGCCGGGCCTTCGCGCAGTTCCACCTTGGCGATGTCACCCAGCGGAATCAATGCGCCGGCCGCGGTGGTCAGGAGGATATTGCCGATGGTGTCGACGCTGTCGCGATATTGTTCTGGAAAACGAAGAATGAGGTCGAAGCGGCGCTGCCCTTCGTAGACGCGCGTGGCAGCGTCGGCGCCGATCGCGGTCGTAATGATTTCCCGGATCTGGGCGACATTGATGCCGTGGCGGGCGATCTTGCCGCGATCGATATCGATGGTCAGGTAAGACTGCCCGAAGAGTTGCTCCACACGCACGTCCTTGACCCCTTGAATGCCGTTCATGATGCCCTGAATTTTTTCCGCCGTGCTGCGCAGAATGTCCAGGTCTTCGCCGATCACTTTCACGGTCGCTTCCGAACGGACCCCCGAAACCAGCTCATCGACACGCTGTTGAATCGGCTGGCTGATCAGGAAATTGGCGCCCGGAATCTGTTGCAGGCGACGGCGGATCGCGTCATCGAGTTGCGATTTGGTCGAGGCGGTTTTCCATTGATCCATCGGGGCGAGCGACACGACGGGATCGCTCGCATTCGGCTCCTGAGGATCGTTGCCCAATTCAGTCCGGCCGATTTTCGACACCACCATGCGGGCTTCCGGGAACTCCAGCACCGCTCGCTGCATTTCCTTCTCGATCTCGATGGATTTTTCCAACGAAATGCCGGGAAGCCGGATGGTTTGAGGCGTCACCGACCCCTCGTTCAAGATGGGGATGAACTCGCCCCCCAGAAAGGGAAACAGCGCCAGGCTGCCGGCCAGCAGGCTGAGGGCGAGTGCGAGCACGGCGGTGCGATGGCCGAGCGCCCATTCGAGCGTCGGCAGGTAGCCACGCTTGACCCAGCGCAGGAGAAAGGTGTCTTCCTCCTTGGGATCCTTGAGAACCAGGGAGCAGAGCACGGGCGACAGGGTCAGCGACAGCAACAGGGAGATCAGCAGGGCAATGATGATGGTATAGGCCAGCGGCTGAAACATCTTCCCTTCCATGCCCTGCAAGGACAGGATCGGAAAAAAGACGATGATGATGATCAGGATGCCGAAGACGACCGGCTGTCCCACTTCCATGGCCGCCTGCAGAATCAAGGAGGTCTTGCCGGTCGAAGAGTCGCGGTGTTCGGAGAGATGGCGATAGACGTTTTCCACCACCACCACGGAGCCGTCCACCATCATGCCGATCGCGATGACCAACCCGCCCAGCGACATCAAATTGGCGGTCAACCCGACCCGATCCATGACGATGAAGGTGGCCAGCGGGGTGAGGATCAGGGTGGCGGTGACGATGAGGGCGCTGCGGACATTGCCGAGAAAGAGGAAGAGGACCACGACCACTAGGACCACGCCTTCGAACAGGGCCTTATAGACGGTGTTCAAGGCGGAGGTAATCAGTTCGATGCGATCGTAAAACGGGACGATGCGGAGTCCGCCGGGGAGCAGCTTGTGCTGGTGAATGTCATCGATTTTGGTTTTGACCGCCTGGACGACTTCACGGGCGTTGCCGCCGCGGAGCATGAGCACGATTCCGGTGACCGCTTCATGTTTGCCGTTGATGACGGCCGCGCCGTGGCGGATGGCGTGCCCCACGCGAACTTCGGCCACGTCCCGCACATAGACCGGGGTACCGCCCTCTTCTTTCACGACGATTTGTTCGATGTCCGCGAGGGTCTTGATGAGACCGACCCCCCGGACGATGAATCGCTCGGCGTTCTTTTCCAGAATGTTGCCGCCGGCGTTGGCATTGTTCTGTTCGACCGCCCGGAACACATCGTGGAGCGCGAGGTTGTATTTTCGCAGCAGTCCCGGCTCGACCATGACCTGAAATTCTTTGACGAACCCTCCCAGGGAGTTCACGTCCACCACATCCGGGAGTCCCTTGAGCAACGGGCGGATCAGCCAATCCTGGAGGGTGCGCCGGTTCATCAATTCGGACTCGGAGAGCTGAGTGCCCGCCGTGTCGTCCTGCGGGCCCTTCAAGAAATATTGAAAGACTTCGCCCAGCCCGGTGGTATTGGGGACCAACTGGGACAGAGAACCGGGCGGCAGTTGATCCTGCACTTCGAGAATGCGTTCGAGCACGACCTGTCGCGCCAGGTAGATATCGACCGTGTCTTCGAAGATCACGTCGATCATGGAAAGCCCGACCTTCGACAGCGAACGCACCTCGACCAGGCCGGGTGAGCCGGTCAATTGGAGTTCGAGGGGAAACGTCACGAACCGTTCGATTTCTTCGGGAGAGAGCCCGGGCGTTTTCGTCACGACCTGGACCAGGACGGTCGTGACATCGGGAAAGGCGTCGATGGGAATGGTTTGGAACGAGTAGATACCTCCGAGGGCCAGGGCCAGGGCCAGGACGACCACCAGGACACGTTGGCGGAGGGACATTTGCAGCAGCGACGATAACATGCAATCAGATCTGGGAGCCGAACAACTCGGATTTGAGGACGTAGGAGCCCTTCACGACGACGGCCTCCTGTTCCTGGACGCCGCCGAAGACCTTGACCTGCTTGCCGTTGGATTCCCCCAATTGGACGTCGCGGACTTCGAAGACCCCCGGTTCACGTTGAACGAAGACGAATTGGCGGTCACGGTCTCGCTGCACGGCCGTTTCGGGAATCAGGAGTGTTTCCGGTTGCGGTTCTGAATACACGCGGACGGTGGCATACATCGAGGGTTTCAGTTTGCGTTCGGGGTTGGACAGTTCGAGCCGCAGCCGCATGGTGCGGGTGGCCGGATCGAGTACGTCTCCGACATAGGTGATCCGACCCTGAAAGATCTGTCCCGGATAGGCGGTCACGTGCACTTCCACGGCCTGTCCGTCTCCCTCCAGGTCGGCCTGGATATACGGAATATCCTTTTCCGGAATTTTCGCGGTCACCCAGACCTCCGAGAGGTCGGCGACGACAAACAGTTTTTCCGTGGTTTCCACGACCTCGCCCTTGGTCAGATTCCGGGCGATGATCCGGCCGTCGAAGGGAGCGACCACCGGGACGTGTGACCGGATGGTGTGATTGCGATCCAGATTGCGCAAATCCTCGTCGGTGAGTCCCAGGATCAGGAGGCGGTCCCGCGTTTCCCGTTGTTCGGCGCGAAGGCTGATCATTTCCCCCTCGCGGCGTTGCAGTTCAGCCACACCGATGACTTTTTCCTTCAGAAGCAGCTCTGCCCGCCGGAAGGCTCGATCGGCGACATTCAGTTTGGCGGTCGCCTTGAGGTAGGCCGACTGGGCCATACCCAGTTCGCTGCTGTAGAGCAGGGCCAACAGAGTACCCCCTTTGACCTCTCGGCCCAGGTCGGCATAGACGTCGATGACCCGCCCGCGGACCAGCGTCGTGATTTCCGCCAGGGCGTGCTCATTTGGTTCGATGGTGCCGGGGAAATCGCGAAAGGTGCGAAATTCTCCCCGCGTCAGCGGTTGCACTTCGATGCCGGCCGATTTGATTTTGTCGGCCGTCAGCCGGACGAGGCCGCTCTCGGTCGCAGCGGCGGGCGGATTGGCCCCCGTGGCGTTGGGGGGCGGGCCTTCGCATCCGGAGAGGAACTGCAAGGGCAATGCGCTAAGCAGCATCGTCAAGGCCAATCGCAGAGAATAGGCGCGTGCATGGCTCCGGGCTGTGCTGAAGTGTGGATGGGCTGGTTTCATTACAGAGCGCCTCCCACGGCACGTTCCAGGAGCGCGAGTGACATGGAGAGATCGAATTGGGCCTGGGCGTAGTCCAGCAAAATCTGACGCTGCACCCGTTGGGCGTCGAGCACTTCGATGAGGCTGGAGGCCCCCTGCTGGAAGCTGAACTTCGCGATTCGCAGCGCTTCATCGGCCTGTTTCAAGAGCCCCTTTTCATAGACCTCGATCATATCCGCAGTCGTTTTCGCATCCTGAAAATGCTGGCTGACGTTTCGGATCAATTCATTTCGCGCACGAAGAAATTCAGCTTCGCCTTTGCGTTTACTTCCGAAGGCCGAGATGATTTCGCCCTGCCGCCGATCCCACACGGGAGTGGGGAATGTGACGCCGCCGGTGAAGGCTTCCCGACCGATTTCCCGCCAGTAGCTGCCTCCGATCGTGATATTCGGCACACGGGCCTGACGTTCGAACTCCAGGCTATGGTCGGCCTGCTCGACCGACTTGCGCAGGCGCACGATCGTCGGATGTTGGGTGAGCGCGCGCTCGGTCAGAATGTCGATGCCGAATCCCGGGCCCACACGGTGGAGTTGCCCGTCGATGGCGTACGTCGGCCCGAGTGAACCGGCCGTCAGGGTATCGAGCATCACCCGATTGACCCGCACTCGATTGGCCGCTCTCGTCAGCGACTGATTGGCTTTCAATACTTCCACTCCGGAGCGAATCGCTTCGAACTGCGGACTCTCCCCCAGGCGTACCCGGGTCCGTACCGCCTTGTCGACATCCTCCACGGTGGCCAGATTCTGCTGTGCGAGGACCAGCGCGCGCTGAGCCAGGAGAAGATCGTAAAAGGCGACCTTGACGTCGGCGACCAAATTGAGCTGCGTTTCCGCCAGTCCGGCCGAGGCGGCGGCGACGCCGGCTTCACTGGCGCGCTGGCGGGCCGCGCGCTTTGACGGCCACTCGATCGGTTGTCCGACGCTCAGATTGAATTCCGTCACCCGCTCACGCACCGCCGGATCGAAGAGTCCCAGGTCGCGCATCCTGCCGACGCCGCTGTTCGCGCTGACCGAGGGGTTGAGATAGGTGTACGCGGCCACCTGTTGTCCACGGTTCTGATCGATCGTGCCCTCCGCGCTGGCAACGGTAGGATTGCGCGTCAACGCGAAATTCAGCACCGCCTCCAGCGAATAGACCGGATCGGACGACCCCGGGGGCGGTGCGGTTGCCCGGTCGGCGGCAAGGCTGGAGGCCGGACTCAAGAGCACGACGAATAGACACGCAAGGAGGGCGAAGGCGACGACCAGTCCGTCGTATCTGAGCGCCGGCGCCGGTCGTTTGTCCCATGGCATGGATCGTTGAGGCATGAAGGTCGCGCCGAGCTGTGGTCCGCATACTCGGCCTTTTCCGGCTTCTGATTGCGGCTGCGGCTCGTGCATCGGTCCGCGTCGATCTGCATAGTTCATCGTCGCCCTTCCTCCCTCCGCAGAACCGTGCCCGGCACTGAACGGTGCGTCCCCACTGCGCGATGCCCGTTGTCCTGCTGCAAACAACCTAGCACCTTCCCGGAGCGAAGTCGATCAAGTGCGCAGGTGCGCGCGTCGCGAGCGACAGTGCGGAGGGGGCAGGAATGGAGGCCAGGCCGGTGATTCCATCGAGAGTACAGACTGTGTGGTGTAGGAGGGGTCTCCCAATGACTTGCGATGAAGCGAGTCCAGCACTGTGCGGTTCGATGGAGTCGGCCTGGCGAACAGGTCGAATATCTGGTCCGATGCATCCGCTTGAGAACATTCCTCTGTAACCGATCCACTGTCGCCTTCTTGGCGCATGCAATGGACGGGATCTTCGTAATGACCGGCCGACAACGCGGCTGCGGCTCACCTGCGTGGAGCGGCGCCCGGTCGTGTCAGGTATGAATCTGTTAGGCGTCGTAGAGATGTTCTTGTGTGAGTCGATGATACAAGGTGGCGCACTGAGGGCAATACCCTTCGGAAAAGGTGGGGCCATGCGATGTCACATCGTGGCTCTCCATGAATGTCTGCATGTCCGACCATACCGCGCAGGAGTTTCCATCCGTCTTGTTGTCCCGCACTCGCCAGCAAACCTGGCATTGTGTGGCTGCGGAGTCCATCCTTCAGATCTCCTTCGACCGTATCCAGCCGGTATGATCGATGGGCATGGGGAACGGCGAACACCTACAGGTAGGGTAACGAAGGCGAAGAAGAGAGGCAACTAGGCGATGTCCTAGGTCGAAGGTGAAATGTCCCGAGTCCGATGTCAGCGCGGCAAGCCCGGGCTAGGCCGATGTCAGCCCGTGCGCAAGCGCGTACTTGGTCAGTTCTGCGGTGGTGCGGAGGTTGAGATGAAAGATGATCTGAGCTTTGTGAAACTCGACGGTTTTCGGCGAGATATTCAGCAGCGAGGCGATTTCCTTGATGGTGCGTCCCTCGGCAATGAGCTGCAGCACTTCCCGCTGGCGCGGCGTCAGTTCCTGCCGTTGTGCAAACAGGCCGGCCTGCCCTGCAGAGAGGGTCGTGACCAGATCCTTGGTCAGCAGGGAGGTAACGAAATACTGTCCCTTCAACACGGAGTCGATGGCTTGCTCCAGTTCTCTGGCCGCGGATCGCTTGAGCAGGTAGGCTGATGCCCCGGCTTTGAAGGCCTCGCTCACATAGGCCGGGTCCGCATGCATGGTGACGAAGATGAGTTTCACGTCGGGCAGCAGCTTCTTTAATTGGCGCGCGGCATCGACTCCATTTAATAACGGCATGGAGATATCCAGCAGGATCAAGTCGGGGCGCAGCCGCGTGGCTGCGTCGAGGAGCGCGCGGCCGTCTTCGACCGCCCCCACCACCTCACAACGTTGTTCCACGATTCGCCGGAATCCTTCCAGCACCAGCGTATGGTCGTCGGCCAGCAACACTCGAGGGGGCGTGGTCATACAGGAACCTCCGCGTGCGGAACTTTGATATAGAGGCGTGTGCCCTGGTGAGGGAGCGAATCGATGGTGACGGTGCCGCGGACCAGGCGGAGGCGCTCTGCCATGCTGATCAGGCCGAGACCGCGATGGTTGTTCGCCAGTTGCTGCGTGTCAAACCCGACTCCGTCATCCTGCACGGTGAGCGTGATGGCATCGGCCGTCGAAGCGAGGGATACCATGACCCTGCTCGCCTGCGCATGTTTCATCACATTCGCCAGACTCTCCTGGGCGATGCGGTAGAGACAGGTGGCCACGGTTTGCGGCACGGTCTGCGGTGCCGGCGACACGTCGAACGTGCCTTGAAGGTTCGCGCGTGCCGCGCATTCATCGACCAGGCGCTGCAAGGCGACGGTCAGTCCCAGGTCGTCCAGAATGGACGGATGAAACTGATAGGCCAGATGGCGTACGTCGTCCGACAGCTCGGTGAGCCGGTCCTGGATCGAGCGTAGCTCTTTGCTGCAGTCGCTCGCCGAGGGGGGGAGGCTGCTCTCCAGCGACTCGGCTTGGACAACCAGCATGGCCAGCCGCTGGTTGATGTCGTCATGGAGATCCCGGGAGATGCGCCGGCGTTCCTCCTCCTGGGCCGTGAGGAGACGGGCCGCCAGGTCCCGCAACTCCTGCCGGCTGGTGGCGAGATCGTGTTCGCTGGCGCGCAGAGACTCTTCCGTCTCGACGTGTTCAGAGATTTCATGCAGGAGGGTACGGTTCACGTCGGCCAGTTCCCTGGTGCGGGCGGCAACGCGCGCTTCAAGTTCGTCTTTCGCCTGACGGAGTCGAATCTCCGCATGATGCCGTTGTCGCAGGAGTACGGCCGAGATCCAGACGACGACGAGACCGAGGGAGGCATTGGTGACCCCTACCCATAGCGGAATGCTGCTCAGACGAGGGCCTCCCACAGCCCCGACGATGAGCAGTCCGGTGGCGCAGGCGGCGGTGAGCAGCGGAAGTCGTGGATTCGGGGAGAATGAGGCCAGCAGCACGATTCCGGCGTAGAGCGCGCCGATGGCCACCCCGAGCGGCATGAACAGATCGAGCGCAAAGAGGCCGCAGGTCAATCCGACGATGCCTGGAAGAATCCAGCTATTATGCTTGCCGGCCATCGCCTGCCTGATTCATGTGCTTATTATCCGTTCCCGAGTGGCGCGGTTCAACCCCGGAATACACAGCCTGCCGGCTCAGTCCTGTTCCATTTGCTTCTTGAGGCGCCGGTCCAGGGCGAACCGCGTCAATCCCAGATGTTTGGCGGCCAGGGTTTTGTTGTGATCCGAGAGGCGCACGACTTCCTCGATCAGGGCCGACTCGATATCGGCCAGCGTCTGTTGTCCCAGCACCATTTCAATGCGAAGGGAGGGGTGTTCGCCTTGCGCCATGGCCACGGCGATGTGCGGGGCTTGCTCGCGTAATTCGCGCGGGAGGCAGCCGGCGGTCAAGGTTTTGTCGTGGCAGAGAATCATGGCGCGTTCGATGATGTTCTGGAGTTCGCGAATATTGCCCGGATAACTGTATCGCTGAAGGAGCTCTTGCGCCTCGGGTTCGATGTCGACGACCTCCTTGCCGAACTCTTTGCCGAATCGCAGCATGGCCTGCATGGACAGCGGGAGAATATCCTCCGCACGCACGCGCAGGGGCGGGAGTTCGAAGGTCACCACGTTCAGGCGAAAGAAGAGATCTTCACGGAAGCTGCCGCGCGCCGTGTCCTTCTTGAGGTCGCGATTGGTGGCGGTCATCAAGCGGAAGTCTACCGAGAGGTCTTCCGTGCCGCCCACGCGCCTGAAGGTGCGTTCCTGCAGGACGCGGAGGAGCTTCGCCTGCATGGCCGGGTCCAGGTCGCCGATTTCGTCCAGAAACAACGTGCCGCCTTCCGCTTTTTCGAGGAGCCCGCGTTTGCGCTGGTGGGCGCCCGTGAAGGCGCCCCGCTCATGTCCGAACAGCTCGCTTTCAAAGAGCTCCTTCGGAATAGCCGTGCAGTTCACGGCGACGAAGGGGCCTGAGGCACGAGGGCTGTTGCAATGGATGACCCGCGCCAGGAACTCCTTGCCGGTGCCCGTTTCGCCCTGAAGCAGCACGGTCGATTTAGCATTCTGCGCCACATCACGAACCTGGCCGAGCAGGAGCTGCATCGCCGGACTGCGCGCATCGATATTGGAAAGCGCGTAGGGGCTGTTTTGATCCTCGAGTGAAAATTCGACCCGGTGGCGCAGCGTGAGGAATTCGATTGCGCGATCGACGACAGGATCGACACCGGAGAGGTCGACCGACTTGATCAGGAAATCGTAGGCGCCCAGCCGCATCGCTTCCACCGCATCTTCCACGGTCCCATAGGCCGTCAGCATGATGATCAGCGTCTGGGGCGCGATCGGGCGGAGCTGCCTGAGTGTCTCGACGCCTCCCATGCCGGGCATTTTCAAGTCCAGCAGAATGAGGTCCGGCGCATGTTGGGTGACGGCCCGGATCACATCCTCGCCTGATTCGAAGCCGGTCACGGTGTGATGGCGCCGCGAAAGGCGTTTGACGATGGCGGATCGAATGGCGGGTTCGTCATCCGTGACGTAAATCGTGGCCTGCATGCTGTTCCTCTTCCTGCATTCGTGGTGGCTGTTGTCGTAAGGGGGCCCAGACGCGCACGGTGGTGCCGCGTCCCACTTCACTGTCCAAGGCAATTTCTCCGCCGTGTGCTTCGAGAATGTTACGGCAGATGGCCAGTCCTAATCCTGTCCCCTGCGGTTTGCCGCTCGTGAAAAACGGTTCGAACACGTGCGGGAGGTGGGTGGGGCTGATCCCGGTACCTCGATCTGCGACGGTGACTTCCAGTCCCGGCTCCACGCCGCGGGCCTGCTGAACCAGGGTGACGGCAATCGTTCCGCCGGAGGGGCTGGCTTCGATTGCATTCTGCAGCACGTTGAGCAGCACTTGTTTCAGTTGATCGCGGTCGGCCTGAATGGTGTAGGGAGCGTCCGGCGCCGAGAGTCGGATCGTCGCCTGCTTGCGCGTGAGCGGCTCATCCAAGACCTTCATGACCTCTTGCACCAGCTGCGCCATGTCGAAGGCGAACGCCACGATCTCACGGGGGCGGGCATAGTCGATGATCTGGTTGACGATCCGATCGAGGCGTTTGGTCTCCTGCAGGATGACGGCCAGATCGGGGCGGCGCGCATCGGCTGGGTCGGTATCATCGAGCAGGAGGGATGTGGTCGAGCCGATACCGACGAGCGGATTTCTGATTTCGTGCGCGATGCCTGCGGCCACCTGCCCGAGTGTGGCCAGTCGCTCGGCCCGACGCAGGCGCGATTGCATGAGATCGAGGGCCGTGATGTCCACATTGAACCCCTGGTACATGACGACCGCTCCGGAATGATCGCGAATCGGGATGCGCCGGCTCAAGACTTTTCTCACGGTGCCGTCCGCATGGAGAAACCGGAAGACCGTTTCATAGGGTTTCCCTTCCGTCACTGCTTGCGCGAATTCCTCGATGACTCGCTCCCGGTCCTCCGGGTGGATCGCGCGCCGGACTGCATCGGGGTCCTTCTCTTCGCTCGGATCGAGTCCCGCGAGGAGGCTGTTGTATCGATTGCTGAACACGAGGGTCATCCCCCTGGTGGTGAAGATCCCGAAGGGTGCATGGTCGACGATACTGCGATACTTGGCCTCCGAACCGGCCAGATCCTGGTTGAGCTGGCGCAGGTTGGCCTCGGACAGTTGCAGCGCCGCAATGTGGGAATGGATGGCCGAGCTCATGGCGTGCATGACACGGGACAGATTGCCGATTTCATCCGTTCGTGTCATCACCGGGACGTGCGGGATCGGATGCGTATCGGCCGCCATCACAGCGGTGGCCAGGCGCTCCAGCGGCGTCGTGATGGAGTGGGCGATGAGGTGTAACGCCGCCACCATGCAGATCAACGCGAAGAGACCGCCGCCGAGGATGGTCATGAGCATGGTGTCGCGATCCTGGGCGAGTTTCGCGAGTTTGGCATTCAGCGCCGTCTGGGCGAGATGTTCGAAGTGCCCCATGTCCTGGCGAATTTTCAACATCAGCGTTCGCCCTTTGCCTTCCTCGATGTAGAGCCGGGCCTCGTCGGGGTGGTCCGCCTTCACGGCGTCGATCAAGGTTTCCTTTTCATCGATGAATTGCCGGACGAGTTGTTGCACGGAGGTGATCAGCGCGCGCTGATCGTCATGGGCGGAGACCTGCGCTTCCAGCGTTCTGCCGATGTTCAGGACATGGTCCTGGGCGGTGCGATAGGGGAACAGATAATGTTCCTGGCTCGTGAGCACGAAACCGCGGAACCCTGTTTCGAGGTCCACGACAAGCCGAAGGTACTCCGAGGCCAATCGTTGGGAGTAGTAGATGTCATTGAGCTGGCCCTCGTCGTCGGAGAACGTCGTGACGCTGCGGTAGGTCAGGACGCTGAGGAGCAGCACCGTGAGCGCAGGAATCACCGACGCAAGAAACAACTTGCGGGCAATGGGCAGATTGCTGAGCAGGTCACTCAAGGGCGGTCTTCATCTCCGACGATATCGTAGTCTGTGCGCTTGTCTGTGTGCAACTTCGCCGCCTGATCCGTCCTGTCGGGAAAAGCGCCGGTCGGGAAAAATCCCTGTGCCTTCAGCGGGTGCCGGTTTGCGTTCCGCATGCGGTTTTTGCCGCGGGATGCGAGATGAGCGGTTTCGCACTGTGCGCCTGTGCGATCTCGCCCGTATTCATGAAGTTCCTCAAGAGAGCGGATGATCCGGATCCGGTCCAGGCAGCGACGATCGATCTTCCCCATCTGTCTCAGAGCGGTACGGATGATTGAAAAATACTACGGCACGCGCCTTGCTCAACGTGTGACAGAAGAATCTCCGTGACCGTGCCACGCATCGCGCGACGAGCGATGCCGGCGAATCGAAGAAGGAGGCTGCGATGGACTATGTGAAGCCCTACGGCGTGGTGGACAGTATGCTGGCCGGCGGCGCGCTGAAGTTGAGTTTGCCGCCGCGTCAATTGGTGCTTCGCGGCATGCTGGCCGGCGCGTATCTCGGGATCGGGACCAGCATGGCGGTCACGGTAGCCGTTGAAACCGGATACTGGATTCTCGGCAGTCTGCTCTTCCCCTTCGGATTGGCGCTGGCGATTCTGCTCGGCGCCGAGATTATCACGGGCAGTTTTGCGCTGTTGCCCTGCGCTGCGGTGGCCGGCCAAAAGAACGCGGGTCTCCGCCAGGTCTTCGCAAACTGGGGCTGGGTTTTCCTCGGCAATCTCCTGGGCAGCACCCTCTACGCAGGCCTGTTTGCCGTCGCGCTGACCACCGCCGGAGATGCGCAAATCAATGCGGTCGGGACCAAACTCATTGCGATTGCCGAAGCGAAGACCAATTATTACGCGTCACATGGCACGGCCGGACTCCTCGCGGCGTTCACGAAAGGGATGCTCTGCAACTGGATGGTGAGTCTGGCGGTGGTGGCGGCGTTCATGTCGACGTCGTTCTCCGGGAAAATTCTCGCGATCTGGGGGCCGACCTTGCTGTTCTTTTCGCAAGGATTCGAACATGCGGTCGTGAACATGTTTCTCATGCCTGTCGGCATGTTGCTGGGGGCCAATGTCAGTGTGTCGACCTGGTGGCTCTGGAATCAGATCCCGGTGACCGTAGGGAATCTGGTCGGGGGCATGTTGTTTACGGGATTGGCGATCTATGGGGCGCATCGTACGAGCGCGCCGGCCGCGGCCCCATCCGCTCCCGCAACGGTGCCGGCTCAACCAGGGACGGCCCGGGCCGATCAGCCGGGCTATTCTCCTTCGTATTAAGTCATGGAGTGCGGCGATGGCGGTTGTCTATCTCAGACGGTTGCATGGATGGCGCTTCGTGCTGTTCAACGCCGTGCTCGGCCTGTCGCACATCGTCGTGCTGTTCAACGCCGGTTCCTACATTGCTCTGCTGCCGCATGTGTCAGGCGATCTGGGGGGCGTGTTACCGAGTTTTCTTACCTGGGCGCAGACCGATTTCATGGTCGGGTTGGCCCTGGGTTTTCCTCTCGCGCGATACCTCTCGGGACGTATCGGCGATTACCGCCTGCTGATCGGCGCCTTCATCGTGTATAGCGTGGCGTCGTATTTGTGTGGTGATAGCCAGACGCTCGCGCAGTTCGTTCCCGCTCGCATCGTGCAGGGGATTGCCGGTGGCATCACCCTGCCGATCGCCCAGTCCATGTTACTCAACGAATACCCCAAGCGATTGAAGGCGGTGGCCTTGACCGTCTGGGGCCTGTTCAGCATTACGCCTTTCACCATCGGGATGCCGGTGGGAGGGTATATCGCCTACATGCTCGGGTGGCGTTTTCTGTTCTACCTGGATTTCGTGCTGACACTCGTGATTGTCGGCACGCTGGCCGCCTTGTTGTACGGGCGGGGGTTTCGCCGCCGGTACGCGCGTTTCGACCTGGTCGGGTTCGCCCTGCTGGCGGTGTTGCTCCTGGGGCTTCAGACGTTGCTGAACATGGGCAACGATTTCGATTGGCTGGATTCGCCGTTCCTCCAGGCCATCGCAGTGGTGCTGCTTGTGGCGTTTCCCTGTTTCGTCATCTGGGAACTCGGGGAGCGGCATCCGACGCTGGACCTTCGACTCTTCATGCATCGCAATTTTGTGATCGGCGTCATCAGCCTGACGCTCGGGTTCTTCTCGATCCAAGGGCTGCTGTCGCTGTTGATCGTGCAGATCCAACTCATTCTCGGCTATTCGTCCAAGCTGGCCGGGCTGGCCCTGCTGCCGCTGGTCTTGCTCGGGGCTCCCGCCATCGCGGTCATGCATCTTCTCTGTAAGTACATCGATGCCCGTTGGTTGATTTGCCTCAATAGTCTGGGGTTTGCCTGGACCTTTTACTGGCTCGGCCTCTACGACGATCCGCATAGTTATGAAGAACTCTTCTGGCCGATGCTCGTCGAAGGCATTTTCCTGGGATCGTTTTTTACGCCTGTGACAGTGTTGACCCTGCACGGCCTGTCCGGTCCGCTCATCATGCGCGCGGCCGAGGTCGCGAATCTTTTGCGTGTGGCTGCGGGAGCGTTCGGGATCACGTTTCAAGGCATCGTCCTGTTCCGGCGTATCCACTTTCATCAACTGCATCTGGCCGATCACTTCGGCGGGCGCCAGTCGATCTCTTTCGATCCGATGGGGCAGTTGACGGCCAAACTCAGTGCGGCAGGATTGTCGCAGGCTCAGATCCAGGCCAAGCTTGGCCTGCTGATCCGGCAGGAAGCGGCGATTCTCGGTTTGAACGACGCGTTTCTCGTTGCGAGTGCCCTGTTTGTGGGATTGGGCATCCTCGTCTGGTTCGCTCACCCGACCCACTTACCGGTGGCGCAGGATCCGGCCGACGAATTACGGGAGATGGGCGCTGAGGAAATGATTGAGGAGGTGCCATGATTGTTCCTGTCACGATCAGGCGTCGCTTGCACTTTGCCCTCGGGATCGGCTGCGCGCTCTTCTTCGGCGGTTGTGCCTGGATCCCGAAAGGGGATCAACCGGCGCAATATCTCGAGGCGCCTGAAATGACGGAGACTCTGGCGGAGGTCACGTCCCGGCTTCAGAATTGGCCGGAGGATCGCTGGTGGGAACAGTTCGGCAATCCGGAACTGAACGGCTTGATCGAGCAGTCGCTCAACGATAACCCCGGCTTGAAACATGCAGCGGCACGGCTGCGGCAGGCCACTTCACTCGTGAAGGTCGAAGGCGCGCGGCTGTTGCCGTTTCTCGAAGCAGATGCATCGTTGACCTACGAACGTATTTCTCAACATGGCGTCTTTGCGGCCCTCAATCCGGAAGTGGCGGGCATCAGGATTATGTACGGGATCATCAACCCGTTGAGCTTCCGGTATGAATTCGATTTTTGGGGAAAGAACCGGGCCATGCTGGAAGCCGCGCTGGGCCATGCAGCGGCCGAAGAAGCGGAAACGGCCGAGGTGCGCCTGCGGCTGACCACCGGCATTGCCCGCGCCTATTTCCGCGGGCAGGCCCTTCAACAGCAACTCACTATCGTCAAAGCCATCGTCGGCATCCGCCGCGAGCTCAAGACATTGGCGGAGACTCGATTCCGGCTCGGACTCGACAATGACCAGCCCGTCAAAATCGCGGTGGCCGACTATGAAGCCGCGTTCAAGCGTCAGGCGGCAATTCGCGATCAGCTGGATGTCCAGCGTCATCTGCTGGCGCGATTGGTCGGCAAGGGGCCTGATGAGGCGGGCCATCTGTTTGCCAAGCCGAAAGTGATCGTCCCCAGTCAGATTGCGGCACCGGATCATCTGTCCATGGGGTTACTCGTCCATCGGCCGGATCTGGCCGCCGCCCTCTATCGTGCTCATGCCGCATCGCGGTTAGTCAGGGTGGCGACGACCCAGTTTTACCCCACCATCGATTTGACCGGCTTCGTGGGATTCAATGCGTTGACGTTGGCCAAGGGGACCGACAAGCTGGCGAATTTCCTTTTCAGCGGTCAAAGCTTTTCCTACGGCCTGGCGCCCGGATTGCGGATGCCCTGGTTTGAGGGCGGCCGACTCCGCGGTGAATTGGGGGCGCAGCGGGCGGAATACGATGCGGCGGTGGAACTCTACAACGACACGCTGCTGGAAGCGATGCGGGAAGTCGCCGACAGTTTGAGCGCCTGGCAGACTACGAATGAAATCATGGCCTCGCACAAACGGCTGGTGGCTTCCTTGGGGGACGACTGGCGATTGGCGAAGGTGCGACTCGTGAACGGGCTGGACGATGATCGGGAAGTGTTGCGGCATCGTTATCCGGTCCTGGAGCAGGAATATGCGTTGAGGGCCCTGGAAAGCGACCAATTGGTGGCGGCGGTCGATCTGATCGAATCCCTGGGCGGCGGTTATCACAATCCGGACATTGCAAAACGACCGAAACAGAATCCGAGCTAAATCCATGACAACCACAACTGCAGATATGGCTCAGCATCCGCAATCCCCCGGTGGCTCACCGCCGGCCGGCCCCTACCGCATCCATCCGAAGGCCATTCGTGCGCGCCGGAATCGACGGCTCCTGGTCGTGGCGGGGTTGGTGCTGGTCGCCACCGTCGCCTATCTGGTGCATTGGTATACGCATGACCGGTTTTGGGTACGAACCGATAACGCCTACGTCACGGGGAACCTGGTGCCGGTGGCGGCGCAGGCCTCCGGCATCGTGACGCAGGTGCTGGCGGAGGAAACGCAGTTTGTCAATCGAGGGGACTTGATGATCCGGTTGGATGAGCATCAAGCCTACGCTGCGCTGGGGAGGGCCCGTGGCCGGTTGGGCGAGGAGGTTCGTCGCATTGCGGCCTTGTTTATCAATCGGAAGCAACTCGCGGAAAAATTACGCTCGCGCCGGGCCCGGCTGGAGTTGGCCGAGCACGACATGGACCGGTATCAACGGGCCGCTCCGAGCGGCGCGATCTCCAAACAGATCCTGCAAAATACCGCGGACAAAATTGCGAGTTTGGACGCAGAGGTGCGAGAGACCCAGGCCGAGCTGGATTCACTGGATGCACAGATCGGGGGCACGACTGTCATAGCCCATCCGGCAGTGGATCTTGCGAAACATCAGCTGATCGAAGCGCACCTGGAGTATGCGCGCCAACAGATCCGGGCTCCCATTTCCGGATATGTGGCCAAGCGCAAAGCCCAGGTGGGAGATCGTGTTCAGCCTGGAGCGCTCCTCATGACCATTGTTCCGCTGGATCATCTGTGGGTCGAAGCGAATTTGCGCGAAACGGAACTGCAGCATGTCCGTCCCGGCCAGCCGGCTCTGGTGAACGTCAGTCTTTACGGATCGAAGCAAACGTTCCATGGCACGGTGGAGGGGCTGGTGCCGGGCAGCGGCAGCGCGTTCGCCCTGTTGCCTCCGGACAATTCGACCGGAAACTTCATTCACATCGTCGAGCGCGTTCCGGTGCGTATCGCCTTACCCTCGGACGAACTCCGGGAACATCCGATCCGGCCTGGCCTGTCGACGGTGACCAGCATCAATATCACCGAGTCCGGGCAATCCGTGTGGACCTCCTTGGCGACCCCCTCCACGGCCGAATACGAGACCGATGTCTATGCGGATGAATTGCCGATGGCGGAATCGCTGGCTAAGGACGTGATCGCGACGAATTTGGTCGTCAGGGGTCGTGGAGAATCGCTCGATTCCCTTCTCGACGAAGAGGAAGAGATTGAACGGATCGTGCCTCGGAAAGGCGATATGCGGACGTCGCCCGAAGGACGGGCTTCGAGTGACCTCGATCGCATGCGTGCGCATCGCGATCCGGCGGCGAGTGTATTCGTTCCGCGAAGAAGTCCTGATCTGGGAGTCACAACGGCTCCTCTCGCGCCCGCAGTCGGTCCAAGCTCCGGGGCGTTGGGGCCCGAGGCAGGGCGTAGTCGCTCACGGCTCAGATCGGGCGTTGAGATGGATGAGGGCAGACATGCCATGGGCACAGGACGTCATTAGTCCCACCTGTCGCAGCATCGGAAGGGCCAACCTTGCCGAGCCACGTGATCCGCCAGGTTGCCGCCGCCGTTACATTAAAGTTTGATGAAGATTCGACGAGCGACTGGAATCAGAAATGGGCCCAGCCTATGATGCCCACAGCGCACAAGCCACCACCGCCCATCGAGGCCTGCCTGCAGTTCAGTTCTGTGCGTGCAGGTGCCTTTCCTGACGACGTGTCGCTCCAGCGCACAGGGTCAGTGAGCCGTTCATAGAGGGTCTATGTTACGGGAGAAAGAAACACGCCGTGCATAACGCGGCGCTCAACTACCGCACCCTGTTGTCCGTCACCAATGTGCTGAATTCTCAGCGCAACCGGCAGAGCCTGTTTCGCGCGGTGACGGATCAGTTGGCGAAAGTCGTCCGGTGGGAGCGGGCTGGAATCACGGTGTACGATTTGAAGTCGGACGCGTTTCGCTTTTATGCGGTGGAAACGAATTTGCCCAAGGTGGTACTCAGAAGCGACGCGATGATCCCCCGCGCGCACAGCGCGGTGGGGTGGGTCTACGATCATCATCAGGTACACGTGCGGCCTCACCTGCAGCGAGAGCGACTGTTTATCGAGGATGAGAGTTATCTCCAGGAAGGACTTGGTCGCATGATCAACCTTCCCATGGTCGTCCAGGAAGCGTGTCTCGGTACGCTGAACATCGGCAGCGTCGAGGCGGGACATCCGGATCCGGCCGATGTGGATTTTCTCCAGCAGGTGGCCACGCAGATCGGCTTCGCCATCGCCCACGTCAACGCCTACGAAGAAATCACCCGTTTGAAAGAACAGTTGGCGCGGGAAAATGTGTATTTGGCGGAGGAGCTGAAGGCCAATCAGGATTTCGGCATCGTCGTGGGGCGAAGCCAGGCGTTCGAGCAGGTGCTGACGCTTGCCCGGCAGGCGGCTCCGACGGGCGCCACGGTGATGGTGACCGGGGAGACCGGAACCGGCAAGGAGGTCCTGGCGCGCGCCATCCACGAGCGGAGTTTGCGGCGTGATCGGGCCTTTGTGCGATTGAATTGCGCGGCGCTCCCCGCAGGATTAATCGAAAGCGAGTTGTTCGGCCACGAGCGGGGCGCCTTTACGGGCGCCGAACATCAACGGGTCGGCCGGTTCGAGCTTGCCGACGGCGGCACGTTGTTTCTGGATGAGGTCGGCGAGATGCCGCTTGAGGCGCAGGCGAAGCTCTTGCGGGTGCTCCAGGACGGCCTGGTCGATCGTGTCGGCGGCGCGAATGCCATTCCGGTGGATGTCCGGGTGATCGCCGCGACGAACGCCGATTTACACCGGGCGATCCACCAGGGGCGTTTCCGCAGCGATTTGTACTACCGCTTGAACGTGTTTCCCATCCATATGCCTCCGCTCAGAGAACGCCCGGAGGATATCCCCATCCTCGCCCGACATTTCCTGCAAGTTCATTCCCAGCGGCTGAAGCGACATTGTGAAGACTTCGATGAGGCGTCGATGGAGCGGTTGGTGCAGTATGCCTGGCCGGGAAATGTGCGGGAGCTTGAGAACATCGTGGAGCGTGCATTGATCCTGTGTCACGAGCGCCTGTTGCGTATCGATCCGGCGATGGTGAATGTACGTGTCCCGACCGAGTCAGGTCCTCGACGAACACTGCAGGACGAAGAGCGACACCATATTCTTCAAACGCTCACGCTGCTCGACTGGCGAATCGAAGGACCCGGCGGCGCTGCAGAGCAGTTAGGGTTGGCCCCGAGCACGCTCCGCAGCCGGATGCAGAAATTAGCCATTCGCCGCCCCTCTCGCATGTAAACAGTCCCTCCGTGCCTGCCTCTCTCTGATCCCGGCAAGAATGTTTTCGCCCACGATTGATCGTGGTGGAATCGTGGTCTCCCACCACGTGTCTTCGTGGCTGTTTCGTGTCGCCCGCGACCTTCATGAAATCTTCATTTCCGCTGTTTGATTTTTCAACGACATAGACATTTCGTCGTGAATCGACCTCGTGGCATGTGAGGTGCACAAGGGGTCGTCGTGATTTTTTTATTCCGTTGATCTTCTCACTGATGCGCGTGGTTCTTTGCGCAGAGAGCTGCGAAGCGCTGCGTCGCCGTACGATCGGCCGCTCGTGCGGGGGGAACACCATCGGCCTGGAAGGAGGGTGCGTTGGCAGTGGCCTGTTCCGGTCATGGGGGAAGTGTGGTGTAGACGCCGCGAGTCGTGGCGTCGGTAGAGTGTCCTGTCTTCTTATGAGGAGGTAGTCATGATGCAATTATCCCGCAGGCAGTTCTTGAAGGTCTCGGCGGGGACGGTCGCAGTCGCCGCTGTAGCCGACAAGGCTCTGGCATTGACCGCGCTGCAACCGGTCGTCGAGGTCGACAATCCATTGGGTGAGTATCCGGATCGATCGTGGGAGCGCGTCTATCACGATCAATACCGGTACGACTCATCCTTCACCTGGGTCTGCTCACCGAACGATACCCACGCCTGCCGCATTCGGGCGTTTGTGCGGAACGGTGTCGTGATGCGTGTGGAACAGAACTACGATCACCAGACCTACGAAGATCTGTACGGCAACCGTGGAACGTTCGCGCACAATCCCCGCATGTGTTTGAAAGGGTTTACCTTCCACCGTCGCGTGTACGGTCCCTATCGCTTGAAGGGGCCCTTGATGCGGAAGGGCTGGAAGCAGTGGATGGACGACGGCTCTCCCGAACTGACGTCGGACGTGAAGCGCAAGTACAAGTTCGACAGCCGGTTCCTCGACGACATGGTCCGCGTGTCCTGGGATACGGCCTTCACCTACGTCGCCAAGGGGTTGATCGTCATCGGTACTCGCTACAGCGGTGAAGCCGGTGCTCGTCGTCTGCGTGAGCAGGGTTATGCTCCGGAAATGATCGAAATGATGAAGGGCGCGGGCGTGCGGACGTTCAAGCACCGCGCCGGTATGCCGATCCTCGGCATGATGGGGAAGCATGCCAATACCCGGTTCAACAACTGCGTGTTGCCGTTGTTGGATAGCTGGATCCGGAAGGTTAATCCCGATCAGGCGCAGGGCGGACGCTACTGGAACAACTACACCTGGCACGGCGATCAAGACCCGTCGCAGCCCTGGTGGAACGGCACGCAGAACTGCGACGTCGACCTCTCCGACATGCGCTTCACGAAGCTGAATACGAGCTGGGGGAAGAATTTCGTCGAAAATAAAATGCCGGAAGCGCATTGGAAATTGGAAAGCATGGAACGGGGGGCGCGTCTCGTCATCATCACCCCTGAATACAATCCCACGGCCAGCCGCGCGGACTATTGGATCCCGGTGCGTCCCGAGACGGACGGCGCGCTGTTTCTCGGGGCTTCGAAAATCATTCTCGATGAAAATTATCAGGACATTGATTTTATTAAGGGCTTCACGGACATGCCGTTGCTCGTACGGACGGATACCCTCCAGTATTTGGATCCGCATGAAGTGCTGAAAGACTATCAGGTGCCGGATTTCACGAAGTCGTATTCGGGGCGCGTGCAGGGATTAAGCCAAGACCAGGTGCAGCGTCTCGGCGGCATGATGGTCTGGGACCTGGCGAAGGGGAAAGCCGTGCCGCTCCATCGTGAACAGGTCGGCGTTCATCTGGCTCAAAGCGGTATCGACCCGGCCTTGACGGGTACCTATCGGATCAAGCTGCTCAACGGGCGCGAGGTCGACGTCATGCCCATTTATCAGCTGTATACGATTCACCTCCAGGACTATGACCTGGATACCGTGCATCAGGTAAATCGGGCGCCGAAGGATCTGATTGTTCGCTGGGCGCGGGACTGCGGCACCGTCAAACCCGCGGCGATCCACAATGGAGAGGGCGTCTGTCACTATTTCCATATGACGTCGATGGGACGGGCCGCGGCATTGGTGATGATGCTGACGGGCAATATCGGGAAGTTCGGCACCGGATGTCACACCTGGTCCGGCAACTACAAGGTCGGCATTTGGCAGGCGGCGCCCTGGTCCGGCGCGGGCGCGAGCGTCTATCTGGGAGAAGATCCCTGGAACTTGAATCTCAAGGACGATGTGCACGGCAAGGAAATCAAATATCGAAAATATTATTACGGTGAGGAGCCGGGGTATTGGAACCATGGCGACAATGCGTTGATCGTCAATACGCCGAAGTACGGCCGCAAGGTGTTCACCGGCAAGACTCATATGCCGAGCCCCAGCAAAGTCCGCTGGGTGGTGAACGTGAACATTCTCAACAACGCCAAGCACCACTACGACATGGTGAAAAACGTCGATCCGAACATCGAGATGCTGGTCACGCAAGACATCGAGATGACCTCGGACGTCAACCATGCCGACGTGGCATTCGCCGTGAATTCATGGATGGAGTTTACCTATCCCGAAATGACGGCCACGGTGTCGAATCCCTGGGTGCAGATCTGGAAAGGCGGTATCCGCCCCCTGTACGACACCCGGAACGATCTCGATTCGTTCGCCGGCGTCGCCGCGAAGCTGAAGGAAATGACGGGCGAACAGCGGATGGCGGATACGTATAAGTTTGTCTACCACAACCGGGTGGACATTTACGTACAGCGCATTCTCGATGCCTCGACCACGTTTTTCGGTTACAGCGCCGACGTCATGTTGAAGTCGGAAAAGGGCTGGATGGTCATGTGTCGCACCTACCCGCGGCATCCGCTCTGGGAAGAGACCAACGAGTCCAAGCCGCACTGGACACGATCGGGACGCTTGGAGACCTACCGTATCGAGCCGGAGGCGATCGAATACGGCGAAAACTTCATTTCACACCGGGAAGGCCCGGAGTGTACGCCGTATCTGCCGAATGCCATCATGACGACCAATCCCTATGTCCGGCCGGAGGATTATGGAATTCCCGTGACGGCGCAGCACCATGACGATAAGACGGTGCGGAATATCAAGCTGCCGTGGTCCGAAATCAAACAACACCCGAACCCCTTGTGGGAAAAGGGCTACCAGTTCTACTGCGTGACGCCCAAGACCCGGCACCGGGTGCACAGCCAATGGTCGGTGAACGACTGGGTGCAGATTTATGAGTCGAACTTCGGCGATCCGTACCGGATGGACAAACGGACACCGGGGGTCGGCGAGCACCAGTTGCACATCAACCCGCAGGCAGCGAAAGACCGCGGCATCAACGACGGCGACTACGTCTTTGTCGACGGTAACCCGGTGGACCGGCCCTATCGCGGCTGGAAACCGTCGGATCCGTTCTACAAGGTCGCCCGCTTGATGATCCGGGCGAAATACAATCCCTCATATCCGTACCATGTGACGATGGCCAAACACGCTCCCTATGTGTCGACGGCCAAGTCGGTGAAGGGGCATGAGACGCGGCCGGACGGACGCGCTATTGCGGTCGATACCGGGTATCAGTCCAACTTCCGGTACGGCGCGCAACAATCATTCACCAGGAGCTGGCTCATGCCGATGCATCAAACCGACTCACTGCCGGGCAAGCAGGCGAATGCGTTGAAATTCAAGTGGGGATTTGAAATCGACCACCATGCGGTCAACACGGTGCCGAAGGAATGCTTGATCCGCATCACCAAGGCGGAAGACGGCGGTATCGGAGCGCGTGGTCCGTGGGAACCAGTCCGGACCGGGTTCACGCCGGGTCAGGAAAACGAGTTCATGATCAAGTGGCTGAAAGGTGAGCACATCAAGATCAAAGTGTAAGGGACGTGAAAGGTGAGAGGTGAGAGGCAAGAACAAACTCTCATCTCTCGCACCGCGTCTATCGTCTACCGTTTCACGTCTTACGGAGGAATGCGATGCCAGAAGTCTATAACTGGCAACTGGGACGGAAGATGCTGTATCCCTACGAGG
>JACOEM010000018.1 GCA_024998565.1 Nitrospira sp.
TGCGAAGCTGGAAGAGGTGGTGTTCCCCGCGCGAGTGGGGATGAACCGATCGTATAGGGCTCGGTCGACTGGTCCGTGATGTGTTCCCCGCGCGAGTGGGGATGAACCGTAGCGGCTGAGGCTCAACACTGAGTAGGACGCGTGTTCCCCGCGCGAGTGGGGATGAACCGGCCCAGATGAGCCTTCACCGGGAGCGGTGGGAGTGTTCCCCGCGCGAGTGGGGATGAACTGGGAGTAGAGTCAGCGAGGGGAGTTGCTGCGGGGATGGTCGCCAATGCAACGACCAGGCGCATCCATCACGGCTCCGCTTCTTCGATGACTTCGACCGATTCTCTGAGAGCTGCGACGAACGCCTCCGGCGCGGCCAAGGCCTGTTCGGTCAGTTGGAATTCCGACACCAACACACCGTCTTTATCCACTACGATCAAACGATAGCCCTGTTTCACGATGACTCCTTTCAACGGGAGGCCTGACCTGTTTCCGGCGACGCAGAACCGGACGAGGGCGAGAGGTTATCTTACAAGGAAGCCGGTTGTGATGCGATGTGCCTGGCGTTGAGGACGGTAGCTCGGGGTGTGTGGACAATCGGCACGATGTCTTCAAGAAAAGATTGTGATGTGGCGCGCCTACTCTGAATTGGTGCCCTTCAGGCGGTTTAGAAAGGCCGTCCAGCAAGGCCGCAGCAATGCGAAGAGCTTGCGGTACGTTGAGTCTGTGAGCGATGCGAGAACGCCGCTGGCGGCCTTTCTCAACGGCCTGCTAGGTTTTCTTCCGGCATTGCTGTTAGGATAACCTCTCATTCCAGACTGATCTTGACGTTCAATAGAAAGGACGTATCGCTTGAATACAACTAAATTGATGGCTGCATGTCTTGTGTTGTCTCTCGTCGGCGTGCCGACGATTTCTTTTGCGAAGGCGCGAGGGGGATCAGGCGGAGGGTTCTCCAGTGGGCGCAGCGGTGGGTCATCCGGCAGCATGGGCAGCCGTGGCTCGCGTACCTATCAGGACAACGGCGCGAAGCCGATCGAACAATCCACGACCGCCAGGCAAGCCACGAGCCCGCCGCCTTCCGTCGCCGGCGGTCCGGCCTCGACGGCCAGGCCCACGCCTGCTGCGCAGCCCTCGTGGATTCAGCGCAATCCTCTGTTGGCGGGTATCGCCGGCGGTCTGGCCGGATCATGGATCGGTCATATGCTGTTCGGGGCGACCGACAGCAGCGCGCGAACGAACGAAGCGGGTGAACAGGTCGGGGAAACCGGTCAGGCCGGGGCCTCCGGTCCCAGCGGAATGCTTATTTTGCTGATGCTCATGGGCGCCGGGGCCCTGTTTTTCTATCTACGATCGCGTAAGCCTGCGGTGGCGCCTGATTTCTCAGGCATCACGCGGAGCAGTGCGGTGAGCGGCTCGCTCTTGGACGATTCGTCTGTGTCGACACTCCGAACCGCCACGATCGATAGCGAGATCACCTCAGCCGACAAGGCGGCCTTTCAGCAATCGCTGACCGATATCCAAACCGCCTGGGGCAAGCAGGATCTGTCCGCATTGCGCCGCCTCGTGACGCCGGAGATGCTGGAGTATTTCAGTACCGGATTGGCCGAACTGACCAGTCAGGATCAGGCGAACCGTGTGGAGGATGTGGTGCTGCTCCAGGCTGAAGTTCGGGAGTCGTGGGTTGAAAATACGGTGCAGTACGCGACGGTGAGCCTGCATTGGAGTGCCCGGGACTATACCGTGTCCCTGTCGAAGGCACCGGGCGATGCCGGGTATCTCATCGAGGGTAGTGCAGAGAAGCCGAGCGAGACGACGGAGGTCTGGACCTTTATGCGATATCAACACGGCAAGTGGTTGTTGTCTGCGATTCAGCAGGTCGCGTAAGACCCTGCCGAGCGGTCCCCGGTGGGGACCGCGTGAGATAGTTGGATTTGGATACGGGGGCGGTCACGCAGGTGGCGGCCCCCGTGTTGTTTTCGGTGAAGGACGGCACAGGCCGTCGAGCGGTGCCGTTTGCCCGAATGCCACGCAGCCCTTTCCTGAACGTCCCGACAAGCCGCCCCCTGCAGACTCGCTTGCTTGCGAGATGGCGCGACCGCTCCACGTCCCGGACATCGTGAGATTGCTTCATGATGACTTCACGGACTCTTCGCCGAATTTTCATGATCGCCGTTGTACCTTCTTGTTGAAACGTCGCGCGGGCGGCTGATTCGGCTGCCTGCACGGCTCCTTCAAACCATACATTCGCTACAGAGACCGTCGCTGCCCTGTCGATCGCTCGCTTGCGCCGCTGGACGCAAGCAAGAAGGGCACGTCTCTGACTGGACCGGACAAAGGGAACCACACCATGCGGATTGCGCACATCAGCCCGTTTCTGGAACAGGTGTCAGCCGAGAGTCAGGACCCGCAAGGCAGGATGATTTTCCATTTGACGAACCAGTTGACCCGGCTGGGACACGACGTGTCGGTGTTTGCCAGTGGGGACAGCAGAACAGCTTGTGAGGTCGTTCCCGTTGCGCCGCTCCCCATGCGAGCCTATCCTGCTCCGAAACGCCATCTTGCCGAGGCATTGGCCATGCTGGCATTGGAGAAAGCGTTCGCCACGCTGCCGTCGTTCGACCTCATCCATATTCACGCAGGATTGTCCTGTTTGCCGCTGATGCGTCGTAGCCCGATTCCGATCGTCTCGACCGTGTACGAGGCTCTGGATGCTCCTGAAGTGATCAGGGTCTATCGTGCATTTAAAGAGCTGGCCTTGATCGCCACGTCCGCAGAGCAACTCAACCAGGTGCCTGACTTGAATTGGCAAGCCGTCATTCCCTGCCTGGACATGTTGCAGTGGCAGAACGAACCGCAGGCCGTGGAAAAGATCGCGCGCGCGCACGAGACGGTCTACGAATGGAGTACGATCGGAATGGGTCTCCCCGAACGCGTCGCTCCTCATTTGCGTTTTGTCACGAGCGCGAAGGCCAACACCACTCACGAGCGCTCGATCGCCGCGTCGCCCTATTGATGACGGCGGGGCGATGAGCCGCTGAACTCTCATCGGTCCGCCAGTACCATCTGCGTTCCCGATTCCAGCTTCCAGGGGCCCGTTCACGCGTCCGAGCTTCTTCTCTTTCTCTCCCTCCTCGCTGATCGAATCGAGGCGGGCCAATGTATTAGTATGATGATGACGCTAGGCCCGGCCACGGGGACATCGCAGTCTACTGGTTTCTTCACCCTTCGATCGTTCGATGGAGCATGTATCGGTATGCGCATTCTTCTCGTCGAAGATGATGCTGATCTGGCGCAATTCATCCGGAAGGGCCTGAAGGAAGAACGCTATGCGGTGGATGTTGCGTCCAACGGCGAGCAGGGGTTCGAGCTCGGGATCGCGAATCCGTACGATCTCATCATCCTGGACATCATGCTGCCTGTGCTCGATGGCCTGTCACTCTGTCGTCGTCTGCGCAGCACAGGCGTGACGGCGCCCGTCTTGCTGTTGACTGCGCGCGATACGGTGCAGGACAAGGTCTCTGGCCTGGACCTGGGCGCCGATGACTATTTGACGAAGCCGTTTGCCTTTGCAGAACTCCTCGCGAGAGCGAGGGCCCTGTTGCGGCGGGGCGGGCCTCAACTGCAGGCCCGGCTGACGGCCGCCGACCTGGAGCTGGATCCGGCGACTCACCGGGTGTGCCGGGGCGGCAATGAAATCGCACTGACGAATAAGGAATACGCGCTGCTTGAGTTTCTCTTACGGAACAAGAATCGTGTGCTCACACGGACCGCCATCATCGAGCACGTGTGGGATATCAGTTACGACCCCATGACGAATATCGTGGATGCGCATATCCGGTCGTTGCGCGCGAAGATGGATCGCGACTTCTCCCCCGCGTTGATCACGACCGTGCGGGGGGCCGGTTATATGCTGGAAGATGAGGACACCGGACGGTGAATTCACTGGGACGTCTGATCCGCCGGACGGCGCTGATCCTGATGGGAGGGCTGCTCCTCGGTTTTTCGGCACTGATCTATGTCGGCGGCGACACGCTGCTGAGCCGCTATGTCGATGGGCGATTGCTTGAACTTGCGGAAACATTGGGCCGCATTATCGAACAGCGTCCGGATGTGATCCGCGGGGCCGGTGACGAACTGGTCGTCTTGGGGGAGAAAGGCCGCAGCCAGGAAGAACAACATGAACTCCGGGAAGCCGCGCATAGTGTCCGGATCTTGTCGATCGACGGACAGCTGCTGTGGAAGGGGTCCGATGTGGTTCCTCGGCCTCCCGTGTCGGCATCCCTCCTCGAACAGGTCAAGCAGGGCCAGACCGTCTTCGATATGGTGCAGCTGCGCGAGGGTTCCCCTGTGCGGCGCGTCTCGATTCCGGTGCCCAGGAGCGGCCAGGTCCGGTATATCTTGCAGGCAGAGGAGTCGCTTCACTTTTCGAAGGAAACGCTGAAGGGACTCGCGATCCTGCTGGCGCTCGGATCGGGCCTTGTCATCGTCGTGGCCTGGGCCGGCAGCGCATGGATCGCGCGAACGGTTCTGACGCCGATCGGTCTCTTGAGCCGGCGGGCGGAAACCATGTCGGAAGCGGACCTGGGCGAGCGATTATCCCTCGATTCTCCGTTTCAGGAGTTCCACCGGCTGACACACACCTTTAACGCCATGATGGACCGGTTCCAGAAGAGCTGCGAGAGCCAGCGCCGGTTTGTCGATTACGCCGCCCACGAAATGCAGACGCCGCTGACCGTGTTGCAGGGCAACCTGGAAGTCACGCTCCAAAAGGCACGATCCACGGACGAGTATCGCGAGGCGCTCATCGGGAATCTGGAACAGGTAGAGAAGCTGATCGCACTGGCCCGGTCGCTGCTCACGCTCACGAAGGTGACGGGCGATCGGCCTCCGGTGCACCTCGCCCCCGTCGAACTGGAACCCCTGCTTCAGGAGCTGATCATCGAGCTGAAGTTACTGGCCGATGACCGCCGGATCTCACTCGCCCTCGATGTGGTGCCCGTGCCCACGATTTCGGCGGATGCGCAGTGGTTGAAACAGGCGTTGATCAATCTGCTGGACAATAGTCTGAAGTATACGCCGCCCGGCGGTTCGGTCACGGTTCGTCTTCGCCGTTCCGATGGATCGGTTGAGATTGCGGTCAGGGACACAGGGCCCGGAATCGAGGCGGAACATGTGCCGTTCCTCTTCGATCGGTTCTATCGGGCGGACAAGGCCAGGGCACGGGAGTCCGGAGGGACAGGCTTAGGGCTGGCTATTGTCAAGGGTATCGTCGAGGCACACGGGGGGACGGTCTCCGTGGAGACTCAGCCTGGACAAGGGGCGGAGTTTACGATCCGCTTGCCCCTTGGTCGCGCTCCTGAAGGCCATCCAGTGACCTGATGCGCCTACCGTTTCTGCCGCCTCTTCGCCGGTCGCGTCACAGCCGTGTGCTCGGCCGACAGCAGGGTCTGCGCCTGTGTGATCGCATCCAGCAGGGCGTTTCGTTCCTTGTCCAGCTCTTGCACGTAGGGCACGCCGTTCACGAATTCTTCCGCTGCCGATATCAAGGTATGCATCGCCGCTGCCATTCCGTTCGGCGTAGAGGTCTGTGATGCCGCGGCCCTGCGTGACAGGGCGCTTCTCCTCCGAGGCCCGATATAGAGCTGCGGGGCTGTCGGGTTATCTTTTTCCAATTCCGGTCGTCTCGATCTCGCCATTATTCCTCCAGGTCATCAGACACCGATGCGTTACGGGTACACTCTACTCGATCCTTAGTGGCGATTGCATCGGGGTGAAAGACGAAGGGAAGGGCGAACCGAAGGACTCGGCAACCGGTTTACATCCACCGGACTGAAAACTGTCCAGGGATAAGACCTGGGTAGTCCAGGGGTTCATCCAGTCCCGAGAACTTGCCTCGCAGGGTAGAGATAGAACAGGAATGTGTGAAGGTGGAGGGTCGATCCAAGTGGAGACGGAGATGTCTGGATCAGGAAAGGAGGGAGTGACCATGCAGAAGCACATCGTACGTCCGGTTCATCGGAGCAAGACGCATCGGGCCGATGAGCGCAAACAGGAAGTCTGGCCCCTGTCGGCACGTGAGTTCATGAAACTGCCTGCCTCGGGGTTACTGTCTGCCGGCAAGCGACTCACATTCCTAGTGACGCGTGAGGCGTAAAACGTGAACCGTGGCCAGGGGGAAATAAGTGCGTATGGCTCATAGCGTGTAGCGTATAGCAAAGACGCCTGCTTCCGCTTGCCGGCCATAGGTTCTCTTCCGCGGACCGGAGATGAACGACGTTTCACGAACGAGGGACATCAGCCGGTACTATTTCCTTCCGGGCACGAGAGGCTCGGGCTGATCCGGCCGGCGTCCCATTTCCAAAAGAGACAAAAGTCGGTGCGGTGCGGCTCGTTAAAAATGTCCCGATAGCAGACTCGACCGTGAAAATAGATCGCGGATTTGCCGCCCTTGATCGCGTCGACCTCCGCCGCCGTGAGCGGACTTTCCCGCGCGATTCCCGGGCGCTTGGGCGTTCCGATGAACCATTTACCTGCCTTCGGATCCGGCGTGACGTGGCGACACTCATCGTTGACGAGCCGACGCGTCAGAGGATACTCCATCACAAGAATTCTTGAAAACGACCCGTTGTCATACGCGGGCGTCCTGCCGATATTGTGAAAGGTGTCGTGGACGCGAGGCACCAGGCCTTCCTCGATGGTACTGATTCCCCGAGGCCGCACGTCGATGTAGGCGCGCAATTGTCGTTTCGCCGCTTCTTGAACGATATAGTTTTCCCAACTGGGATAACCGGTCGCAAAGGCCGCAACAATTGCCGCGAATACCACGCTCCAGAAAATCGTCAGTTTCAGCCGGAATTGCTTGTTTTCGGACTCGGTGGCTACTTGGGATGGGGGCAGGTCTCGACTGTCGTCCCCTTGAGCCGGCAGGGCCGGGGCTTGTGGAGACGGACCGGACTGCTTTGCACCGACGGTCGGGTCTGGTTCATGTTGACTCGCCATGGAGTACTCCCCTTGGTGGTTCGTACCAGGAAGGCTCGTCACAACGCTCGCACGCGGAAAGCTGGTGCCGCCACTATAGGAAAGTGGACAGAATAAGGCAACAGTATGCAATTCGGAGCATGAAGCTCTCCCGGTTGCGCGAGTCGAACGCATGGTGTCATATGGACCAGGCGCGACCTGGTCGGTCCCGGCGCCGGTGTGGAGATGCGAGAACCTGATCGTCCTGTTCACGGTGAGAGAGGAGAAATGCTGTGAGTGCCTCAGATCAAACCCGGGCGACGAAGGCTGATGACTATCTTCGCATGCGTGCCTTGGCAACGGGGCTCCTGTTGTTCATGGCGCTGCTGTTTCTCGTAGCCCTGTTTCAACACGAGACGCATCCCTTGTTTGCATGGCTCCGGGCATTTGCCGAGGCCGCCATGGTGGGCGCACTCGCGGACTGGTATGCGGTGACGGCGTTATTCAGACATCCCCTCGGCGTGCCGATCCCGCACACGGCCATCATCCCCGGGAATACCGAGCGCATTGCCTCCAATATCGGCAGCCTCACCCAACGGAAGTTGGTCACGCCCGAGGGGATCGCCCGATTGGTCGGTTCCTGGCGCATCCCTGAAGAACTGATCGAGGCGCTCCTCGCCCCCGAACGCAGGCGTGCGCTGAGTGACGAATGCGCGCAGCTGCTCGTTCAGGCGCTGAACGCGTCGGAAGATGCGGCGATGCAGCGGATGCTGCGCGAGATTGCCACCAAGGTCATTCGTGGCGTGAGCGTCGCCCCCCTTGCCGGTCAGATGCTGGCCGGCTTTCTCGGGAGCCATCAGCGGGATCGCCTCCTGAACGATATCCTGTCCGCGGTGCTCGGGTATGTGGACGCCAACAGAGACGCGTTGGGCAGGACGGTGGCTGAAAAACTTCCCTGGTCGCGCGTGCTCAGTTTTGTGAAATTGGATTACTCCGTCTCACACAAAGTCCTGGATTCCGTCTACGACACCCTCTGCACGATGCGGGACGATCCGCACGATCCGATGCGGCGGAAGGCGATTGAGCGGCTCCACGAATTCTCTCAGTGGCTCATACATTCCGACGAGGCCTTACAGCGTGAGGCGTCTCTCAAAGAACAGCTGCTCGCGTACGACACGCTGTTGCAGTTCCTCGATGATTCATGGCACCAGCTCAAGCGATGGATGCTCGAGGATTTGAGTCGGGATCCGTCCGACATTCGGGTCTATCTTGATGCAGCCCTGGCCGATGTCGGGCGCACGTTACAGAAAGATGCCGCATTGCGCGCCATGTTGCATGATGGGGTGCAGGGGCTGGTCGAGGCACTTGCCACCAGACACAGCGACAAGATCGGGGAGTTGGTGGCCAACACGGTCAGGGCATGGTCTCCGGCTCAAATGGTGGAGACGATCGAACGGGAAGTCGGCAAGGACCTGCAGTACATTCGCATCAACGGGACGATCGTCGGAGGCCTGGTGGGATTGCTCCTGCATGCCCTGGCGCTGTTGATCGGAGGGCGGTAGATAGGGACTACGCTCTTCAGGATGCCTGTGCTTCTCCCGAATGCTGCGCGTCGGACGAGCGAGGAATTGGGGCCGGTTCGGCGACGGGCGTGACCTGTCCGGCATCGAGCAGGATGGCGACGAGCATATCGCTCATGACGTTCACGCCGGAGCGGGCGCGGGCGATGATCCAATCCACCGTCATGATGAGCGGAATGGCCGCGATGATGACATGGTCCGGCAGGCCCGCCGCGGCCAGCACCAGCGGCAGGACAATTAATCCGGCTTCGGGAATGCCCGCCACGCCGGCCCCCGCGATGATGGAGGCGAGCACGATCAGCACCTGTTTCACCATCGGCAGGTCGAAGCCCAGCGCCTGCGCGAGAAAGAGGGCGGCCATGGCTTCATAAAGGGTGATGCCGTCGTTGTTGAGGTTCGTCCCGACGCAGGCTGCGAGGCGCGACGATTGCGGCGAGACGTTCATGCGATGGAGGCACTGGAGCGTCACCGGCACGGTCGCGAGGCTGCTGTTGCAGGACACGGCGGTCAGGATGGCGTCGGCGCCCTGGCCCAGGTAGACCTTCGGCGACTTCTTTCCCACCAGCCAGGCGAGGAGCGGATAATAGATGAGCGCGTGGGCCGCGAGTCCTGCGAGCATGGCGACGAGGAAGATCCAGAGCACGGAAAAGACGCCGATGCCGGCCTTGCCCACGACCTGCGCGACGACGCCGAAAACGGCGAGCGGCACCACCAGGATGATCCATTCGAGTATCTGCACCAGCCAGACATAGACCCACTCGATGCCGCGCACGAGGGCGTTGACTAACCCGGTGGTTTGGTCCTTTTCGCTCCGGACCATCCGCAGGGTGGCGCCGAGCACCAGCGCGAGGAGGACAACGCCAATGATGTTGTTGCTCGAAAACGGGTCCGTGATGGTGCGGGGAATATAGGAGGCGAGGTACTCGATCGGGCTTTGAGACCCGGCCTGCACATTGGCCAGCACGGTTGCGGAGGGCTTGGTTCCCGGCACCAGTTGGAGCAGGGCATCGACGCGGCCCTGCCAGGCCAGGCCCGGCTGCCAGGTGTTCATGATCGCGAGGCCGATGGCCATGGCGACGGAGACGTTCACCAGGCAGATCAGCAGGAGTTTCCCCCCCTGACGCAGCGGAATGGTGGTGCGGATGAGCGCATCGAGGATCGCGAAAAAGATCAACGGAATGGCGAGTGTCTTGAGCAGGGTGACGACGAAGAGGCCGAGTTTGCCCAGCTGCGCATTGCGCAGACCGCCCCAATAGGGCTCCTGCCCGAAGATGGCGCCCAGCAGCCCGCCGCAGATCACGGCAATGAGCACTTGTGTATAGAGCGGCAGTGGGATCCAGCGATGCGTCGGCTTCATGTCGGTCTTACTCGAATGTGGAAGAATTCCTGGCGTATGAGAGCGTGTCTGTCAGGCCTATGGGAGGAGCAGAAGAATTTTCTCGCGGACCCGGTAGGCTGCGGCCACTACATCCCGCCCATCTTTCTCGGAGGGTTCGAACAGGTCGTCGGGATAACGAGCCGCGATACCGTAGGAGGTCAATTTTCGACAATCGGTTTCCAGTGCACTCAGATTGGCGTCATGCGCAACACATTGAGCAAGGAGTGCGACAAGGTCATGTGTCTTTAAAAGGCCGCTACCCTGATGGACAAGAAACGCTTTTAAGACCTTCTCTACGGCTTGTTGTGCATGAAAACAGATCGTATCCCAGGGGATTTCTTTTGCGGCGAGATTGTTTTCGATGTTCAAGAGATCGTGGTCAGCTTTGCGGAGCCATGCCAAGAAATTGGATTCAGCGCTGTTCATACAGCACCTTGCCCTCCTTCTCAATCACAGCCAGTAGTGTGCCTTTAACGTGACGAAGGCGGCGTACTTCCTCCGGCGTGTAGACGACAACATCCATCGGCCAGGAACGGAGTCCAAAGACCTCACTCACTTCGATCGCACGATCCGGGGGACGACGTGGCGTATCCATTTCAACGAACAGGTCCAGATCGCTGTCCGGACCGGCAGTGCCACGAGCATGACTCCCGAACACCATAATTCGCTTCGGATGAAAGCGTGCGACAATGGTCTTCGTGACATGGTCGAGTAAAGCAGCCTGTGTCATGACAACGATGGTCTCCCAGGCCTAGTCTAGCCAATTCATGTGCTGAACGCCAGTGACTTGCCGTCCCTGACATCCAAGCTCGTTGACGGAGCAGAAACCTCGCGAGGGATGGGGGCCGTTGCTCCCCGTTGCGGGGATTGTGTGAAAGGAGTATTTTCTTAAGCATTCCCACCTCACAGAAGGAGGCTATTATGAGACGCTTCCGACTCCTGTCCTTGACCCTCGGGCTGCTTCTTGCCTGTACATCGCCGGCTTTGTCGGAACTGCTGGCCCTGCTCAACTACGAGAGTAAACCGGACCAATCGGTCAGACGGGAAGGGATCGCGATTATGGACATCGATCCCGAGTCGTCGGACTTCGGGAAGGTCTTGATGGAGATTCCGCTTCCGTCGGACCTTGTCGCGCACCATATTTTCTTCAATCGCGACCGGACGAAAGCCTATATCACCGCGTTAGGCAAGAGTGTCCTCCACGTCGTGGACCTCACACGTTTTCCCTACCGGCTCCGCGCCATCGATGTGCCCGATTGCCAGGTGTTGGAAGATCTCGTGGTGTCGGAAGATAACCGGACCTGGTACCTGACCTGTATGGGGTCGAGCGCCGTCATCATGGGTGATGCCGTGAAGGACAAGCCGGTCAAGACCATCCGTACGCCGGACGGCGGGGGCGCGTCCGTGCTCTATCCGCACGGCATTGCGATTCACAACGGGATCGACCGTGTGCTGATTACGAGCACCGTGAAGCCAGACATGTCGGATGCGGGCGACTCGGTAACGATGTTGCAGGCGAGTACCGGTGCGGTGCTCTCGACGCACAAAGTGTCGTCCAAACCGTCACCGGCCAAGGCTGCCCCGGTCGAGGTGATGTTCGTGCCCTTTTCGAACCCGCCGGTGGTGCAGATCACGAACATGTTGGAGGGAACCTTGTGGACCGGCACCTGGGATGCGGCGAGCCAGTCGTTTTCGTTTCAGCAGGTGGACGATTATAGTATCCGGCGGCAGGGTATGCCGCTGGAGATGCTTTACAATGCGAAAGGGGATCGACTATTCGTCACGACGGCGAAGCCGGGATTTGTGAACCTGTACGACAATTCCGATCCCAGTCACCCGCGGTTTCTCCAGGCCATCCCCGCGGCTCAGGGCGCCCACCACAGTGTGCTGTCACCCGATGAACGCTACCTCTTTGTCCAAAACAGCCTGCTCAATCTGGAAGGGATGAGCGACGGGTCCATCACCGTGATTGATCTGGCCAAGGGCGGGACGGTGCTGGGGAGTATCGACACGTTGAAGGCGCAAGGATTCAACCCGAACTGCATTATGCTGCTGCCGAATCATTTCCGGCAGGCCGACTTGCGCGCAAGCCTCGTTGCAAAGTGAACGGGTGTGAGGGCTCCACGCAGGCACACGTGACGGCGAAGGCGGATGTTCAGTGCGAAATTGGAGGAAACTCCAACATTCTGGCGCCCGGCTACGCCCGCTTCCCTTCTTGACTCCCATTTTCACCGGCTCCTATAATTCGGCGGTTCACACGCGGCAACCAGCTGATTTGGCGTAGAGAATGGCCGAGTTTACGCATTTCAACGAGTCGGGGCGGGCACGGATGGTCGATGTCGGGGCGAAGGCCTCCACCGAGCGTCTCGCGACGGCGCAAGCCACGGTATTCCTTCAGCCCGAGACCCTTGAAAAGATTCAGCAGGGGAAGATTGCCAAGGGGGATGTGCTGGCCGTTGCCCAGGTCGCCGGGGTGATGGGGGCGAAGAAGACCCCGGATTTGATCCCCATGTGCCATCCCATCCTTCTGACCAGCGTCGATATTTCTTTTACCGAAACCGCTGAACCCGACCAGGAAGGGCGTTGCGCGATCACGATCACCGCCACGGCCAAGACCACCGGTCCGACCGGCGTGGAAATGGAAGCCATGACCGCCGCGTCGGTGGCCGCGTTGACGATCTACGATATGTGCAAGGCGGTGGACCGGGGGATGAGCTTCGGCGACATCTGCCTGCTGACGAAATCCGGCGGGAAGTCCGGTCTCTATACCAGGAAGGTCGGCTGAGATGGTCACGATCCAACTTTTCGGGATGACCAAGATGCTGGCCGGTAACCAAGGGACGCTGTCTCTGTCGCTGCACGACGGGAAACGGGTGAAGGACCTGGTGTCGGTGATCGATGCGGCCTATCCGAAGATCGGCGAGTTGTTGCAGAAGAAAAAGGTGCTGGTGTCGGTCAATCAAGAGATCGCACACGAGGACCTTGAAGTGAACGACGGAGATGAAATTGCGTTATTGCCACCCTTCGCGGGTGGAAATCATAGGAGCACGCGATGAGTCTTGAGCAGGTCACGAAAGCCGACCAGCCCGCGACCGACGACGAGGCGATGCTGGTTCGTGTGCAACGGGAAGATTTTTCAATCGACGAGGAACTGAAGCGGGTACGCCGGCGCTCCAAACGGATCGGCGGCATTGCCATGTTCCTGGGCACGGCCCGTGACCGCTCGAAGGGGAAGGATGTGGACGGCATCACCTTCGAGCATTACGAAGGCATGGCGCAGAAGAAACTCCGCGAGATTCGCGAGCGTGCCATCAAGGATTTCGGTGTGATCGAAGTGCTGGTCCTGCACCGGTACGGTGAGATCACGATCGGAGAGAACATTGTGTTGATCATCGCCGCGGCCGAGCATCGCGCCGAGGCCTTCCGTGCCTGCCAGTGGGCGATCGACGAACTGAAGCAAATTACGCCGATTTGGAAACTCGAGCACACCCCCGAAGGAGAGGTGTGGGTCGAGGAGCACCCGTAGCCCCGTCAGGGGCGAGCAGTCAGGGGAAGAGCCACGTTTTCGAGTGACTATGGACCACCACATGCTCGATACACCCGCTCCTACAATTTTCGACCGGCTAGGGCGTCCGCTCCGCAGTCTGCGCCTGTCTGTGACCGACCGCTGCAACCTTCGGTGCAAGTATTGTATGCCCGAAGACGACTATGCCTGGTTGCCGCGCGATACCATCCTGACCTTTGAGGAGATGGCCGAACTCACGGCGATTTTCACGGAGCTGGGGGTGGACAAGGTCCGGTTGACGGGCGGGGAGCCGTTGTTGCGTCGCGACCTCCCGCGGTTTGTCCGGCAGTTGTCGGAAAATCGACGGATTACGGAGATCGCCCTCACCAGCAACGGCGTGCTCATGGCGGATCAGGCTGCCGACCTGTCGTTTGCCGGGTTGAATCGCGTCACGATCAGCCTGGACACCCTGCGGGCCGACCGGTTCCGCACCTTGACCAAGCGCGATCTCCATCATCAGGTGTTCGACGGCATCAAGGCGGTGGTGCAGGCCGGCTTTCCCTCGCTGAAATTCGACACGGTCGTTATCAAAGGGTACAACGACGACGAACTCATCGATTTGATTGAATACGGAAAGACAGTGGGCGGCGAGGTCCGGTTCATCGAATACATGGATGTGGGAGGGGCCACGGACTGGTCCATGAATCAGGTACTTTCGCGGGCGGAGATGCTGGAGCGCATCGGCCGACACTACGGCGGGGTACAACCGATCGTCGAGAACAGTGTCGCGCCGGCGGAGCGGTTCCGATTGCCGGACGGCACCAGCTTCGGCATCATTCCGTCCACCACGACGCCCTTTTGCCGTTCCTGCGATCGGAGTCGCCTCACGGCGGACGGCATGTGGTATCTCTGTCTGTATGCGAAGGACGGCCTCGACCTGCGGGCGCCGTTGCGCCAGGGCCGCTCCCGCGACGAGATCAAATCGTTGATCACCGCTGCCTGGGAAGGGCGGGCGGATCGGGGTGCCGAAGAGCGCAAGGCTCTCGAAGCGCTCGGCCTGCGGGAACAACGACTCATCGAAATCAACCGTCTACGCGAAGATCCCCACCTGGAAATGCATGCGCGAGGGGGCTGACCGTCAGTTCATGCTGTTCCTGTTACCGGGGCAGTCGAGGCACTTCTCCCGGAGCAGCGGATGTTCGATCCTCATACCCTGACCATCTTGAGTCTCGGATTCGTGCTGGGGCTGCGTCATGCCCTGGACGCGGACCATCTTGCTGCGCTCTCCACGGTGTTGGCGGAGCGTCCGACGGTGCAGGCTTCCACGGCCATCGGGTTTTTTTGGGGGCTCGGGCACACGCTGATGTTGTTGTGTGTCGGGACCCTGCTGCTGGCCTTGAACCTCACAATTCCTGAAACCCTGGCCAGTCTGTTCGAGTTTGCCGTCGGGGTGATGCTGGTGGTGCTCGGCCTCTCGCTGGCGCTCCGGATCTACCGGGAGCAATGGCACCTCCATACGCATGAACACGATGGGCAGCCGCACGTGCATCTACATAGCCACCATCTGCAGCCGGATCACGCGCACGGACATTGGTATCAGGGATCGCTACGGCCGCTCTTGATCGGGATGGCTCATGGACTGGCAGGATCGGCGGCGCTGATGTTGATCGTGCTCTCAACGGTGACGGGGATCGGCCAGGGCATCGGCTATATCGTGGTGTTCGGCGTGGGGTCTATTCTCGGCATGGTCGGCGTCGGGGCGATACTGAGTCTGCCGGTGGTCTATTCTGTCACGGTTGGTCCGCGCGCCTATTGGATGGTGCAGGGCTTGGCTTGTCTGGCAAGTATTGGCTTGGGATTGTTGATGATGGTCCGGATCGGGCTGGGCAGCGGTTGGTCCTAAGTGCCTGCATGATGCGCTCATGGACAGAGTCACTCCCGCCCATATCACGTGAGGTCTTCCCAGAACGGGCCGTGCAAATCTGTGTGCGCCTTTTCGAGAGGTATGCTATTCTGCCGCGCAGTGCGGAGGACTCATCCACAAGCTTCTGAGGGAGCGCCGGGGTTCGAGGGACGTTCCGGGAATCCAGGGCCATGAATGTCCGCGTGCTGGGCTGTCATGGGTCCGGTCAGTTGGTTCCGGGGGCGAACGGGCCGATTCAGTGCGGTACCTGCGGATTCCTGGTCAATGACCAGTTGCTCGTGGATGCCGGCACGATCGGGTCGCGCCTGTTCCTCAATGAGCAACGGCGGATTCGGGTGGTCCTGCTGACCCATCTGCACTTCGATCATATTCGTGAATTGCCGACGCTGGCCGATAACCTGGTCGGTGAGATCGATGAGCCGGTGGTCATTGCGGCCATTCCCGAAGTGTTGGACGGGCTACGCGCGCATATTTTTAACGGAACGGTGTACCCTGATTTCTTCCGGCTGCCCGATCCCGCCAGGCCGGTGTTCGTCCCTTACGAGTTGCGAGCGGGACGAGAGGATCTGCTGTGCGGGATGGGCGTGACGCCGATTCGCGTCAACCATGTCGTGCCGACCGTGGGATTTCTCCTTCGCGAAGGGGCGCACAGGGTGCTCTATAGCGGTGATACGTATCAAACGGACGCGCTCTGGCAGGTGGCGAAGGAAGTCACCGGGTTGCGGGCGGCGTTTATCGAGAGTTCGTTTCCCAATGAGATGGATGAGTTGGCGCGTGTGGCGAAACACCTGACTCCGGCGCTGCTGGCACAGGAATTTGCCAAGATGGCGAGGCCGGAGTTGCCGGTATACGCCTACCATCTCAAACCGCGGTTTCGCGACCAGATCCGGCAGGAGCTCGGGCAACTGGGTATTCTTCATTTGACCGCGCTTGAAGAGGGGCAAACCCTTGTACTATAGGTGACCACAGATGGCATGGTTTAAAAAAGGCAAAACCGAGGAGGCCGAGCCCCCTAAACGCTCCAAAGTGGCGGAGGGGATGTGGCTCAAGTGTAATCACTGCCGGGAGATCGTGTATCGCAAGGAAGTAGACCGCAACAACAAGGTCTGTCCGAAGTGCGACTATCATTTTCCCATTTCGGTGATCGAACGCATCAATCTCCTGGTCGATCTCGGGACCTTCAAGGAGTGGGATGCCGAGCTGGAACCGCAAGACCCGCTCCAGTTTCAGGATACCCGCACGTACAAAGACCGGATCAAGGCGCAGCAGGAAAAGACCGGCCGTAAAGACGCCATGGTCATCGGCCAGGGGGCGATCAATGGGCGCAAGGTGGCGCTGTGCGTCTTCGATTTCGGGTTCATGGGCGGCAGTATGGGGTCGGTCGTCGGTGAAAAGATCTGCCGCGCCGTCGATCGGGCCTTGGAAGGGCGCATGCCGTTGATCCTCGTGACGGCCTCGGGCGGCGCCCGCATGCAGGAGGGCATCCTGTCGCTCATGCAGATGGCGAAGACGTCCGCAGCGGTGGCGAAGTTGGGAGAGGCGAAGGTGCCGTTCATCTCCATCTTGGCGGACCCGACGTTCGGCGGAGTGACCGCGAGCATTGCGATGCTGGGAGACGTCATTATTGCCGAGCCGAAGGCGCTGATCGGGTTTGCCGGTCCGCGCGTCATCGAGCAGACCATCAAACAGCAATTGCCGGATCAGTTTCAGCGGGCCGAGTTCTTGCTGGATCACGGCATGATCGACATGATCGTCGAACGGAAACAGTTGAAGGAAGCGGTGAGCACGCTGGTCGGCCACTTCTAGCAGGATGCGGAAAACGTCCGCCAGTGGCGTTCTCGCGTCGCTCAGAGGCTCACCGTACGACACGGGACACGAGCCTGTCTTGGCAGGCTCGTGGGTGGGCGGGTACGAATGAACGATTCGCCTCTAGGACACTGGGCGCTCACCGACTCGCGCCCGTTCGCAGACGTGACGCTCATTACTCTTCGCGTCGCGGACCTCGCTGCGGCCTTGCTGGACGACCTTTTTGCGCATCCTGCTGGTAATTCCAATTCCAGCATGCTACGTGACTTGATCGCGCTGTCTGTTGCAAAAGTGGATTTTCCCGCAGTCTTCTAGCGCAGGCGAGTTCGCACGAATGACCACGATGACCTATTCCGCCACCGTCCAATTTCTCTACGGCCTCCAGCAGCACGGCATCAAGTTGGGACTGGAGACGATTCGTGCCCTGCTTACCAGAGTGGGGGAGCCGCATCGTTGTTATCCGGTGCTCCACATCGGCGGGACGAACGGGAAAGGTTCTACCGCGGCGATGACTGCGGCCATCTTGCAGGCTGCCGGATATCGGGTCGGGCTCTACACGTCGCCGCATCTGATCGACTTCCGTGAACGTATCCGTGTCAACGGTGTGATGATTCCGGAGGAGACGGTCGGCAGACTGGTCGAGACCTTACGGGGTGCCGCTGCGCCTGATCTTGCCCCCACGTTTTTTGAGTTCACGACGGCGCTGGCGTTCCAGTATTTTGCGGACTGCCGGGCGGATGTGGCGGTGCTCGAAGTGGGGTTGGGCGGACGTTTCGACGCCACCAATGTGGTAGAGCCGCTGGCCTGCGCCATTACGACGATCGGCTTGGACCATGAGGCCTACCTCGGGTCCACGTTGGAGGCGATCGCGTTCGAGAAGGCAGGCATTGTGAAACCAGCCGTGCCGGTCGTGCTCGGTCGCATCGAATCTTCGACTCGCCTGGGCATTGAACAGCGCGCGTCGGAGGTGAAGGCTCCCGTCTATTGTTTGGAGCGCGAGTTTCAGTGTGACGGCCCTTCAACGGCTGATTGCCGGTATGTCGGCAGGTCTTCGCACTACGATCATCTCTCCTGCCCGCTCCAGGGACGGTTTCAACTGGACAATATCGCCTGCGCCCTGGCCTTGATCGAACTCGCCCGCGAGCGCGGGCTTACCGTGTCTGAGACGGCGGTGCGCAGTGGATTACAGCATGTTGCCTGGGAAGGCCGGTTGGAAACGGTCGCCGAGTTGCCGACAGTCATGGTGGACGGGGCGCACAATCCCGCTGCTGCCGCTGTGCTGGCCGGGTACCTCGCCGATTGGCGGCGTGGCCGGCCCGGAGCGCGGATCAGGCTGATCGTCGGAATGATGCGCGACAAACATCCACGCGAATTTCTTGCGCCGTTGTTGTCCCAGGTAGATACGTTGATCCTGACACAGGCGGATCTGCCGCGTGCATCCACTGGCTCCGAATTGCGCACGCTGCTGCAAGACTGTGCGCCGTCCGCCCAGGTGGCGGCCACGCCAGCCGATGCGCTGACTGCCGCGAAGCAATCCGCCGCTCCGTCCGATCTGATTTGTGTCACGGGCTCCTTGATGCTGGTCGGCGAGATCAAGGCCCTCCTCCGAGGGTGTTCCCTCTCACCTGTTCGTGGTTGAGATGGGGCCAGACCGCTACTCGGCTTCCATACGGCAACGGACGGCTGGTTGTCCGTTCCCGGTTGTCTTCCTGACTCTCCTGCTCAGTGTGTTCCTGCTGGTCGAATCCGTCTCGGCGCAATCAACGGTGACCACCGCCTCACCGAGCAACCAGCCTCTCACCGTGACGGCTGAACGCATCGACCACCTACAGGAGCAGGAGGTGTACGAGGCGGACGGGTCGGTGGTGGTGACGCAAGGCTCGTTTCGTCTCACGGCCGATCATGTCACGATCAATTCGCTGCCGGGTACCTTAGTGGCGACCGGGCATGTGCATTTCTTCGACCCGAGTTCCGATCTGAAGTCGGAGCGGCTGGAGTTGAACGTGAATACCGAAGCCGGAGTCATCACCCATGGGTCGATGTATGTCCGGCCGAGCAACTCGTTTTTTACCGGTCGCAGCATCCGCAGGTTGTCCGAGGATCACTATCGCATCAAAGAGGGGACGTTCACGAATTGTGACGCCAAAGACGGCGAAGTGCCGGCGTGGCGATTCAAGTTCGACGATCTCGATGTGAACACGGGCGAAAGTATCGGGATGAAGCGGGCGTGGCTCTGCATGCGGGATACGCCCATTATCCCGGTGCCGACCCTCACCTATCCGCTCAGTAATCGTCACAGCGGGTTCCTCATTCCCACGCCCGGCTACGACAACCGCTTCGGGCTGCACTACCAGCAGGGCTATTTCTGGGCCATTAACCCCAGCCAGGACCTGACGATCGCACCTTCGTATTATTCGGATCTCGGGTACGGAAGCGATTTTACCTATCGCTATTATTTGGACCGGCGGTCGAGCGGGCAGTGGTTTGCCAGCTTTCTGCAGCAGACGAAGCTGCCGAATGTGTCGGGCGTCGATCAGACCGCCTCGGATGAGCGGCGCTTGCGAGGCTTGATCAGCGGCCAGCATGTCCAACAGGTCACGGACACACTGCTGGTACGAGGCCAGGCGTCGTTTGTGTCGGATCGGCAGTATCTCCAACAGTTGAGCAATTCAGGAGCCCAGCGGGCCTCTCCCAGCGGCGAATCCACATTGCTGGCGACGCAACGCCTGCCCTACGGCAGCGCTTATTTTCTGGGCCAGTACCTCCAGCCGTTGAACTCCGGCGGTCCCGACACGTTCCAACGCCTGCCGGAGGTCGGCTATGTGTTGCCGAATACGTCGGCGTTCGGGCTGCCGCTGCTCATGAACCTCGACAGTAACTTTGTGAATTTTTATCGCGAGCAGGGATTCGCGGTGAATCGCATGGATTTTATGCCCGGCGTCACCACTGATGTGATCGATGTCGGGCATGTGATCGGGTTGACGCCGCATTTTAAATTCAAGGAAGTTTATTATACGCGCGGCATTCAGGAGGCCAGTCCTCTCCACCGCGAGACGTTTTGGGCGGCCATGGATGCCTCCTCCCGGCTGAGCCGCCGGTATACCGGGGGGGATGGCGGGAGTTTCCTGCACACGATCGAACCCAGTGTGATGTATGAATACGTGCCGGGGAGCAACCAGTCTCAGATCGCCCAGATCGATCAAGTCGACGACATCCCGAAGAAGAACCTCCTGACCTATTCACTCCGGACCAAGTTGCTCGAACAGCAGGTGAACGGCCAATCGTTCAATTGGCTCGACCTGACCCTGGCGCAGAGTTATCACGTGGGCGGGGTGCAGACCCGCGCGCGGGAGTTTGCTCCCGGGGTGTTACCGTTTCTGGGATCTCTCACGCAGCCCTTGCAGCCGGCGACGGTGGAGGTGCAGGGGCGAAAACTGTCCGACTTGTGGCTACGGGCTGTGATCGGGAATACCGCCCCGGAATTCTTTCGTCCACCCGGTGTCAACGAAGCGCTCGGAAAGAATGTGACCGGCGGACAGATGTTGCCGCCGACGAATTCCTATCTGACGGTCGATGCCTTTCTCGATCCCTACCGGGGGACGTTCAGCCAGTGGAATACCGATCTTCGCGTGCAGCAATCCAACTACTGGTACGTGGAGGTCGGGCAACGGTTCAGTCGTGACGGCAACCGGGTCCGGCGCGGCGATATTTGGAACCCGGTCTCGTTCAATGAGGTCTATGCTCCCACCGAGGAGATCCAGTTCGTCACCGCCGGCGGTGGATTCCGAACACCCTGGGGCTGGACCGTCGGCGCCAAGGGCTATTACGATGTCAAAGGCGGACGCAGTCCGGAATACGATGTGGTCGCCTTGTATCAGAATCCGTGCAAGTGCTGGTCGCTCGGGTTGTACTATCTGCAGTTCCCGGACCGCCAGAGTTACTCCTTCATGCTGAGCATGACCGGCATCGGCTGGACAGAGAACTTCGGCACGATTGTGGCGCGCACGATTTTGGGTCCATTGCTGGTCGGGGATCGCGGCTTGCCCTGGGCAGCGCCGGGTGGCCCCTATGGACGAACCCTGAATCCGATGCCGGTGCAGTCGATGCCGATGGGTCGGTATTGAGCCGCAAAGTCTCGCCTGACGGGTCGAAATTAGACGGCCCGAAGCGCGATGCGGAGACGGCGAGGGAGGCGCATCCTCATGCGACGAAACCAGCTCTTCCTGTTGATCGGGGTATGCTTGTGGAGCGCGGTGCAGGGGGCGGTCCCGGCTCAGTTGGAGGCGGCGGAGCAGCCATCGCATCTTCAACGCGCCGCGGTGTTTCTCAAAGCCGCTGACTACCGTCAGGCGGTCGAGGCCTGTCAGGCGGCGGTGCGGGAGACACCCTCGGCTCGAACCTATGTCTTTCTGACGTATGTGTATCACGCGCTT
>JACOEM010000019.1 GCA_024998565.1 Nitrospira sp.
GCATTCTAGGGGAGATCTGAACGAACGATGATGCCCGTTCCGCTTATACTACGGGATCGGAATTCCCAAGGACGGCGTGCTGAACAATCCCGATTCACTGGGGTTGGAACTTGTGACGCTGCTGGCAGAGAAGCTGGACGGCAGCACGGAACTCCGCAGTGGCGCCGGTACAGAATGGCAGATTCGCTTTCAGCAACTGCAATATTCAGAAAGGGTGTGAACGCCATGGAGCCAGCCAGCATCTTGATCGTGGAAGATGAACCCGTTGTGGCAAAGGACATTCAGTTGAGCCTGCAACGCTTAGGCTATCGCGTGCCGGCTACGGCAACCTCGGGAGAGGAAGCGATCCGTAAAGCCGACGATATGCACCCCGACCTGATTTTGATGGATATCGTGTTGAAGGGGAAAATGGACGGAGTGGAAACCGCCCTCCAGATTCAGCGCAAACAGGATGTGCCGGTCATCTACCTCACGGCCTATGCCGACAACCACACGCTGGAGCGCGCCAAAGTGACGTCTCCGGCCGGCTACATGTTGAAGCCGTATCAGGCACACGAACTGAGGCCCACGATTGAACTGGCGCTGCATCGTGCCCAGCATGAGCGGCACATGCGCGAGCGCTTGCGGTGGATTGCCACGACCATGCGTTGCATCGGCGACGGCATCGTGACGACCGATCGCGGCGGGCGAGTGGCCTATATGAATCCCGCCGCCGAGAGCCTGACGGGGTGGAGTCAGGACGATGCGGCAGGCATGGGCGTGACGGCGCTCCTGGGTTTTCACGAAGCCGGGCCGGGATATGAATCGGAGAGTCCGGTGCAGCAAGCGATGACGCAAGTGCGCATTGTGGCGATCGAGGAAGCCCTGCTGATCTCCAAGCAGGGTGGACGTCGAACCATTCGCGGCAGCGTGGCGCCGGTCGCCGACGACGGAGGGAGCGTGCTCGGCGCCGTGCTGGTGTTTCACGAGACCGCATCCGGCGAACGGGGCCTCCAGGCCTCTGAGAAGCAGGGGGACACGCTCTGGAAGATGGATGCGCGCCTCGGGCGTCCGCAGGGAATTATCAATTTGTGTTCCTGGTGCAAGCGTGTGCCGGACGAGTCCGGCGAGTGGTATGACCTGGCCACGTTTATCGCCGAGCGATCGGCAATCCAGTTCAACGGCGGGCTTTGCCCGGAATGTATGGATCAATGTTTCCCTTGCGACGGCAGGCATAAGTAGTTCGAGGCATGCGTGAACCCGTTCACCGGAGGTCCCTCGCACGTGTCGCTCATTGCCGCAGTCTTCCTCCCTGCGCTAATTTTCGAGAAGGCTTCAAGAATGCGTGAGAATAGACTATAGTAGCGCTGCACACTCACGCAGGACTTGTGACCAACTCTACTCTGACAACTCCAGACTCGCGCCCGTTGCGGATCGCGCTCATCGGCGCAGGCCGTCATGCCCAGCACCATGCCCGCGCTATTTTGCGCTGCCCCGGCGTGCAACTGGTGGCGGTGGCCGATCCGTCCGACGCCGCTCAAGCGGCGATGCGCGATATTGTTCCGGGTATCGGCTGTTTCAAGACGCCGGAGGAGCTGTTTGCCTCTGAACGTCTCAATGTGGTGCACATCATTACCCCGCCGGCCACTCATGCTCCGTTGGCCCGCATGGCGATCAAGGCCGGATGCCACATCTATGTAGAGAAGCCCTTTACCGAGTCGGTGGAGGACGCGCAACAGATCCTGGATGAGGCGGGCGGCAAAGGCCTCCGTGTCTGTGCAGGCCATCAACTGTTGTATGAACCACCCACCCGGGTCTTGACCCAGTACTTGCCGTCGATCGGGCGCGTCGTGCACGTCGAGAGCTACTTTTCCTTCCGGACCGTGCGTCATGCGCCGGGCGGCCGCAAGGTGCTACGCGCCGACCACCAATTGCTCGATATTCTGCCGCATCCGGTCTATCTGTTGCTGCAGGTGTTGGAGCAGGCCGGGGAGGGCCGTACCGAGCTGCTGTCTTTGGAAGTGAGTCAGGCCGGAACCGTGCACGCGTTGGTGCGGCGCGGCGGCGTGACCGGCACGTTGATCGTGACGCTCGAAGGGCGCCCGGTGGAGAGTTATCTGCGGGTTGTCGGGAAGAACGGGTCGTTGTTTGCCGACTATGTTCGCAGCACCACGCAGCGGGCCATCGGTCCCGGCTCGTCCGGCATCGATAAGTTATTCGCGCCTTACCGGCAGGCCTGGCAATTGCTGATCGGCACGACCTCCGCGATGGCGAACCGATTCCTCAAGAGTCAGCGAAGTTATCCCGGGCTGGCCGAACTGTTTACCGCTTTCTATGAGTCCGCGCGGACGGGCGGGCCGTCGCCCTTGTCGCCGGAGAGTTTACTGGAGACCGTGCGCATCTGTGAGCGCGTGGCGAAGGCCCTGAAGGTCGGCGAGGCCAAGGCCCTGGCTGACGCTGCGCCGAAGCCGGTCGAGAGCCGGGGCGTGCTGGTCACCGGAGGCACCGGGTTTCTCGGAAAAGAAATCGTGCGGACGCTGCTGTCGCGCGGCCGCCCTGTTCGTGTGGTGGCGCGACGTGAGCCGTCCCCCTGGGAGCGGATTGCGGGTGCCGAATATGTGGTGGCCGATGTGGCCACGGGAGCCGCTGCGCAGCTGTTCAAGGGGGTGGATACCGTCATTCATGCCGCGGCAGAAACCGCCGGTGGGTGGCCGGAGCATCAGCGTAACTCGTTGGATGCCACCGAACAGATGGTTCGCGGTGCCGATGCGGCGGGGATTACCCACTTCGTCCATGTCAGCAGTCTCGCCGTCTTGGCGCAAGGCAACGGCCGGCCCATCGGCGACGACCATCCGTTGGAGCCGGACAGCAAGGGGTCCGGTCCCTATGTCTGGGGAAAGTTGGAATCCGAACGGTTGGCGGTTCAACTCGGCAAAGAACTCGGTCTCTCCGTGAAAGTGATTCGTCCCGGGGCATTGGTCGACTATCGCGATTTTGACCCGCCGGGCCGGCTCGGTAAGCGGTTGGGAAATATCTTTGTGGCCGTCGGTTCGCCGGGCGATCGTCTGGGTGTGGTAGATGTCGGTTTTGCCGGCCGCTTCCTTGGCTGGATGACGGACGCGTGGGACAACGTGCCCAGCCCCTTGAACCTCCTCGATCCTGTTTCACCGACCAAGCAGGAACTGCTGGATCGTCTCCGGCAAGCCAACCCGGATCTCACGGTGGTCTGGCTGCCGAGGTTTGTCTTGGTTCCCCTCTCCTGGCTCGCGACGCTCGCGCAGAAAATCCTGCGGCCCGGGAAGCCGGCTATTGATGTCGCCAAGGTGTTCAGCGTCCTTCCCTACGATACTTCCGGGATTGCAAAGCTGGCTCCTCAGGTCGATCACGCCTCCGAGAAACGATAACCGTCTCTGCCGCATGGTCCGTATCCTTGTTGATGATAGGCTCGGGGCCGATTCATCCACCTGATCGAAATGAGTGTATTCCGGGAAGTACTTGAAAAATATAGGAATGCCGGAGGGGTCGAAAAAGATGCCCTCGCGGGGTTGATTTGAGGCGTCAGAGGGGGTAAGTCTTAGGAGTATTCTACGAGCAAGGCCAGTCCCCAAACGGCAATCGTCTCACCACCGAAGAGTTGATCATCATGAACATTGGATTGAATGCGCGTGCGCTGACCATCGGTCTGGCCTTTCTGGGCGTCGTCTCAGGATGCGCGGTAGACCAGCGCTGGCGTTCAGCCATGCAGGAAGGCAATCACGCCCTGCGTTCCGGCGACTACACGCATGCGGAGGAATCCTTTGTGGCTGCTCGCAAGGAAGCAGAGGTGCTCGATCCACAAGGGAAACGTTTGGCCGAGACGTTGAGTCAGCTGGGCGAAGTGAATCGTGAGTTGGGGCGGTTTCCACGCGCCGAAGCACTCTTTCAGGAAGCCCTGGCGATCAGGGAGCGCGTGTATGGGCCCGCCCACGCCGAGACGGCTTCCAGCCTGACCGACCTGGGCGAACTCTACCGCCTGCAGGGACTCTATACACAGTCCGAAGCGCTTCATCAACGGGCACGGGAAATCCGCGAGCAAGTGTTCGGCGCGGACCATAGCAAGACAGCCGAGAGTTTGAACAATATTGCTGTGGTCTATCAGGATCAACGACGCTTCGCCGACGCCGAGCCCGTCTTGCAGCGCGCACTCGGGATTCTTGAAAAACAACTCGGGCCGGAACACAGCACGACGGCCATCACGCGCGACAACCTGGCGAAGATGTATCAGGCGCAGGGGCAGCATGCTCGCGCGATGCCGTTGTATCAGCGGGCCTTGACGATTCATGAAAAGGCCTTCGGTCCTCACCATCCGATCGTGGCCAGGAATCTTGAGAATCTTGCGGATACGTACCGGGCCCAAAATCAATACCCTCAAGCCGAAGTGCTGTATCAACGCGCAGTCAGCATTTTTAAAAAGTCTCTCGGCAACGACCATGTCGATACCGCCGAGGCGATGAGTCGCTTGGGACAACTCTATGAGTTGCAGGGACTCTACTCCCAGGCGGAGCCGCTCTTTCAGCAGGCGATCGCAATCCGGGAAAAGCAGCAGGGCGCGGAGAGCCCTCACGTCGCGGGTGAACTCAAAAACCTGGCGGGACTCTATCAATCGCAGAATAAGCTGGAACAGTCCGAAGATCTCTATAAGCAGTCGCTGGTGATCTATGAACAGTCCGTCGGGTATGATCGCGAGGCCTACGTGAAGGCCTTGAAGAGTTATGCGTCCTTGCTGAGGCGCAGGCAGCGGTCCGGCGAAGCCGAGCGTCTTGAGGAGCGAGCCAAGGCGGTCTTGAAGCGGCTCTCACTGGAGAACCAGAGCCAGGGGAAAACTGCTGCGGATGTTCCGCTTGCTCCGGTTGCGCCGGTGCCATAGGGTAGCCGCTGTGCGGCCCGTTTCTCCCGCCTCCCACTGCTGAAACATCTGCTCCATTCGCATCCCTTGCCCGTACGCTCACCACGGCATTTGCCGCCCGTCTCTCGCATGGAAGATCGGTTCGAGGCTGATACTCGCCGGAAGTATCGCTTGAGGCAGTACGCCCAATCCCCTACACTGTGGCCGCGAACCGGTCAGTTTGATCCACCCAGAGGGACCTCCATGAATCGAATAGTGATTGCGCTGCTGACCCTGGTCGTTTTGACCACCGGGGCCTGTGCCGGTAAACCTCCGAAGAAACAGTTCCAGCGTCTGGCGGGTGAATTTGTCTCCCCGGTCCACATTACGAAGCCGGTCGATCAGCAGAGTGCGGTCATCGGGATCACAATCAAGAGTCCGGCCTGGGTGCCCAACACTGAAGATCGTTTGTATTTGGTAAAGGTCGAGAACGAGCGCGATCTCTTCGAAGGCTCCAAGCTGATTCCGACCAGCATTCTGGCTCCGCCTCCCGGGGCCGGTGGAGGCGGGACGGTCTATGTGCAGAATGTCCCGCCCGGGCGGTATGCGGCCGTGGCATTCAGCACCTCGGAGAAGGGATTCGGTAAGGTACGCGAAGTCACGTTATTCCTGTTACCCAAGACGGTCGTGAAGCAAAGCGATACGACGGTAGTTCCCGGCAGTATCAGTTTTATGGGGGAATATGAAGTCGGCGCCTCGACGATGGTCCTGCAGGAGAAGGCGGCCGATCCGGTGCAGGAACATTACTTCGAAGCATTTTGGGGCAAGCCGCTGGCCCAGGTCATAGCCGAACTGCAGATGATCGGTACCCCGGCGTATTTCGCCGTGCACACGGTCAGCGTCAAGCAGGGGAGTCGGGACGCCGCCGCCGAAGAGCGGTTCCTGGCTGCCGCCAAGCGCGACCTTGAACCGGCCTGGGCACTGGTGATCGAACGGCGTGGAGTGGCAGCGAAGTAGGCCATGGTGACGCATGTGTCCGATGCAGCGCCTCTCCGTTGTGTGCCTCGATCGTGTGATGGCCTGAATCGAAGCCCCTGCGTCCAGAACGCAGGGGCAACTTTCGGAAGAATCAAACGTACTCCTCCGGCAATCCTCACCTGTTAACACACAATTTACCTTGCCCGGACGTGCCTGTGTCCTTTGCACTGTAGTCTGATGAGGACCCGCTTACTCTCAGCACAGGAGGAGTCCTATGCGCCTCATAAGGCAAGGCATTCAGATGTATCGGTCTCGTCCGCGCCGCCAGGATATTTTGTCTCTCCGCCAGACAAGGCCGAGGATCAACGGCCTGTGCCTGGAGTGTCGAAAGGAGATTCCCTTCATACAACTGAGACACCGGCCGCACGCGACCTTGTGCACAAGCTGTGTTCAAGAACGTCTCGACTGTCTGTCTGCGGATGCGCTCTAGCCCCGACCATTCATGAATAGTCGGGCCTAGTTGCGAGGGCATCCGCTGGCCTGAACAATCGTTGCACGCGGCTAGGGTCGCGCAACGGCATCGTACTGAGGATGGGACGTGTCGGTTGTCCATGCCGAGGTGTCTGACCCTGGTCATGCGGTCATCGTCAGGGAACCTTGCCTTTCGACTCACCGCTCCCCGATTATTCCGCTCTACCTGTCCTGACTGTTTCTCTCTATCAATGATCGGGTGAGCAGGCAGGCTTGGACCTGTGTAGGGTCAGGGGCGCGTCCTCGTAGGCGCTCGGTTTCGAGTCAAAATGGGTGGGCTGTTCCGCTCCGGCTCAGAAGAGGGGAACAGCCCGGGAGAGAGGTGCGGAGAGGTGGACGCAGCTCAGCTCCCAATCGATAGCCTCATGTTAGGATCGGTAGACCTCCTCGGCGGGCTTGTCGAGTCTCCATGCCGTGCTCCGCAGCGAAGCACGTTCTTCAGCCAGGCTTTTACACGTGACACAGAGCATCGCATCGGGCTGCGCGCGGAGTCGTGACAGGGGGATGTCCGTTCGGCAGCGATGGCAGATGCCGTATGAGGTGTCGAGCATGCGGTTGAGGGCGCGTTCGATCTGCCTCAGTTTGGCATAGGCCCGTTGTGCGATGAGGTCGTCGATCATCCGCTCCTGTTCGCAGGCGGCCAGATCGAGGACATCAGCAGGCAGGCCTTGTTCTGTTTGCGGCAGCGGTCGGGACATGACCTGTGCGAAGAGCGTGCGGCGGCTTCGAAGCAGGTGCGTGCGTAACGAGGCAAAGGCCCGGTGGCGTGGATGGAGTCGGACGACCTGCGTGACACTCATGGGGCTCCCCTCCTCATGGTCCTGCCCGTAGCATAGGCGGCTGAAGTGACAACCGTATCAGCGAGCGGTTAAGGAGGGGTTAATAACGACGAGCGGCTGCGTCGGCAGGAGGCATTAGGTGACGAGCTTGTTCATGAGCCATTGCTGGGACGAACGAGCGGCCCGGCGTCCTGGCGTCTGCCGCTTGTAGGTTCCGTCTCGATGGAGAATCCAGGCGTGGGTATTGTCTTCGAGGTAGGGACGGAGCCCTTCGTCGATCACGCGCTGACGTAATGTCTTATCCAGAACAGGGAAGGCGACTTCGATGCGCCGGAAGAAATTGCGATCCATCCAATCGGCGCTCGAGAGAAAGACCCGATCGTCGCCGTCGTTGAGGAAATAGAAAATCCGGCTATGCTCGAGGAATCGCCCGATGATCGAACGTACCCGAATGTGTTCCGAGAGACCCGCGATGCCGGGTCGTAAGGCGCAGGGACCCCGGACGATCAAGTCGATTTTCACTCCGGCTTGAGAGGCCTTGTAGAGGGCCCGGATGATGTGGGGCTCCAGGAGCGCATTCATCTTCGCGATGATGTGGGCCGGCCGGCCCTGCTTGGCCCTGTCGGTTTCACGCCCGATCCATTTCAACAATGTGGCATGCAGGGTAAAGGGCGATTGAAGAAGATGTTTGAGCCGCCCCGGACGTCCCAAGGAGGTCAGTTGTTGAAATACCGTGCGGACGTCCCGTCCGATTGCCGCATCGCAGGTGAGTAATCCGAAGTCGGTATAGAGCCGCGCATTGCGGGCGTGATAGTTGCCGGTTCCGAGGTGGGTGTAGCTCCGCAGCATCCGGCCTTCCCGTCGAAGCACGAGACTCATTTTTGCGTGGGTCTTGTGTCCGACCACACCGTACACCACATGGGCGCCGGCCTCCTCCAAATCGTGCGCCAGCTCGATGTTGGCCTCTTCGTCGAAACGGGCGCGCAGTTCGATCACCACGGTCACTTCTTTCCCGCCTCGCGCCGCATCCACCAGGGATTGCACGATGGCGGAATCCGCCCCTGTGCGATAGAGGGTTTGCTTGATGGTGAGGACGTGCGGGTCTGTGGCCGCCTGGCGGAGAAACTCGGTTACCGGCGCGAAGGACTGATAGGGGTGATGCAGCAGGATGTCGCCTTGCCTGATGGCGTCGAACCAGTCTTCGCTCGGCACCGGCGTCGTGGGGATGCCGGGGGTGAAGGGCTGAAATTTCAAATCGGGCCGATCCACCAGGTCGGGCACGGCCATCAGTCGATGCAGATTGACCGGCCCATGGCATTGATACACGTCGCGCGCATCGAGATGAAACTGTTCGCGCAGGAAATAGACGAGATCGGGTGGGCAGTTGTCCGCCACTTCCAGCCGCACCTCGTCGCCGAAACGCCGCTCGGGCAGCTGACCTTCGAGTGCACGCCGAAGATCGTCGACGTCCTCCTCATCCACGAAGAGGTTACTGTTCCGTGTGACGCGGAATTGATAACACCCGGTGACGTGCATGCCGGGAAAAAGCTGGTGCACGAACGCATGGATCACCGACGACAAAAAGGCAAAGTCGTGAGGCCAGGCGGCATTGCGCACCGGCAGGTGAATCACGCGCGGGAGCGACCGCGGGACTTGGACGATGGCGGTTCCGTTGGGCCGACCGAAGGCATCGGTTCCCTCCAGCGTCACCAGAAAATTGAGACTCTTGTTGAGCAGTTTCGGAAAAGGATGCGCGGGATCCAGGCCCACCGGACTCAGAAGCGGGAGCAGTTCGCGCGAAAAAAACCGGCGCATCCAGCGAATGTGCGACGGCATCCAATCGGCGCGCTTGAGAAACCGGATCCGTTGGTCGGCCAGCTGGGGAATCAGTGATTGATTGAGGACGACGTATTGCTCGTGTACCAGTTGGTGCGTCAGCATGGCAATGCGGGCCAGCAGTTCGGACGGGGTCAGTCCGTCGGCGCCCCGTTGTTCGACTCCATGGGTTACCTGTTCCTTCAGGCCCGCCACGCGGACCTCGAAGAACTCGTCGAGATTGGAGCTCACGATGCAGAGGAACTTCAATCGTTCCAGCAACGGGACCTTTTGATCTTTCGCCAGATCGAGGACACGCCGGTTGAATTCCAGGAGGCTGAGCTCGCGATTCAGGTACCATTCCGGCCGGGAAAGGTCACTCGTAGCCGGCCGGTGCGCCCTCGTCTTCGGCGTCGATGCGTGGGGCTGATCTTCTGAAGGTGTCTGTGTCGATGACATAACCAGTGGGTCGGCAGTGTATCTCAGCCGTGCGAAACGGCGGATCAAGAATCGGTTAATTTTTTACCATGCTGCCGGACTGTCCACATGGCAGCCGGTGTCACAGGGCGCATCCGATGCGGGCGGTGGAGACCACGAAGTTATCGAAGTATCGCTGTTGAATCTGAGCAAACGGGACGGAGGTCCAATACTGCTCCAGGTACACCGCGTTAATGCCGTAGTCACGATAGGTGCCGATCCAATTGATTCCGGTTCGTTGCGCGTCGAGTCGATCGTTGAGCCAATATTCCAAAATGCCGTCGCCGGCATCGCCGTGGTTCAGCTTCATGTGGACTTCGATGCACAACCACTTTCCGATGTTAGGCGGGCTGAACAGCGGCGTCTGCCCGCCGGCCGCTCCGAGCCAGCGCAGGCGGGGGAAATCATTGTACGTGGTCGTGCGCAACTCACCGAACTCGTCGGTTCCGGACGCCGGGTCGATGTAGAGCCGGTCGGGATCTGAATCGGGCAGCGCTCCGCTCCACAGGTGGCCGATGGCGGCTTGTGCAAACCGGTCGCTGGAGAGAATCGTGGCTCTGGTGAGTTTGTCGGCGCCACCGCCGGTCCAGCCGGGCTGAAGCCGCAGATCGAACCGCCAGTAGATGTCGCGGTATTTGGCCGTCCCGGCATCGACTGGTTTCATATAGTCGCTTGGGGTCTTGCCGAACGCCAGGTGAAGGGAACCCCCGTGAGGATCGCCGGGCAGGTATTCTGCTCGCATGCCGGTTGAGCGGTCGACCCCTGCCCCGGCTTCGCGGACGAACCGACCGTGCCGGATGTCGTACTCGAAGTAGTGGCTTAAACGGTCGATCTCGAAATCATCGCACCAGATCCATTCGGGGTGGCGACTCTGCCAATCTGCGCACGGGGCCTGGTGCGGCTCACCGGCGTCGCTACCGCTTGGCCCGAAGAGGCAGGCGGCGGCGCAGAGCGCCGCCACGAGACCCCATCGAGACCGAATTACCATGGTTAGGTGGTCACCGCCCCTTCGGAGGCGGAAGAGACGTGGCGGGCGTATTTCCCCATCACGCCGGACAGGTAGCGAGGGGACGGATGCTTCACCTTCTTCAGGCGCGCGGCCAGTTCCTTCTGAGTCACGTTGACGTCGAGGCGTCGCTTCGTGATGTCGAAGGTGATGATGTCGCCGGTCTTCACCGCCGCGATCGGACCACCCTTGATGGCTTCCGGCGCGACATGTCCGGCCATCAGGCCGTGGGTGGCTCCGGAGAAGCGACCGTCTGTGAGCAAGGCGACGGAGTCGCCGAGTCCTGCTCCGACGATGGCGGCCGTCACGCCGAGCATTTCCCGCATGCCCGGGCCTCCCGAGGGGCCCTCGTATCGAATGACGACCACATCCCCGGCTTTGATCTTCCCGGCCTGTACGGCCTTGAAAGCATCTTCTTCGCGTTCGTACACCTTGGCCGGTCCGCTGAAATGCAGGATGGAATGGCCCGCGACTTTCACGACACAACCTTCCGGCGCGAGGTTGCCCTTCAGAATGACCAGGCCGCCGGTCGGCTTGATCGGTTTGGACAGCGGCCGTAAGACTTGTTGGTCCGGCTTTTCGGTGGCGGCGTTGGCCTCTTCGCCGATCGTCCGTCCGGTAACGGTGATCTGGTCCGGGTGCAGGATCTTCGCATCGATCAGGCGTTTCGCCACCAGGGTCGTGCCACCGGCCGCGTAGAGATCCGCCGCGGTGAAATGACCGCCCGGCTTCAGATCGGCCAGCAACGGCACCTTCCGGTTGATCTTGTCGAAATCGTCGATGGTGAGGCGCACCCCCATTTCGCGTGCCACGGCCAGCAGGTGCAACACGGCATTCGTCGATCCACCGGTCGTCGCGACGGCGGCGATGGCATTTTCAATCGAGCGGCGCGTGATGATCTGTTTGGGGCGAATGTCTTTCTTGAGCAGATCCATGACCAATTTGCCGCACTCGAACGCCACATCGTCCTTGCGCGCATCCATGGCTGGGACCCCGTTGCGTCCCATCGGCGAGATGCCGAGGAATTCAAATGCAATGGCCATCGTGTTGGCGGTGAACTGGCCGCCGCAGGCACCGGGGCCCGGACAGGCATGGTCTTCGAGATCCTTGAGTTCCGCATTCGTCATGGTGCCGGCGGCATGTTTGCCGACCGCTTCGAACACGTCCTGAATCGTCACGTCGTGTCCCTGGAACTGTCCCGGCATGATGGAGCCGCCGTAGATCATGAGGGATGGGACGTTCAGACGGCAGAGCGCCATGACAGTGCCGGGAATGGTCTTGTCGCATCCCGAGAGGGCCACGACCCCGTCGAGCAAATGCCCGCGGGCGACCAGTTCAATGGAGTCGGCAATGACTTCCCGGCTGATGAGCGAGGCTTTCATCCCCTCGGTGCCCATGGAAATGCCGTCCGACACCGCGATGGTGTTGTATTCGATCGGGGTGCCGCCTGCCGCGCGGATACCGGCCTTCACCCGTTCCGATAATCGGCGGAGGTGAAAGTTGCAGGGCATGACCTCGATCCAGGTGTTGGCGACGCCGATCAGCGGGCGTTCGAGGTCGGCATCGGTAAATCCGACGGCTTTCAGCATGGCGCGGGCCGGTGCGCGGCCTGGTCCGTCGAGCAAGTTGTGGCTTTTGTGTCGTGGGTCGATCGTCATGGAAACTCCTTCATTTACGGGATCGGAAGACTGCCGTTCAGCATGGAGCGTGTGCAGATTGGATCGCAAACTTTCGCATAGATGAGCGCAAAGGGTCAATCCGCCGGTCTGGAGATCGGCCGTCGCTGAGCTTGGAAATGGCAAGCAGGGGAACGGGTGGGGCAGATGAATCGGGACGGGTTGAGACGAATGCGGCAGGATCGTATCTGAAGCACGACCCTGCCGCAGGAACCTTAGTGCTTCTCTTTCTTGCCCTTCTTCTCGTGCTTCGCTTGTTTGTCTTCCTTATCGATGATGGTGCCGGTGCCCGCGTCGATGTGAACTTCCGTCATTTTGCCGTCGGCTCCCAGCACTTCGACTTCCCAGACCGTCTTGTCGTGCTTCTTTTCGAGCTCGGCTTCGACGGCACGGCCGGGAATCGCATCCAGCGCGGTCTTAATAGCCTGGTCGATGGTGACCTTGGCATCCTTCACCAACTCGGCGGCGTCACACTTCTCATCCTTGCCTTTGTGCCCCTTGTCACTCCAGGCAGGAGTGCTCGTGACACAGAGTGCCGCGACCATCAGGGCGGGTACTGCAACGTGCTTGATCATGTGTGACCTCCGGTTCTATGCAGGGTGTAGGGTTATTGGGGCTTCGCCTCGCCGTGCGGATTGGCACTGTGCGGGTTCGCGCCGTGGGGGTTGCCGCCATGCGGATTCTTGCCGTGGGGAGCGGCCTGGCCCGCGCCCTTGTGCTGCTGCATCATCTTCTCGTGCTCGGCCTGTTCCTTCGCGCGTTGTTCCGGGGTCAGCAGTGCGAGGGCTTCCCGTCTGGTCTTGATCGACAGCACGCGGAGTCCGATCTGCACGTCGGCGCTTTGCTTGAGCTTGGCTTCGATGGCGGACAAATCCGACTTCTCATCGTCGTTCAGTGCCTTCACTTCCCGTTCGGCGACCTGGATGTCGGCTTCCATCTTGATCCGGTTCTTATCGAGGTTGAGTTGGAGATCCTTGAGCTTGGCGACCTGGTCGGCGCTCAATCCGATGTCCTTTTCATGCTTCAAGAGGTGACGGATGAGGTGGCCTGCGCCGCCGTGCATCATCATTTCCATCATTGCGGCGCCCATGCCGTGCTGGCCCTTCTCGTAGCCGCCGCCGTGTCCGCCATATCCACCTTCGGGGTTCGCCCAGGCGGGGGAGATCGTCAACGCGCAGGCGATGGCCGAAGCGGTGGCAAATGTGAACAGTTTCGTCGTCATTCGTTCCTCCTTCAGTTTGAGAGCGATTAATGTCCGGTCAACCCGCGTAACAGCCCTTGGTCTCCGGTGAGGGCGTTCACCATAAATTGAACGGCCAGCGCGGCGAGCAACAGGCCCATCAGCCGGGAAATGATTTTCTCGGCAATGGGATTGAGCCACTTCGCGCTGCGTGCGCCGATCGCTAATATAATGTAACTCGCCAACCCGATCAGTACAAGGCATCCCAACAATACGGCATGCAACATCCATGTGGTGGCCTGCGTTTCCAGCAGGATGATCGTCGAGATTGCGGCCGGCCCTGCCAGCATGGGGATGGCGAGCGGGGTGACGGCGATGTCGTCCTTGTTGGTGCCGGCCGCCGTTTCCGCCGCCGTTTCCTGCACCGTGGACCGTTGCGCCCTCAACATGTCCAGCGCGACCAGTAATAGGATCAGCCCGCCGGCGATCTGCACCGCGGGCAAGGTAATGCCCAGCAATTTGAGGATGGTTTGCCCGAACAGGGCGAATCCCGTGAGGAGGGCGACGCTCACCAGACAGGCGACGCGCGCAGTCCGGAGCCGCTGCGCCACGGAATCCCGCGGGGTCATGGCGAGGAAGGCCGGGACCACGGCGATGGGATCGACAATCACGAAAAGCGAACTGAACGCGAGGAGCGCGTATTCGGCGATAGTCATAGAAGGGATCGGCTCGGGGCTGCGCTACTCAGGATGAACTGCGTCTCGATGCGGCGATGATCTCGGCCCGGGGATCGCTGTGGCGGGCGTGGCTCAACTGTTCGTAGAGCGCCCGCTCTTCGTCGGAAATGCCGGTGGGCATGACGATTTTTAGCTTCAGGAAGAGATCTCCCTGTTCACCGGTCGAGGTCGGGAGGCCCTTGCCCTTCAGCCGAAGCTTGCTATCGGCTTTGCTGCCCGGGGGAATTTTCACCTTCACCGGTTCCGTCAGGGTCGGAGCCATCACTTCAGCGCCCAGCGCCGCCTCCCATGGCCAGACAGGAAGGGTGACCTGAATATCGAATCCCTTTTGGCGAAAGACGCCGTTGGCCTGGATATGGACGCGCAGATAGAGGTCTCCCGGTTTGCCTCCATTGATGCCTGGTTGTCCCTTGCCCGCCAGGCGGACACGGGTCTCATTCTGCACACCGGCCGGAATGCGGACTTCGATCGTGCGTTTTTCAGCCTGGGTGCCGGCGCCGCCGCACACGACACAGGGACGGCCGCGCACGATGGCACTGCCGCCGCAAGCCTTGCAGGTGACGCGTTCGGTGAGATCGATGCGCCGGGTGACCCCGGTCAGGACGTCGCGGATGGTGAGATGGACATCGGTTTCCAGATCTTCCCCATCGACGGCGAATCCCGACGAGGTTCCTCCGCCACGGCCCCGTCCGCCGAAAAAGGTCTCAAAGATATCGCCGAAGTCGCCGCTGAATCCGCCGGCCTGGCCGCCACGTCCCGCTTGGGCGCCGGCCTGTTGGCGCGCCTGCTCATAGGCTTCCGCCTGTTCCCAGTTCGAGCCGTACTGGTCGTATTTCTTTCGCTTGTCCGGGTCCGACAGTACCTCGTGCGCTTCGTTCAATTCTTTGAACTTCTTCTCCATCTCCGTTTTTTTTGTGCCGGTATGGAGATCGGGATGGATTTCACGGGCGCGGCGGCGAAAGGCCTTCTTGATGTCGTCGGCCGTCGCGTTCCGTGGCACACCGAGGATGTCGTAATAACCGCGTTGAGATGTGGCCATCAGGGTCTATCCGTGGAGAATCATTCGATGCGCGCAGACGAAGAGTGCAATCCTTTCCGGAGCTTACGAGGTCTCCGGACGCATTGCAAGCGAACTCATGGTTTTTCTCTTCCGCCGCCGTTGTCCTTATGAAAGAGATAAGAGAGCCCGGGGCACAGTCAAGTGGGCCTGGTGGTGGGCGGGTCGAAACGGCGGTTGTCGATGAAGAGATGCAGTTTATCGATTGGAAAAAAGAGTGTCACTGTTTGTCCCTGCACTCTGTCGGCGCGGCGGGCCGTACGCACCACGAGGCGACGCTCGCCGACCCGGCAATGCAGAAGCAGGTCCGCCCCGAGATCCTCCACCAGTTCCACCGTTCCTGTTACCTGCAGCGTTTCAGGCAACTCCCGGAGCGCGATGTCTTCCGGGCGGATTCCGAGCGTGACGGCGGATTTCTTCGTCGAATGAGATGAGGCCAGCCCAGCCGGAAGCGGGAAGGTTAGGCCGTTGCCTTTGAGGACGGTCTTTCCGCCTTCTGTCATGAGGCTGCCTTCCCAGAGGTTCATCGGGGGTGTTCCTATAAAAGAGGCGACGAAGGGATCGGCTGGTGCGGCGTACGTGCGATGGGGCTCATCAGCTTGTCGGATGCGGCCGCCCTCAATGACCACGATGCGGTCGCCCAGCGTCATGGCTTCCACTTGATCGTGGGTGACATAGATCATGGTGGCCTGCAGACGCTGCTGCAGCTTTTTGAGTTCGATACGCATCGAGGTGCGCAGTTGTGCATCCAGGTTAGAGAGCGGTTCATCGAACAGGAACAGCTTCGGCTTACGCACGATGGCCCGCCCCATCGCGACGCGCTGCCGCTGCCCGCCCGACAGGTCTTTTGGTTTGCGGTCGAGGAGGGGCTCAATTTCCAGGAGCTGCGCGGCTTCGGCGATGCGGGTTTCAATCGTGTCGCGCGGGACTCGGCGCATCTTTAGCGCAAAGGCGAGGTTCTCGCGAACGGAAAGGTGCGGGTAGAGCGCGTACTGCTGAAACACCATGGCAATATCACGCTTCGCGGGCGGCAAGTGATCGACCTCCTTTCCGTCGATGAGCACCTGCCCCGACGTCTGGGATTCGAGCCCGGCGATAATGCGCAGGAGCGTCGATTTGCCACAACCGGAAGGCCCAAGCAGAATCGTGAAGCTCCCATCCGGAACCTGCAGCGAAATATCGCGCAGCACGGGCTGGTCATGGAACGATTTTGAAACACCCCGCAGTTCCAATTCAGCCATGATGGTTCCCTTCGAATCGCATGGTGCTCACAAGCAGGCCATTCAGAACGGCCGTCCAGCAAGGCCGCAGGAAACACGGCGACTGAAGCGCGCCCTCCTGGTACGTTGCAGGGAGACGTGCGACCGAGAACGAAGTTGGCGATCGTTCTGGATAGCCTGCTAGCCTTTTACAGCCCCGGCGGATAGCCCGCTCACAATCCATCGTTGGCATAACAACACGACCACGATCAAGGG